>NZ_AP022587.1:2794869-3105411 GCF_010731715.1 Mycobacterium stomatepiae
ATTGCAAAGGGAAAACGCATGAGTACTCGCGTATTGGTCACCGGCGCGACGGGAAAAATCGGTGGTGCGGTCGCCGCCCAGCTGCTCGAGAAGGGCGTCGCCACCCGGGCCATCGTGCATCGTGAAGACGCACGCAGCGCGCGGCTTCGGCAGTTGGGCGCCGAGGTCGTCGTCACCGATTTGTTTGACATTCAACAGATTACGGCCGCAATGGCCGGGGTGGACCGGCTGTTCTTCAATCCCCCGTACCACCCGCACGCACTCGACAGCGCGGTCACGTTTGCCGTGGCCGCCCAGCGGGCGGGCACCGAAGCGGTAGTGGCGCTTGGGCAATGGCTGGCCAGCCCCCAACATCCCTCGCTGATGACCCGGCATGCCTGGTTGACCGACAAGCTCTTCGAGCTGCTGCCGCATACCGCGCATGTGGCCGTCGACCCGGGATACTTCGCGGACAACTACCTGCAGCTGGTCCCCCTCGCCTCGCAGCTCGGAGTGTTGCCGACGCCGACCGGGGCCGGCCGAAATGCGCCGCCCTCCAACGAAGACATCGCCCGGGTCGCGGTGGGCGCACTGCTCGATCCGCACCGCCACGACGGCCGCGCCTACCGGCCGACAGGACCGGAGCTGTTATCGGGAGCGCAGATCGCCGACGCGGTCGGTGAGGCATTGGGCCGGCGCGTGCGGCACGTCGACGTTCCCGCCTGGATGTTCATGCGCGCGGTGCGCGTCAACAGAAAGTGGCTCGGCGCCGACATGTTCTTCGAATCCAGTGTGCGCCACTACCTGCCCGAGCACGGCCTGGGAACCTGGGAGGTCGGCGGCCCGACCACACATGTCCGCGATGTCGCCGGCGTCGAACCTGAGGACTTCTTGACGATCGCGCGGCGTTACGTTCATGGGCCGGAATCCCGGCTCACCGCAACCAATTTCATACGCCAGATATGGAGTTTCATGCTGATCGGGCTGGTACCGATGCATCGGTTGGAACGATTCGACCGACTCCAGCAGCATCCCCAGCCGGCACAGGCCCGACTGTCGGGACAGTCAGCGCTCTGGCGAAGCGAGCACAACGTGGCATCCCAACTCACCGAGCGTGAATTCGGCTTCACGCTGAAGGCCTGAAAGGCGAGCAGAAATGAACGCAATCGAAACTCAATATTCGACCGGGTTGTCGCAGCACAACATCGAGCGGGCGTTGATCCCCGCCGGCAAAGATCTCGACCACCTGGTGCCCGCCGACCTGGGCCTGCTGGAGGACTTCCACACGATGGGCCGCATCGCGACCGCCCAACTGGTGGACCTCGCCGGGATCACCGAGCAGAGCAAGGTGCTCGACGCCGGCAGCGGGGTCGGTGGCACCGCGCGCTACGTCGCCGACCGCTTCGGCAGCACCGTCAGCGCCGTCGACCTCACCGACGAATACTGCGAAACACACCGCTGGCTCAACCGACTCGTCGGGCTGGACGGCCGGATATCGGTGCACCAGGGTGACGTCACCGCGCTCCCCTTCACCGATGCGAGCTTCGACGTCGCGATCAGTCAGCATGTCCAGATGAATGTGGCCGACAAGGCGGGCTTGTACTCCGAGGCTCGGCGGGTGCTGGTCGATGGGGGTCGTCTTGCCTTGTGGGACATCACCATTGGCGATGGCCGTGAACTCGGCTTTCCCCTGCCGTGGGCCGATCACCCCGCGCATAGCCATCTGGTCAGCCCCGACGACTTGCGCGCGGTGATCGAGTCTTGCGGCTTCGTCGTCGACCAGTGGAACGATCTCACCGACCAGGCGGGCGCGATCATGCAGGCCCTGCTGGCCCAACCCGCCAGCCCGCTGGGCCTGCACGCGTTCGTCGCCGACTTCGCCCGCAAGGCACAGAATCTGACCGCCGCGTTGACCGACGGACGGCTGCGGGTGATCCAGGGCGTCGCCCGAGCGAACGGTTGAATGCCATGAACGTCAACGAGGTTCCGGATCAGCGTTACACAACGACGTGGACCGGCGGACACGGCGACGTCCGGTTCCTGACCCGCTCCGACGGGTCACGGTTGCGGTACTTCACCGCCGGGACCGGGCCGCCGGTGGTGCTGCTGCACACCGTCCGCACCCAACTGGACTACTTCCAGCGGGTCATTCCCGGACTGTGGGACGACTTCACCGTCTACGCCCTGGACCTGCCCGGCATGGGCTGGTCCGACATCGTTCTCGGTGCCCGCTACGGCGAAGTCGAGTTGCTGAGCGCCGTAACAGAATTCGTGACTTTGCTGGACCTGCATGACGCGACGCTGGCCGGCGAATCGATGGGCGCCGCGCTGTCGCTGTTGGCCTCCATCGAGCTGACGGACAACATCAGCACGGTGATCGCGTTCAACGCCTACGACTACCCGAGCGGGCTGGAACGCGGCAACTGGTTTGCCCGGCTGATCGGCACCTCCGTCCGCGCTCCCGGAGTCGGACTCATCTTCGCCCGGCTGGAGAATCGACTGATCCTGAGCGGCGTGCTGCGCGGCGGCTTCGCCGACCCCCGCGCGCTGCCGAAAGACTTTCTGCGCGAGCTACGCCGCAGCGGCCGCCGGAAAGGCTATCCGAGGGTGAACCGCGCCATCATGCGTAACCTCAGCGAGTTCCGAAACGCGCGGAGCCGCTATCCGCTCGTCAGCGTGCCCGTCACACTCGTGTATTCCGAGGATGATTGGTCGCGGGTGCACGAACGCGAGCAGGTTGCCCGCCAGCTGCAGGTCGAGGCCGTCACGCTGCCCGGTGTCGGCCACTTCTCCGCGCTGGAACGCCCGGCCGACATGGTTCGCATCCTGCGGCGCGTAGCAAGAATGTGAGTTCGCTGGCGACCTGCGGGCAAGCATGGTGGAGTGGTATCGCCCAACTACTCCGACAGTGAGGATCCTCTGTGCTGGGTCTGCCAGAGAAGGTGCGTGCCTGCCTGTTCGACCTCGACGGCGTGCTCACCGACACCGCGAGCGTCCACACCAAGGCGTGGAAGGCCATGTTCGACGCTTACCTGTCCCAGCGAGCCGAGCGCACCGGGGAGCCGTTCGTGCCCTTCGACGCCGCCGCGGATTACCGGACTTACGTCGACGGTAAGAAGCGCGAAGACGGGGTCCGGTCGTTCCTGCACAGCCGGGGCATCGAACTGCCCGACGGCGATCACGACGACTCCGGTGACGCCGAAACCGTTTACGGACTGGGCAACCGCAAGAACGAGATGTTCCAGAAGGTGCTTGAGAGAGACGGCGTCGAGGTGTTCGACGGGTCGCGGCGCTACCTGGAGGCGGCGTCGGCCGCGGGCCTGGGCATCGCCGTTGTGTCGTCGAGCGCCAACACGCGCGAGGTGCTCGAGATCACCGGGCTGGAGCGGTTCGTGCAGCAACGCGTGGACGGGGTGACGCTGCGCAAGGAACACATCAAAGGCAAACCCGCGCCCGATTCCTATCTGCGCGGTGCGCAGTTGCTCGATGTCACCCCCGACGCGGCCGCCGTGTTCGAGGACGCCCTGTCGGGGGTGGCGGCCGGTCATGCCGGTAACTTCGGCTACGTGGTGGGCGTTGACCGAGTGGGCCAGGCCGAAGATCTCCGTCGCAGCGGCGCTGACATCGTGGTGACCGACCTCGCGGAATTGCTCGACGCATGATCACTCAAGAAGCCTTCCCGGTCGAACCGTGGGTGATCCGCGAGACGCGGCTCGACCTGAATCTGATCGCCCAGTCCGAATCGCTATTCGCCTTGTCCAACGGGCACATCGGGCTGCGTGGCAACCTCGACGAGGGCGAGCCGTACGGCTTGCCGGGCACCTACCTGAACTCGTTCTACGAGATCCGGCCGCTGCCCTACGCCGAGGCCGGCTACGGCTACCCGGAAGCCGGTCAGACCGTCGTCGACGTGACCAACGGCAAGATCATCCGGCTGTTCGTCGAGGACGAGCCCTTCGACGTCCGGTACGGCGAACTCCTCTCGCACGAGCGCGTCCTGGACATGAAGGCCGGAACCCTGACTCGCAGCGCGCACTGGCGTTCGCCGGTGGGCAAGGAAGTCAGGGTCACCTCCACCCGGCTGGTCTCGCTCGCGCATCGCAGCGTCGCCGCCATCGAATACTGCGTTGAGGCGGTCAACGAGTTCGTCCGCGTCACCGTGCAGTCGGAGCTGGTCACCAACGAGGACCAACCGACGACGTCGGCCGACCCCCGGGTGGCGGCCATCCTGGAAAACCCGCTGGAGGTCGTCGAACACGACGAGACCGACTGCGGCGCGCTGCTGATGCACCGCACCCGCGCGAGCCAGCTGATGATGACCGCGGGAATGGACCACATCGTCGAGGTGCCCGGGCGGGTCGAAGTCACCAGCGACGCCGGTCCCGACCTGGCGCGCACCACCGTGATCTGCGGGCTGCGCCCCGGCCAGAAACTGCGCATCGTCAAGTACCTCGCGTACGGCTGGTCCAGCCAGCGCTCCCGGCCCGCGCTGCGCGACCAGGTCGCCGCCGCGCTGCACAGCGCTCGCTACAGCGGGTGGGACGGGCTGGTGAAGGCGCAGCGGCAGTTCCTCGACGACTTCTGGGCCAACGCGGACGTGGAGGTCGAAGGCGACTCCGAATCCCAGCAGGCCGTGCGGTTCGGGCTGTTCCACCTGGTCCAGGCCAGCGCCCGGGCCGAGCGCCGCGCGATCCCCAGCAAGGGGCTGACCGGAACGGGCTACGACGGCCACGCCTTCTGGGACACCGAGGGTTTCGTGCTCCCGGTGCTGACGTACACGCTGCCGCACGCGGTCGCCGACTCGCTGCGGTGGCGGGCGTCGACGATGGACATGGCCCGGGACCGGGCGAAGGAACTCGGCCTCGAGGGCGTCAGCTTCCCGTGGCGAACCATCCGCGGCCAGGAGTGTTCCGGCTACTGGCCCGCCGGCACCGCGGCGTTCCACATCAATGCCGACATCGCGATGGCCTTCGAGCGCTACCGCGTCGTCACCGGCGATCAGTCACTAGAGGCCGACTGCGGCCTGGCGGTGCTCGTCGAGACGTCCCGGCTGTGGATGTCGCTCGGGCATCACGACCGCCACGGCGTCTGGCACCTCGACGGTGTCACGGGCCCCGACGAGTACACGGCGATCGTGCGCGACAACGTCTTCACGAATTTGATGGCCGCGCACAACCTGGTCGTCGCCGCAGATGCCTGCAACCGTCATCCCGAGGCGGCCGAGGCGCTCGGCGTCACCCACGAGGAGACGGCCTCCTGGCGCGACGCGGCCGACGCCGTCCACATCCCCTACGACGAAGAGCTGGGCGTCCACCAGCAGTGCGAAGGCTTCACCAAGTTCGCGGAGTGGGATTTCGAGAACCGGCACAAATATCCACTGCTGCTGCACGAGCCGTATGTGCGGCTCTACCCGGCGCAGGTGATCAAGCAGGCCGACCTGGTGCTCGCGATGCAGTGGCAGAGCCACGCGTTCACGCCCGAACAGAAGGCTCGCAACGTCGACTACTACGAGCGGCGCACGGTGCGCGACTCGTCGCTGTCGGCGTGCTGCCAGGCCGTGATGTGCGCCGAGGTCGGGCATCTGGAGCTCGCGCATGACTACGCCTACGAGGCCGCGCTGATCGATCTGCGCGACCTGCACTCCACCACCCGCGACGGGTTGCACATGGCATCGCTGGCCGGCGCGTGGATGGCGATCGTCGCGGGCTTCGGCGGCCTGCGCGACGACGACGGCATCCTGGAGATCGATCCCGCGTTGCCCGACGGCATCACGCGGCTGCGATTCCGGGTGCGGTGGCGCGACTTTCGGCTGATCGTCGACGCGAACCACAACGACGTCACCTACACGCTGAGCGACGGAGACAGCGGTGAGCTGGCTATTCGGCACGCCGGCGAGGAACTCGTGCTGAAGACGGATGCGCCGAAGACGATCGCGGTCCGCCAGCGCAAGGCGCTGCTGCCACCGCCGCCACAACCACCCGGCTGCGAGCCCACGCACCGGCGTGCGCAGGCCCATCAGCTCGGGGGCAAGTAGCCGCGGCGGCTACACCACCGGCGCGCCGTCTTCGGTTGCGGCAGAGGCGATCTCGTGGTCCAGCAGCTCGACGATACGCGCCGTGACGGCGGCCGCGGTGGGGTGTTCCCACAGCAGCGTCGGTGGCAGCGCCAGCCCGGTCTGCTTCTCGAGCTGACGCCGCAGCGCGACCGTCATGATCGAGTCCACGCCGATCTCGACCAGCGGCATCCGGGCGTCGACGCTGTCGACGGACAGGCCGAGCTCGGCGGCGACCGCCGTGAGGACCTGCTGTGTCACCCATTCCCCGGTGTCCATGTCGCCGGGCCCGACTTGTTCAAAGTCGTTGGACAGAACGGAATCCGCAGCGACCGCGGCCGCGATGTCGGCAAGGATCGGCACCGACCTGGCATCCGGGAGTATCGGCAACACCACCGGGTTCGCCTCCCGCGAGCGCATCGCGACGTCGAGGGCACGCAGCGCGTCGTCCGCGCCGATGGTGTCCATTCCCAGTGCGTCCAGTTGCGCGGCAATGTATCCGGAATCCGAACCCATACCGAGGCCGCGCCAGGCGGTCCAGGCCACGCTGGTCGTGACGTCGCCCAGCCCGCGCCGGTGCCGGGCCAGCGCGTCCAGGAAGGCGTTGCCGCAGGCGTAGGCGCCCTGCCCGGGAAAGCCGGCCAGGTAACCGCACGAGGAGTACAGCACCAGCCAGTCCAGTTCCCCGGGCGGGAACATCTCGTGCAGGGCAAGCGCCCCGTCGACCTTCGGATGCATGGTCATCGCGATCTCGTCGATCGTCGTATTCGCAAGGAATACACCGGCTTCCACGCCCGCGGCATGAACCACGCCACGCACCGGCGGTAACTCGGCCAGCACCGAACGCAGTTCGTCGACCGCTCCGGGCGCGGCGATGTCCAGGGCGATCGCCTGCACCCAGATGCCGCGCTCCTCGAGCGCGGATACCGTGCGGATCTGGCTTTGATTGCCCGCGGTGGCCCACGCCGAGCGTTCGGGAAGACCGGACCGGGACAACAGCAGCACACGGCGCGCACCCAGATCCGCCAGCCGTTCGGCGATGCGCAGGCCCAGCGCGCCGGTGCCACCGGTGACCAGATAGGTTCCGGACGGGGTGCATTCCATCGTCGGGCCGGTGGCACCGACGATGTTGGCCATCCGGGCCGTCTGTGCGACGCCGTCGCGAACCACCACCACGGCGTGGCCGCCGAGCGTGGCCAGCGCGCCCAGCGGCAGCCGCTCCTCGTCAAGGTCGAGCACGCCACCCCACAGCGTGGGATGTTCGGCGGCGGCCACCCTCGACAACCCCCACAGCGGTGAACGGCTCACGTCGGTGCCCTCGTGCACACCCTGGGTCAGGGTCCACAGTCGAGGTGAGATGCCTTTGTGCAGAACCGCTTTGAGGGTATTCAGCACGGTGTCCACCGCTTCGACCGGACTGTCGCCGGCGCGCGGCAATACCAGCACAGCGGCCGTGGAATCCAGCTCGGCGGGGAGGTCGGCAGGTGTGGCGCACACCCGGTACGCGATATCGGCGGCCTTCAAGTCGTGTTCGCACCACGCCTGGACGGCTGGATCGCCGCCGAGTAGCACCACTTCGGCCGGTGCCGCATCGGCGTCGAAAGGTGTTGGATGCCACTCGATTCGGTGCACCACGCGGGACATGTCGCCGGCGGTGTTCTCGAGTTCCTCGAACGTCATCCCGCTGATCGCCACCAGCGGTCTTCCGGTGAGCGAGGCGATGGTGACGTCGGTGCTGGTGCCCTGATCACGCCGGCGGACGTGTAGTAGCACCGAATCAGAAGGCGTACCAAGGATTCTCACTCGATCGATGCGAGCGGGCATGCGCAGCCGGGGCGGGCCGTCAAACACCGTGGACGCTACCGAGGTGGCCGCATCGATCAGCCCGGCCCACGTCGAGGGGTGCGAACCGTCCGGCTCGGCACGCACCTGCGCCAGGAATTCGCCGGCACCGGCCCAGAGATCGACCACCTCCCAGCCGAAACCCATCTCGGCGACACCGAGGGCGGCCAGCTTGTCCACCACGCTGTTCGGCGGCAGTTGCTCGGTGCACCGGACCCGGATCGCGGTCTCGTCCAGGCGCGGCACCTCGCGATCGTCGGTGGCGGCGGCGATCGCGGTGCAGTGTGTCAGCCAGCCGCCCACCTCGGGGCCCTCGTCATCGACCAGCCGGGTGGCGATGGCCAGCGCCTGATCCTGCAGCACCACCTGCACGTCGCGGGCGCGGGCCGGCGCGACGGGGGTGCGCAGATGCACCTGCGTCACATCGGTTCCGTCCGTTTCAGTGGCCGTCAGGAACGTGTTGAGCAGCACCGCGGCCGGCACGATCTCGGTGCCCTGCACGGGATGGTTGCCGGGATACGGCCGGGTCGCCATGTCCAGCCGGGTCTCCCAGACCCGCGCCGGCACCGCGCCGGTGACCTCGAGCCGGCCACCGAGCAGGGTGTGGCTGTCCGCGTCGTGCACGCCGCGGGCCGCGGGCGGCGCGCTCGGGATGCGCCAGAAGTCGCGGTGCTGCCACTGGGTGCCCGGCAGGTCGCCGGCCCACGGCGTGGCGGTGGTGACGTCGCCGACGGGAGCGCCGTAGCAGTGCAAGGCGGCGACCGCAGCGGCGACCGACCGCCGGGAGGGTTGGTCGCGGCGTAGCACGCCAACGGCTGCGTGCTCGTCAATGTCCAAGTGCAGCAACGTTTCCACGATGGAGTGCGACACCACGGGGTGGGCCGCGACCTCGAGGAAGAGCCGGTGCCCGTCCTCGGCCGCCGCACAGACCGCTTCCGCGAAGCGGACCCGGTCGCGCAGATTGGCGACCCAGTACTCCGGTCCACGCGGCGCGGACGATCGCGGGTCGGACAGCGCGGTGGTGTACAGCGGAATCTGGGCCGGCCGCGGCCTCGGCAGCGCAGCGGTGAGCCGCGCGAGGTCGGCAGTGAGCGCGTCCATCGCGGGGCTGTGGAACGCGACGTCGGTTTTGACGCGGCGGACCACCAGGCCCTCGTCGGCCCAGCGGCCGGCCACCTCGTCGACGGCCGCGACGGTGCCGGACACCACCGTCGAGGTCGCTGACGCGCTGATGGCGGCCACCACGTCGGTGCGGGTACCGAGCCGCTGTTGGGCATCGGCGAACGGCAGCGGCACCAGCGCCATCGCACCCTCGCCCATCACCTTGCGGAAGCCGCGGGCGCGGTAGCACGCCACGGCCGCCCCCTGGGCCAGGTCGAACACGCCCGCGGTCACGCACGCGGCGACCTCGCCCACGGAGTGACCGATCACCGCGGCGGGGCGTACGCCTCGCTCGCACAGCACCGCGGCCAGGCCGACCTGCATCGCGAAGGTCAGCGCCTGCACCTGGTCGGTGCCGCCCAGCTCGCCCGAGGTCAGTGCCTCACGTGCGGAGAAGCCCAGTTCGGCGACGAAGATCGGATCGATCGCGTCGACCACGGCGGCGAACGCCGGTTCGCCCGCCAGCAACTCCTGGCCCATCCGCGGCCAGTGCGAGCCGTGGCCGGAGAACACCCACACGGCACCCTCGGACGCGGCGGGCAGCACGCTGCCGCGCACCAGCGCCGGGTCGCGCCCGTCGGCAGCTAACGTGCCCAACGCGTCGAGAAGTTCCTCGGACCTTTCGGCGACCACTGCCGCGCGCACCGGTTCGTGGCTGCGGCGGGCCCACAGGGTCGCGGCGATCTCCGGCAGCGAGATCTCGCGGCCGTCGAGGTGCTCGGCCAGCGCCGCGGCCTGCGCAGTCAGCCTGCTTTCCGAGCGGCCCGACAGCGGAATCACAGTCGGCACAGCAGTTTTCACGGATCGCGGCGCGGCGCTCGGCGCCGGTGGCGCCTCCTCGAGCAACACGTGCGCGATCGTGCCGCCGTAGCCGTAGCTGCACACCGCCGCTCGGCGGGGGTGGCCGGGCCGGCGCGACCAGGCCAGCGGCTCGGTCGGCACCCGCAGGCCGCTGTTGTCCCAGTCGACGTCGGGGGTGAGTGTGCCGATGCCCGCGGTGGGCGGGATCCTCTGGTGGTGCAGGGCCAGTACGGCCTTGATCAGTCCGACGGCCCCGGCGCCGCCCTCGAGATGGCCGGTGTTCGGTTTCACCGAGCCGACGAGCGCGGGGTCGTCGTCGGGCCGGGCGGCTCCGTACACCTGCGCCAGCGCCGTCACCTCGACGGGATCGCCTGTGGGAGTGCCGGTTCCGTGGGCCTCGATGAAGTCGACGGTGGCCGGGTCGATGTCGCAGGACCGGCAGGCCAGCCGGAAGAGATCCGCCTGGGCGGCGCCGTTGGGCGACATGATGCCGACCGTGCGGCCGTCCTGTGCGACCGCGCCGCCGCGGACCACGGCCAGCACCCGGTCACCGTCGTGCACGGCGTCGGCGAGCCGCTTGAGTACCACCACGGCCGCGCCCTCACCGCGGCCGTAGCCGTCGGCGGACGCGTCGAAGGTCTTGCAGCGACCGTCGGGAGCCGTCGCGCCGGCCTGATCCAGCACGCGGGTCAAGCCGGGCCCGATCAGCGCGCTGACGCCGCCGGCCAGTGCCAGCGCCGTCTCCCCGGAGCGCAGCAACTGGCAGGCCTGATGCACGGCCACCAGCGAGGCCGCGCACGCGGCGTCCAGGGCGACGCTGGGCCCGCGCAGATCGAGCAGGTGTGACACCCGGTTGGCGATGCCGCACAGCGAGGTGCCGATGCCCGTCCAGGCCTCGATGCCGGGCAGGTCTTCCATCAGCAGCTTGCCGTAATCGTCGGAGTTGACGCCCATCAGCACGGCGGTGTCACTGCCGGCCAGCGAGCGCGGCGGCACCCCGGCGTGTTCGAGCGCCTCCCAGCTGACCTCGAGGGCCAGCCGCTGCTGGGGGTCCATCAGTTCGGCCTCGCGGGGCGAGACACCGAAGAACTCGGCGTCGAATCCTGCGAGGTTGTCGATAAAGGTGCCCCAGGGCGTGGTGTCCTTGAGCACCGCGGCGTTGCGCGGATCACGCCACAGATAGGGCTCCCACCGGTCGGCGGGCACCTCGCGCACCGCGCTGCCGCCGGACAGCAGGAAATCCCAAAACGCCTCGGCGGTGGTGACATCACCGGCCAGGCGGCAACCGAGGCCGATGATGGCGATCGGTTCCGGCGTCGCGTTCGGCGTCACGCTTGATGCCGGAAGTTGGTCATTAGTACCACCATTCAATGTCATCTCAGTTGAATTCCAAGTGCGCCAGCGCATTCATTCCTGCGTCAGGCTGACGACGATCTGCTTCTTGTCCACCTTGCCCACCGCGGTTTTCGGCAACGAACGCATGGCTTCCAGCACGTCCGGTTTGGCGTGGACCGAGACCCCGCGGCCGTCCAGGAAGCCATTGAGCTCGGCCAGGCTGACCGGCGCGCCCTTGAAACCGATTGCTGCACAGATCTTTTCACCGAGATACTGATCCGGCAGGGCGACGGCCGCCGCGTCGGCCACGGCGAGGTGGGCGTGCAGGTGCTCCTCGAGGTCGGACGCCGAGACGGTCTCGCCGCCCCGGTGGATGACGTCCTTGATCCGGCCGGTGACCTCGACGTAGCCGGCCCCCGGGCCGTCGGCGAGGATCCGCACCCGGTCGCCGCTGCGGTAAAAGCCGTCGGGGCTGAACGAGCGAGCGTTGGCCTCGTCGGCGCGGTAGTACCCGTTGATCGTGTACAGTCCGCGCACCAACAGCTCGCCCTCTTCGCCGGGGGCCACCTCGTCGCCGTTCTCGTCGACGACCTTCATCTCGTCGTCGGGCGACATCGGCCGGCCCTGCAGGTTGTCCACCACGTCGACGGGGTCGCCGGGCCGGGTGAAGTTCAGCAACCCCTCGGCCATGCCGAAGATTTGCTGTATGCCCGCACTCAGGTTCTCGCGGATGAACCGCGCCTCGTCGGGCAGCAGCCGTGACCCGCCGACCTGGACCACCCGCAGCGAGGTCGGCAGGACCGGCTCCCAATCGCAGGCCTGCGCCCAGAGCTTCGCGAGCGCGTTGACCAGACCGGTCACCGTGATCCGGTGCCGATCGATCAGGGCGAAGAAGGCCTCGGGGCTGGGATCGTCGGTGAAAACCGTCGGGGCGCCCACGGTCATCGCACCCAGCAACCCAGGGCACGCCAGCGGCAAATTGTGCCCGGCCGGCAGGACCACGAGGTAGGCGTCGTCGCCGGTCATCCCGTAGGCCGCCGCGCATGCCGACGCGTTGTAGCGGTAGTCGTCGTGCGTCCGGGCGATCAATTTGGGCAGCCCGGTGGTGCCGCCCGAGACCAGCAGCAGCGCAGGCAGGCCCGGATCCGGCGCCGGGTTTGCGCAGACGTCCCCGCCCGGGTGGTTCACCACGTCGGACCAGGCCTGGAAGTCGCCGGGTTCGCCGTCGACCAGCACCTTTGTCAATTGCGGCCGCTCGCGCACCAGTGCGGTGGCCATCTCGCGGTAATCGAAGCCGCCCACCTTGTCGGTGATCACCATCCCGACCGCGCCGCTGACGTCGGCGAAGTGACTCAGTTCGGCGGTCCGGTGGCCGGGCAGGCACATCACCGGCACCACCCCTGCCCGCAGCAAGCCGAACAGCGCCAGCGCGAACCGGCAGGAGTTGGGTAGCTGGAGCAGGACCCGGTCGCCGGCGGCAAACCCGAGGTTGGTCAGGCCGCCGGCGATGCGGTCGGCCAGTGCGTCGAACTCGGCGAAGGTGTAGCTGGCGTGGGCATCCGCGATGCCGCAGCGGTCCGGCCAGCGTTGCGCGGCCTCGCGCAAAATGGAGTCCAACGGCACCCCCGCCCAATAGCCGGCCCGCCGATAGGCGTCGGCGCGGTCGCTCGGGAACGGGACGAATCCCGTTGCGAGATCAACACTTTCGTTGTGGTTGAGCTCGGCATCGGGATGGAATCCGGTGCGCATCGCGGTTGGTGCCCTTTCAGGGTAATTTAAGTCCGCAAACAAATGTAGGGTAGCCTCCGCATAGTTAGGACAGCCTTCACTAATTGCTGAGAGGTTTCACACAATGGGTGGCGCCGCGACGAGCGCACTGAACGTCCGAGAGCAAGTGGCCGAATTGCTCGGCGTCACCCCCGACGCGCTAGACCCCGACGCCGACCTTATCGCCTCCGGACTGGACTCGATCCGGATGATGTCGCTGTCCGGGCGGTGGCGCCGGCAGGGCATCGACATCGGTTTCGCATCCCTGGCCGAGAACCCGACCGTCTCCGCGTGGACAAGGCTGGTGTCGACGCTGCGCGACGACGCGACCACCGATGAGCAGCCCGAAGCGATCGACGCGCACGACGATGGCGGCGGCGAGACCTTTGCGCTGGCGCCCATCCAGCACGCATTGTGGTTGGGGCGCAACGAAGAGCAGGCGCTCGGCGGCGTGGCCCCGCACCTCTATGTCGAGTTCGACGGCGCGGGCGTCGACCCGGAAAAGCTGCGCACCGCCGCGGCCGCGCTCGCCCGCCGCCATCCGATGCTGCGGGTGGAGATCCTGCCCGACGGCACCCAGCGGATCACCGACCGCACGCTACCGGTCGAGGTGGTCGACCTTCGTGACCTCGACACCGCCGCGGCCGAGCAGCGACTGGCCGAGATCCGGGACGCGAAATCCCATCAGATCCTGCACGGCGAGGTCCTCGAAATCGCGCTGACGCTAATCTCCGACGACCGCACCCGCCTGCACGTCGACATGGACATGTCGGCCGCCGACGCCGTCAGTTACCGCAACTTCATGGCCGACCTCGCCGTGTTCTACCGCGGCGGCGACCTGCCCGAACTGGGCTACACCTACCGGCAGTACCGGGCCGCGCTGACGGCGGCCAACCCGGTGTCCGAGGCGGACCGTCAGTGGTGGGCCGAGCGGATTCCGCACCTGCCCGAACCGCCGTCTCCCCCGCTGGTGCCGCCGTCCGAGCAGGCCAATCCGCGCCGCAACATCCGGCTCTGGCACTACTTCGACGCCGACATCCGCGAGGCGCTGTTGGCCGCGGCGCACAAGCGCGGCGTCACCCCGGCGATGGCGATCGCCGCGTCCTACGCCGGGACGCTGGCGCGTTGGTCGACCAACTCCCGTTTCCTGCTGAACCTGCCGATGTTCGGCCGCGAGCCGTTCCACCCCGACGTCGACAAACTCGTCGGCGACTTCACGACGTCGCTGATGCTCGACGTCGACCTCACCCAGGCGCCGACCGCCGCGGCCCGGGCCCGTGTCCTGCAGGAGTCGCTGCACGCCAGCGCCGCGCACTCCAGCTACTCGGGGCTGTCGATCCTGCGTGACCTGACCCGGCACCGCGGCATGCCGACGCTGGCGCCGTTCGTGTTCACCAGCGGGCTCGGGCTCGGCGACTTGTTCGACGGCGAGGTCACCGAACAGTTCGGCACCTGCGTCTGGCACATCTCGCAGGGGCCGCAGGTGTTGCTGGACTCCCAGGCCACCCCGTTCGACGGTGGCCTGCTGGTCAACTGGGACGTGCGCGCGGAGGCGTTCCGGCCGGGTGTGGCCGAGGCGATGTTCGCCTACCACGTCGCCGAGCTGATCCGGCTGGCCAACGACGACCACGCCTGGGAGGCACTCGACCCGCCCGCGCTGCCGGCCGAACAGCGCGCGCTGCGCGCCACCCGCAACGCCGTGACCACCACACCGAGCTCAGAAGCGTTGCACGACGGCTTCTTTCGATCCGCCGCCGCGCACCCCAAAGCACCCGCGGTATACAGCAGCCTGGGCGACCTCAGCTACGCGCAGTTGCGCGAGAAAGCCCTTGCCGTCGCCGCGACGTTGCGGGCGCGCGGACTGCGACGCGGCGATGCGGTCGCGGTGCTCGGCCCCAAGACCGCCGAGCAGATCCCGGCGCTGCTGGCCATCCATGCCGCCGGTGGCGTGTACCTGCCGGTCGGCGTCGACCAGCCGGCCGACCGCGCAGCCCGCATCCTGGGCGGCGCCGGCATCCACTCGGCACTGGTGTGCGGTCCCCGCACGCCCGGACTCGACGAACTGCCGGTTCCCGCGTTGACCGTGGCGGAAGCCATCGCGCAGGGCCAGCACGGCGCCGCCGGCACCGATCCGGCCGCCACCGATCCGGCCGACGTGGCGTATGTGCTGTTCACCTCGGGCTCCACCGGTGAACCCAAGGGCGTGGAAGTCAGCCACGACGCCGCGATGAACACAGTCGAATTCATCAACTCCCACTTCGAGATCGGCGCCGACGACCGCTGCCTGGCGCTGTCCACCCTGGAATGCGACATCTCGGTGCTGGACATCTTCGGCATGCTGCGCGCGGGCGGCTCGATCGTGGTGGTGGACGAGGAGCAGCGCCGCGATCCCGACGCCTGGGCGCGGCTGATCGAACAACACCAGGTCACCGTGCTGCACTGGTTGCCCGGCTGGCTCGAGATGCTGGTCGCGGTCGACTCGGGACGGATCTCGTCGGTGCGCGTGGTGCCCACCGGCGGCGACTGGGTGCGCACCGAGATGGTGCGCGCGCTGCGAGCCCAGGCGCCGCGGGTGCGCGTCGCCGGTCTGGGCGGCGCCACCGAGACGGCCATTCACAACACCATCTGCGAGCCCGGCGACCTGCCGCCGCATTGGGCTGCGGTGCCGTTCGGCCACCCGCTGCCGAACAACGCTTGCCGCGTGGTGGCGGCCGACGGGTCCGATTGCCCGGACTGGGTTCCCGGCGAGTTCTGGGTCGGCGGACGCGGCATCGCCCGCGGCTATCGCGGCCGCCCGGACCTGACGGACGACAAGTTCGTCGCCCACGACGGCAGGAACTGGTATCGCACCGGCGATTTGGCGCGGTATCTGCCCGACGGGACATTGGAGTTCGTCGGCCGCGCCGACCACCGGGTCAAGATCAGCGGCTATCGGGTCGAACTCGGCGAGGTCGAGGGTGCACTGAACCGGCTGGAATCGGTGGACGGCGCGGTGGCCGCGGTGATCCCGGTCGCCGGGGACGCCAAGCGCGAGCAGCTGGCCGCGTTGGTGCGGGTCGTCGATCCCGCGTTGACGCCGTCGCAACTCACGGCCGCGGTCTCCGGATTCGTTCCCCCCCACACGGTTCCCGACCTCGTCGTGCTGGTCCCCGAGATTCCCTACACGGTCGGCGGCAAGATCGACCGGAAGGTGGCGGGCGAGCTCCTCGCGCGCGCCGTGCGGGAGCGCGCCGCCGAGACCGCGACGGGTCAACGGGCCGCGTCGACGCCGTTGGAACGGGCACTGGCCGAAATCACCGCCGGCCTGCTGCGGGTAGGTTCGGTGAGCGCCGACGACGACTTCTTCGGCCTCGGCGGCGATTCGGTGCTGGCCACGCAACTGGTGGCCCGCGTGCGCGCCTGGCTGGACACCCCCACCGTGATGGTCGCCGACATCTTCGCCGCCCGCACTGTGTCGACACTGGCCGCGTTGCTGGAGGGCCGCGAACCGGGCAGCGACCGACTGGCCCAGGTGGCCGAGGTCTACCTCGAGGTGGCGAAGATGGAGCAAGCCGAGGTGGCCTCCGCACTGGACTCCACGGCGTCCTGACAACAGGTAACTTCACCGAATTCCCGGTCTGAACTGCCGCTTTGCGGCAGGAATCTGTCATGTCATGACCCCTTGCCCAATCTGTAGCCACTCGACTACACTCGCGGTTAGTCAATTGACTACACCCGACGTTTTCAAGCGAGGACGACAGCCATGACAGACCAGATAACCGTCACCAAGCTGGGCAGCCGGATCGGCGCTCGGGTCGACGGGGTGCACCTCGGCGGCGACCTACACCCGGAGGCCGTCGAGGAGATCCGCCGGGCGTTGCTGATCCACAAGGTCATCTTCTTCCGCGGCCAGCACCACCTCGACGACCAGCAGCAGCTGGCATTCGGTGGGTTACTGGGCACGCCCGTCGGCCATCCGGCTGCCGGTGCGCTCGCGGCCACGGGTGCGCCGGTCATCACGCCGATCAACTCGGAGTACGGCAAGGCCAACCGCTGGCACACCGACGTCACGTTCGCCGCGAACTACCCGGCGGCCTCGATCCTGCGGGCGATCACCCTGCCCCGCTACGGCGGATCGACGCTGTGGGCGTCGACGGTCGCGGCCTACGACGACCTGCCAGAACCGTTGAAGTGCCTCGTCGAAAACCTGTGGGCAGTGCACACCAACCGCTACGACTACGTGACCGCCGAAGCCGTCCTCTCGATGAGCGACGCGCAGCGGGCGTTTCGGCAGGCGTTCGAGCAGCACGAATTCCAGACCAAACACCCGGTGGTGCGGGTGCATCCGGAGACCGGTGAGCGCGCACTGATCGCGGGCAACTTCGTGCGCAACTTCGTCGGCCTGGACAGCCACGAGTCAAGCGCGCTGCTGGAACTACTGCAAAAGCGAATCACCAAGCCCGAGAACACGATTCGCTGGCACTGGGAGGCCGGTGACGTCGCCATCTGGGACAACCGCGCGACCCAGCACCGGGCGATCGACGACTACGACGACCAGAAGCGGCTGATGCACCGCGTCACCCTGATGGGCGACGTGCCGGTCAACGTGCACGGTGAGCGCAGCACGGTGGTCAAGGGTGCGCCGCTCGAGGTGATCGCGAGCTAGCCCGCCGTCGAGCTGACCGGGTCGATCGGCAGCCAGCGCAGCGCGCCGGGCGCATCGGCCGGCACCACGGGGTGCTTGGGCGCGATCGGCTCCAGCCGGCGGTAGGAATCGCCCTGCCGCGGCCGAAGGTCGGTCTCGCCCTTGTTCGGCCACAGCGAGGCGGCCCGCTCGGCTTGCGCGGTGATCGACAGCGACGGATTGACACCCAGATTCGCCGAGATCGCGGCGCCGTCCACCACCAGCAGCGACGGATAGCCGTAGACGCGGTGATAGGGGTCGATGACTCCGCTCTCGGGGCTGTCGCCGATCACCGCGCCGCCGAGGAAGTGCGCGGTCAGCGGGATGTTGAACAGTTCACCCCAGGTGCCGCCGGCGACTCCGTCGATCTTGTCCGCGATGCGGCGGGTGACCTCGTTGCCCACCGGGATCCACGACGGGTTCGGCTCGCCGTGCCCCTGCTTGCTGGAATACCACCGGATGCCGAGCTTTCCGCGCTTGGTGAACGTGGTGATCGAGTTGTCCAGGTGTTGCATGACCAGCGCGATCACCGTGCGTTCGCTCCACCGGCTGGGATTGAGCAACCGCAGCATCTTGCCCGGATCCTCGCCCGCGTTGTCCAGCAGCTGCCGCCAGCGCGGCACGTCGGTGCCCTGCGGTCCCGGACCGTCGGTCATCAGGGTCTGCAGCAGCCCCATCGCGTTGGAGCCCTTGCCGTAGCGCACGGGTTCGATGTGGGTGTCGGCGGTCGGGTGAATCGACGAGGTGATCGCCACACCGTGGGTGAGATCCAGGTCCGGCGAGACCTGCAACCGTCCGGCGCCGACGATCGACTCGGAGTTGGTCCGGGTCAGCACGCCCAAACGTGTTGAGAGACGGGGCAATCGGCCCGTATCGCACATCTTGAACAGCAGATGCTGGGTCCCCCAAGTGCCGGCGGCCAGGATCAGGTGGCTCGCGGTATACGTGCGCCGGTCGCGGCGCAGCCAGCTTCCGGTGCGAACGGTGCGGACCTCCCACAACCCGTCGGAGCGTTGCTCAAATCTCTTCACCGTTGTCATCGGAATAACTTGTGCCCCAGCCGATTCCGCCAGACCGAGGTAGTTCTTCAGCAGCGTGTTCTTGGCGCCGAAGCGGCAGCCCGTCATGCAGCAGCCGCATTCCAGGCAGCCGGTGCGGTCCGGGCCCGCGCCGCCGAAGAAGGGATCCGGCACCGTCTTCCCGGGCGTCTTGGTGCCGTCGGGACCGAAGAACACCCCGACCGGGGTGGGCACGAAGGTGTCACCGCAGCCCATTTCGTCGGCGACCTCTTTGACGATCCGGTCGGCGTCGGTGAAGGTTGGGTTCTCGACCACGCCCAGCATTCGCTGCGCCTGCCGGTAGTGCGGCATCAGCTCGCTGCGCCAGTCGGTGATGTGCTTCCACTGCTGGTCGTTGAAGAAGGGATCCGGCGGCACGTAGAGCGTATTGGCGTAGTTCAGCGATCCGCCGCCCACCCCGGCGCCAGCCAGGATCATCACGCTTTTCAGCGGGTGAATCCGCTGAATCCCGTAGCAGCCCAGCCTGGGCGCCCAGAGGAACTTGCGTAGATCCCACGACGTCTTGGCGAACTCGTCGTCGGCGTAGCGGCGACCGGCCTCCAAAACGCCTACGCGGTAACCCTTTTCGGTCAACCGCAGCGCGCTGACACTGCCGCCGAACCCCGAACCAATGATCAGGACGTCATAATCTGGCTTCATCCCCACCAGTATGAACTTACCGGCCAGTAACGAGGAAGCCCCTAAATGCCGAATACCCGGCCTTCGCCGAGCGTGAAGGTAGTTTCACGGTCGGCGCCCAGCGTGAAGTTGAGTTCACGTTCGGCGTCCGCACGGTCAGATCCCGACGGTCAGGCCGACCTTCTGGAATTCCTTGAGGTCGCAGTAGCCGGCCTTGGCCATCGATCGGCGCAGGCCACCGACCAGATTGAGGCTGCCGAACGGTTCGTCGGACGGCCCGTTGAGCACCTGCTCGAGCGGCGGCCGCTCCCCTACGGCAATCTGCAGCAGCGCCCCGCGCGGCAACGACGGGTGCGCCGCCGCGGCCGGCCAGAACCAGCCACCCCCGAGCGCCTCGTCGCTTTCGGCTAACGGGGTGCCCAGCACCACCGCGTCGGCACCGCAGGCGATGGCCTTGGCCAGCTCGCCGGACGTGTGGATATCGCCGTCGGCCAGCACGTGCACGTAGCGGCCGCCGGTCTCGTCGAGGTATTCGCGGCGCGCGGCCGCGGCGTCGGCGATCGCGGTGGCCATCGGCACACTGATGCCCAGCACCTCGTCGCTGGTGGTCACGCCGCGGGTGGAGCCGTAGCCGACGATGACGCCGGCGGCACCGGTGCGCATCAGGTGCAGGGCGGTGCGGTGATCGAGCACGCCGCCCACCACCACCGGCACATCGAGTTCGGAAATGAAGCTCTTCAGGTTCAGCGGCTCGCCGTTGGAGGCGACGCGCTCGGCCGAGACGATGGTGCCCTGGATGACCAGCAGGTCGATGCCGGCCTGTAGCAACACGGGCGTCAGTGCCTGCACATTTTGCGGGCTGACGCGCACCGCGGTGGTCACCCCGGCCTCGCGGATGCGGGCCACCGCGGCGCCCAGCAGGTCCGGGTTCAGCGGCGCGGCGTGCAGTTCCTGCAGCAGCCGGATCGACGCCGACGGTTCGGGCTCCTTTTCGGCGGCCTCGACCAGCTGCGCGATCTTGGCCTGCACGTCGGCGTGCCGGCCGATCAGGCCCTCGCCGTTGAGCACGCCCAACCCACCGAGCCGGCCCAGCTCGATCGCGAACTCCGGCGACACCAACGCGTCGGTCGGCTGCGCCACCACGGGGATCTCGAACCGGTAGGCGTCCAGCTGCCAGGCGGTCGATACGTCTTGCGACGAGCGGGTGCGCCGAGACGGGACGATGCTGACTTCGCTGAGCTCGTAAGTGCGACGGGCGACTCTGCCCATCCCGATCTCGACCATGTTCAGTTCGCTGCTCACCGCGCGTAGTAGTTCGGTGCTTCGACGGTCATCGTGACGTCGTGGGGATGGCTTTCCTTGAGCCCGGCCGACGTGATCCGGACGAACTGGGCCTGCTGCAGCACCTCGATGGTGGGCGAACCGGTGTAGCCCATCGCGGCGCGCAGCCCGCCGGTCAGTTGGTGGATCACCGACGACAGCGGGCCGCGGAACGGGACCCGGCCCTCGATGCCCTCGGGCACCAGCTTGTCCTCGGAGAGCGCGTCGTCGGCGAAGTACCGGTCCTTGGAGTAGGACTTCGCCCCGCTGCGACCAGCCATCGCGCCCAGCGACCCCATGCCGCGGTAGCTCTTGAACTGCTTGCCGTTGACGAAGATCAGCTCGCCGGGCGCCTCGGCGGTGCCGGCCAGCAACGAGCCCAGCATTGCCGTCGATGCGCCGGCGGCCAGCGCCTTGGCGATGTCACCGGAGTACTGCAGTCCGCCGTCGGCGATGACCGGCACGCCGTGCGGTCCGCAGGCCGCGACGGCTTCCAGGATCGCCGTGATCTGAGGGGCGCCGACGCCGGCGACCACCCGGGTGGTGCAGATCGAGCCCGGTCCCACCCCGACCTTCACCGCGTCGGCACCGGCCTCGACCAGCGCCAGGGCGGCCGAGCGGGTCGCGACGTTGCCGCCGATGATCTCGACCTTTTCGCCGACTTCGGCCTTGAGCTTGCCGACCATGTCGAGCACCGTGCGGTTGTGGGCGTGCGCGGTGTCCACGATCAGCACGTCTGTCCCGGCGTCGACCAGCATCATCGCGCGGACCCAGGCATCGCCGCCGACTCCGACGGCGGCGCCCACCAGCAGCCGGCCGTCGCTGTCCTTGGTGGCCAGCGGGTGTTGTTCGGTCTTGACGAAGTCTTTGACGGTGATCAGCCCGGTCAGCCGGCCGTGGCCGTCGACGACCGGCAGCTTCTCGATCTTGTTGCGGCGCAACAGGCCCAGCGCCGCGTCGGCGGTGACACCCTCACGGGCGGTGATCAGCGGGGCCTTGGTCATCACCTCGGCGACCGGCCGGGTCTGGTCCACCTCGAAGCGCATGTCGCGGTTGGTGATGATGCCGACCAGCGCGCCGGAGTCGTCGACGACGGGCAGGCCGGAGATCCGGAATCGGGCGCACAGCGCGTCGACCTGGGCCAGCGTGTTGTCCGGGCGGCAGGTGACCGGGTCGGTGACCATGCCGGCCTCTGACCGCTTCACCATTTCGACCTGGCCGGCCTGCTCGGCGACCGGCAGGTTGCGGTGCAGCACGCCCATGCCGCCGGCCCGGGCCATCGCGATGGCCATCCGCGACTCGGTGACGGTGTCCATCGCGGAGCTGACCAGCGGCACCCGGAGCCGGATCTTCTTCGTTAGCTGGCTCGAGGTGTCGGCCGTGGCGGGAACCACATCGGACGCCGCGGGCAGCAGCAACACATCGTCGTAAGTCAGGCCCAGCATCGCCACCTTGTGCGGGTTGTCTCCCCCGGTGGGCACGGCTTCGTCGGCCAGACCGCCGACGCGCAGGTAAGGGCTTGCGACCAGGTCGGAGCTGTCTTCGAGGTGGGACGTGCCACGGGACATCAGTGAAACCCTCCATGCGCGCGCGGAGCGAGAAACCCATCCTATCGGTCCTGGCCGTCGGGGAGTCGCACCTGCTGGCGTGCCGCATCAGCCAATCGGCACGCGGCCTTCCTGCTGGCGTTACCACGGCCTGGCTGCGTAGGCTAGGGGCGTGCGTGACCACCTCCCCCCGGGTTTGCCACCCGACCCTTTCGCGGACGACCCATGTGACCCGTCGGCGGCGCTGGACGCCGTCGAGCCTGGACAACCGCTGGATCAACAAGAGCGCATGGCGGTAGAGGCGGACCTGGCCGATCTGGCCATATACGAAGCACTGTTGGCGCACAAGGGAATTCGCGGACTTGTGGTCTGTTGCGACGAGTGTCAGCAGGACCACTATCACGACTGGGACATGTTGCGGGCCAACCTGCTGCAGCTCCTGATCGACGGCACCGTCCGCCCGCACGAGCCCGCTTACGACCCGGAGCCGGACGCCTACGTCACGTGGGATTACTGCCGGGGCTACGCCGATGCCTCGCTCAACGAAGCGACGTCAGACGCCGACGGATTTCACCGTCGCCACTGAGCGGTTCACCTGCCCGTTTTCCTAAGGCGTAATGCTGGGCGCAACCGACCAATGATGCCGATGGCCCGAAGCAGGGCTCGGTGTTGGACTGGGCACCGATGGGGTTGTGCTCGGGCTGATTGCCTTTGGAGCCACCGCCGGTGCGGTCGAGACGACGGAGTTAGGCGCCGGCGCGGCCGGCGGGAGCGTCGCATTCGGATCGCGCGAATCGACCTTCGCGTTCAGCAGATCGATCTCGTCCAGCAGCTCTTTTCGGCCGGCGCTGTCGTTCAACGACTGCACGGTGCTGCTGACTTCCGCCAGCTGATTCTCGGCCTGGGTCCATTGCCCCTTGTCGATCAGTTGCTGCACCTTCGCCAGGTCGGCCTTGGCGGACAACATCGTCTGGTTCTGATTGACCCGGGGCTCGTCGAAGAACATCGAATGAAGGCCGTAGAGCGTCCCACCCGGACGCGCCTCGACCACCATGGCACCGAACCCGCTCAGCGCGATCAACGTCGCAGCCACCGAGGCGACCGTTGCCAGGCCGCGCCGGCTGCGCCGCTGCTCGATCATTCCGGCGCGCAGCGCACCGACGGCTTCCTCCGGGGAAACCAGCGCACTGGCCGGTGGCCAGCGCAGGTCGTCGCGCCAGTCCCCCAGCAGCGTGGCCAGCGCGTCGTCGTTGGGGTCGTCGACGTCGATCGGCTGACGGTCCGCCAGCGCGTCGAGAAGAAGATCCGTCCGGCTCAATTTGTCGAGCCCGGGTCGGTCTGTGAAACCAGATTCAGGCATAGTCCCCCGCCGCAACCATCTCGGATTTGAGCCGCGACAAAGCTCGGTGCTGAGCTACCCGTACGGCTCCTGGTGTCGCGCCGACGGCGGCGGCGGTCTCTTCGGCAGACAGGCCGACGACGACGCGAAGGATGAGAATCTCACGCTGCTTGGCGGGCAGGATGTCGAGCAATTCGTTCATGCGGCTGACCGAATCTGCTTCCAGGGCCCGCTGCTCGGGGCCCGCCTCGGACGACCAGCGCTCGGGAACGGATTCGGACGGATAGGCGAGATCACGGCCTGCCGCGCGATGGGCGTCGGCCACCTTGTGCGCCGCAATGCCGTACAGGAAGGCCAGAAAGGGGCGTCCTCGATCGCGGTAACGCGGCAAGGCCGTCAGAGTCGCCAAGCAGACCTCCTGAGCCACATCGTCGGCTGTCAGGCCACCCCGCTCGACTGTGCCGACTCGCGCCCGGCAATATCGCACCACAATCGGCCGGATGGTCTCCAGCACCTCCCGTAGGGCGTTTCCGTCTCCCGCTACGGCCTCCGCAACCACAGCGTCGAGACGTTCACCTTGAATTGTCATCGACGGCGGTATCTCCAACGTTACAAAGCGGACACATCGCGGGCTAACTCTCGCAATGACAATAACGGCCACAAGCCGATTCACCCGGAAGGCCAGGTTCCCCCGGCGCGCCGCACCTGGCCTGCGCAGGTATCCCTAATTTCGGCCAATTTCGGACCAGAAATCGTGACGCTTTGGATATCGAACAGCAAGCAGGCCGAGGCCCAACGAAGCGGTATCAGGCCCAGACGGCCGGTGGCGTCCAGCGCCGCCTCCGCGACGGAGCGGGCGCGGTCGATCTCGCCGGCGCTGCACAGCGCGGCGGCGAGCACCACGTCGCTCTTGACTCGGTGTCGCTCCGAAGGCCGTTCCATGGCCCGCGCGAGCTCGACGGCTTCCTCGGCATGACGGACCGCGATCGCGCCGTCGCCGCGGGCCATCGCCAACTCGGCGGCCACCCATCGCCGGCGCACCGGCAACCGGTCCGGCACCGCTCCCCTGACCGGACAGGCAGCCAACTCCGGGTCCGCACGTGCCAACAATGTCGCCGCGGCACCGAAACGGCCGACGCCCAATGCGTCGGCCGCGAGCCCGATCAGCGCGTCAGCACGGGCTTCGGAATCGGCGCCGGCCAGCGCGAGGGCACGACCGTCCCAGCCCCGGGCCCGCGCGTGCCAACCGAGTTGACGCAGAAACGAGCCCTGCGTGCTGTGGGCCAGCGAGACCAATCGGCCGGCCGGAACGCAGCGGCGCAACACCGCCAGGTCTCGGCAGGCACTGCCGTAACGGCCCTGCCCGCCGGCCGCGACGGCACGCAACCAGAGTTCGCTCGGCGTGCTCGCCGCCGGCAGCGGCCAACGGTCCGGCTGGTCGCCGAACGCGGCCTCGAGCAGCGTCGGCGCAATCTTCGAAGTGTGACGAGTTTCATCACGGTGATAGTAGTAAACAGTTCGTGCTGCTGGTGTTACTGAAATGTTAATCCCGATCAGCTGTGTAATAAATGGCTCCTGCTTGCTCTTGGCCTCTGAGCTGGGAAATCTCGGTTTGGTCAAGTCCCTGGTAGCACCGTTCTCCTACGCCAAATGCGTGGCGGATGAACGCGGAGTTAATTCTGTTCCAACGCGTATATACTTTGTCACACTAAGCGCCTATTGACGGAAATTCACCGCCGCCCCTAAATTCTAGCAATGACGGGTAGTCATCGGTGACGCCACCCTTAAATCAGTTGCACACTCACTTTGCGAACCCAACCCCCCGTGGGTGCGCCGTGCAGAAGGGAACTAGCCATGCCACAGCCGGAGCAGCTACCTGGGCCCAACGCAGACATTTGGAGCTGGCAGCTGCAAGGACTGTGCCGCGGCGTCGACTCCTCGATGTTCTTCCACCCGGACGGTGAGCGTGGCCGTGCCCGTATGCAGCGTGAGCAGCGCGCTAAGGAGATGTGCCGGCAGTGCCCGGTGATCCAGCAGTGCCGGCCGCACGCGCTGGATGTCGGTGAGCCATACGGGGTTTGGGGTGGCCTGTCTGAATCCGAGCGCGACATGCTGCTGAAGGGCGACATCGGCCGCAACCGCGGTATCCGGCGCTCGGCGTAACCAACGTCTTCGACGCGGCCCCCACCCTCGCGGCGGGGGCCGCGTCCGTTGGGAGACCCGACGCCGTGCGTCACAGCGATCACGACACTTAAATCCTGGCGACGACACGCCGCGCTGACGGCCGCAGCGGATTCAGTCTCGGTGAGGGCGTGGTGCAGTCGTGTGTTGTCACCGCGGCCCACCTTCACGTCATTAGAGTTCGAAGATGGACTTCTCGTGTGCATTCGCCACATCATCGGACACCCCGGCCCACGCGGAGCTGGCCGAAAATCTCGGTTACCGGCGGGCGTGGCTCTACGACTCTCCGGCTCTCTATCCCGACGTGTGGATGATTCTCACCCGTTGCGCGGAGCGCACGTCGCGCATCGGCCTCGGGCCTGGGGTGCTCGTCCCGAGCCTGCGCCATCCGATGGTCAATGCCGCGGCGATCGCCGAGCTGGTGAGCCAGGCGCCGGGGCGCGTCGCGGTGGCCATCGGTTCCGGTTTCACCGGGCGCAATGCGATGGGCCAGCGCGCGATGCCGTGGCGGCGGGTGGCCGAATACGTCCGGTGCCTGCGGGCACTTCTGGCCGGCGAGGCCGCGGAGTGGGAGGGGGCGAAGATCAAGATGCTGCAGCTGCCCGGTTTTGGGGCGAAGCGGCCGGTCGATGTGCCGATATTGATCGGCGCCGACGGGCCTAAAGGGTTGGCCGTAGCGGCCGAACTCGGCGACGGCGTGTTCTCGGCGGCCGTACCGCAGCCCGATGCCGCGAAAGCGTGGCGGGCGTTGCTGTGCTTCGGAACAGTGCTCGACGAAGCCGAGGACCTGACGTCGCCGCGCGTCGCCGATGCCGCCGGGCCCGGCGCGGTGGTGGTCTATCACGCGATGTACGAGCGCGGCGGCGCCGCCGCGGTCGACGCACTGCCGGGCGGGCAAGCCTGGCGGGAGAAGGTCGAGGCCCATCCCGAAGACGAGCGGCATTTCGCGATCCACGAAGGCCATCTGGTGAAAGCCAATCCCAGCGATGAGCCGCATGTTGCCGACGTGATCCCGTTCGCCGCGTCGATGGCGTTGACCGGAACTGCCGAGCAACTAACGGAGAAGGTTGCCGGGCTCGCCGCGCAGGGCGTCACCGAAATCGTCTACCAGCCAGCCGGATCCGACATCGAGCGGGAGCTCACGGTGTTCGCGACGGCCGCGGGCCTCGCGGTCTGAGGACTACGCCGTCGACTTCTCCAGGACGTGCACGCCGCAGGCGGAACCGAGTCCGATGACGTGAGCCAGGCCCACCTTCGCGTCGGCGATCTGGCGTTCTCCCGCCTCGCCGCGCAGGTGATGGCAGATCTCCCACACGTTGGCGATCCCGGTGGCGGCGATGGGATGGCCCTTGGACTCCAGCCCACCCGACACGTTCACCGGCGTCGAGCCGTCACGCCACGTCGCACCCGAGTTGAAGAAGTCGGCGGCGCCGCCCTCTTCGCACAGCATCAAATTGTCGTAGTGCACCAGCTCGGCGGTCGCGAAGCAGTCGTGCAATTCGACGAGATCGAGGTCGGCCGGGCCGATGCCCGCCTGCTCGTAGGCGATCGTCGCGGCCTTTCGGGTGAGCGTGTTCACATTCGGCAGCACCTGACAGCCTTCTTCGTACGGGTCCGTCGTCAGGACCGACGCCGACACCTTCACCGCGCGCCGGCGCTGCTCGAGCGACAGTGACTTCAGGGTCTCGCCACTGCACACGACGGCGGCCGCGGCGCCGTCGCAGTTCGCCGAGCACATCGGGCGGGTGTTCGGGTACGCGATCATCACGTCGTTCATGATCTGCTCGAGAGTGAACCGTTTCTGGTACGACGCAAGCGGATTCAGCGTGGAGTGGGCGTGGTTCTTCTCGCTGATCTTGGCGAACAACTCGAAGCTGGTGCCGCCGTACTTGTGGCCGTACTCGACCCCGATCTGAGCGAAGACGCCCGGCATCGTCTCGGTCCCGATCCGGCCGTCGATCCCCGCCACCGCGCCGTAGCGGCCGGCCGGCGTCCAGGTGTCGGCGTCCTTTGTCATGGAACCGCCCGCCAGCAGACCGGCACCCGCGAGCTTCTCGACACCGACCGCCAGGCCATAATCCACCTCGCCGGCCTTGACGGCCATGATGGCGGTGCGCAGCGCCGTGGCGCCGGTCGCGCAGGCATTGGCGACGTTGTACACAGGGATGCCGGTCTGGCCGATTTGTTTCTGAAGCTGTTGTCCGACACTGGCATTCGCGTTCATCAGGTTGCCCGCGGCGATCACGCCGATGTCCGCCATCGTGACGCCCCCATCCGACAGCGCGCCCATGGCAGCCTCGGCCGCCAGGTCGACGGTGTCGAGTTCGGGGTGCTTGCCGAACTTGGTCATCTGGATGCCGAGGATCCAGATCTCATCGCTTGCGCTCATCGTTTACTCCTTTACGCGACGGGCTCGAAGCCGAATCCGATTGCCTCGGTACCCGCCGAGTCGGTGCCGATCGGGTGGGTGGCCAGACGTACTTTCATGCCGTCGAAGACGTGCTCGGGATCGGGCTCGACGTTGATGAGGTTGGCGCGCACCTGAGTTCCGTCGCAATCGACCACCGCGGCCACGAACGGGGTCGGAATCCCGGGCGCCGCGAATGCCACGATGGTGAACGCGCGCACCGTGCCCTCGGTCGCGACCGCGACGGTGGTGAATTCGGTGGCAAAGCACTTGGCACAGGCGTTACGCCGGTCGAAGTACCTGGCACCGCAGTTGACGCATTCGTGCGCGACCAAATGCGGATGGTCGCCGTCGAGGACCAGATAATCGACGAGCGGGATCTGCCCGGCCATACGCACCTCCATCGTTGGTGTCCTCGACGTTATCGCTAGGCCGCCGACCCCGATAGCGTGGGCCGCATGACAACGACCGAGGGCACGGTGACCGTCGCGGAGACCGGCACCGGAACGTACACACAAGAGATCACCGCCGGACACCACCGGCTCGTTGCCGATGAGCCACCGCCGACCGGCGACGACGCCGGGCCCACGCCGTACGACCTGCTACTGGCCGCGCTGGGTTCGTGTACCTCGATGACGGTGCGGATGTACGCCAAACGCAAGGGCTGGCCGCTGGAGCATGTTCGAGTGACGTTGCGGCACTCGCGCATTCATGCGCAAGACTGCGCCGAGTGCGAAACCAAGAACGGATGGATCGATCACATCGATCGGGAGATCGAGTTGACCGGCGACCTCGACGAGGCGCAACGGGAGCGGTTGTTGCTCATCGCCGAGCGCTGCCCAGTGCATCAGACCCTGACCTCGCAAGTCCGGGTCGCCACGTCATTGCGGTGACGGCCGCGCTGATCCCACCACGACATATCCGAGGGACAGGACGAGCACGGCGAATTTGATCAGGGCGGCGGTCCGCGCGCGTCGAGAGTTCTCGGCGACGCGGGTTCCGTTGAGTACCTTCAGCAGCGAGACGCCCTCGATCGCGTCGCCGGCGACGGCAACACCCACGACGGCGGGTACGGCAGCGGGGTGGCCGAGCCGCCGACGGGCCCATTCCACGAGTTGAGCCGTGAGGATGCCGTAGGTCGTCATGTAGCCGAAGTCCAACCAGGTGGATATCCGCGCGGCACGCCGGCCGTCGCTGCCCCAGCGGGCCATGATGGCCTCGGCCCGAGAAGCGTTGCCGGCCAGCTCAAACGGAATGATGCCCGGACCTCCGGTGCGACGCATGCGCCGTTCCAGCACGAGCATCACCGCGCCGTAGGCAACGAACGCCAGCGCCGACGCGCCGAGCCGATGGGTTAGTGCGCGACTCGTCATCGAGGTCCACCTTCGTTTCGGCACCCGTTAAGCGGGCAATTCGGGCCTAGGAATAAGCGCGTATCCTGCGCCGTCGCGTCGCTGACTGCAACCATTGCACCGCATGCGCGAACCAGCACCCCGACCACCACCGCGTCGATGCTGACGCCGACCACGACGACTCGGCCGGGCCTTCCGCCCGGCACCTGATCGCGGTTTTGACGACCAGTCCGAGACCGGCTAGTCCCGGCTGATCTGCTGCAGCACGGCGCCCATCTCGGCGAGGTCCCAGACCTCAGCGAACTTGCCCTCTTCGACGCGGTACAGGGTGAACTCCGAGATGCTCACCCGGCGACCGGTCGGCTCGACGCCCTGGAAGACGCCGCGATGGGTGCCGGTGACGGTGAAGTGGACCGAGATGTATTCGTCGTCGACGACGAGGTGCCGCATGTCCCAATGCCAATCCGGAAAGGCCGAGACGATCGGCGCGAATTGCGCCGCGACGGCGGCGGGGTCCATCGCAGCGTCGTTGACCTTGATGGTCGGGGTATAAAACGCCGCCATGCCGTCGAAATCGTGCTCGTTACAGCACTTCAGATAGGCCAGGTACAGAGACCGGTAATCCTGCGGCAGACCGCCCATGCTCTCCTCCTCCCCGACCGCGGCGAGCGGCCCGAGTACTTCTCCGACCCTAGTGACAAGCCCGGTTGTGTAGCCGCGGGTCGGAAGGTTGACGATCACGCCGTCGAGGCCCACGTCGAGCACGCGGCGCTTGATCTCGTCGGCCACACCTGGTCCGGACTGCCGACGACCACCCGGCCACCGCGCGCCTCGCCGATGTCGCGCGGCGCATCCGCCAGCACGACGGTCAGCAATGTGCTGGTCTCAGGTCGCGTGGACGTCGGGAGTGCGGACGTGCTCGGGGCGGAAGCCGCGCCCGACAAAAATCGGCGGAATCGCTTGCAGCGGGCCCCATCCGATGATCTTCGGAATCTGGATCGGGGACAGGTCACCGCTCAGATTGGGCGCGACCGCTTTGTCCTGCACCAGCACCTGAGCCGCCTGGATGATCCGGGTGGGCAGCTCTCGACGGCGCTGCACCTTGGCCAGGTTGGCGTCGGTCACCCGGCCTTCGCGCAGCGGCTCGCACAGGATGTTGGCCGCGGCCACGGCGTCGGCGACCGCGAGATTGATGCCGACCCCACCGGCCGGTGACATCGCATGCGCGGCATCGCCGATACACAGCAGCCCAGTACGCCACCAGCTCTCAAGCCGGTCCACCCGCACGTCGAGCTCGCTGGTGTCGTCCCACGAGGTCAGACCGTCGACGTGCTCCCGCAGCCGAGGTTGCGCGGTGACGATCCGCTCCTTGAACTCCTCCAGCGATCCACCCCGAGGGCTGGCTCCCTTCGGCATCAGATAAGCGACCTGCCAGTAGTCGCCGCGATAGATCATCGCCATCATCAGGCCCTTGCGGACCACTCCGAACAGTTCCCGAGGGTCACCGGGACGCCATTTCAGCCGAAACCACAGCACGTCCATCGGAGAATGCGCGGCAGCGATCTGCAACCCCGCCGCCGTGCGCACCGCGGACTTGCGGCCGTCGGCTGCTACCACCAACTCGGCCCGGACCTCCAGATCCGGCGTGCGCACACCGACCACCCGATCGCCATCGAAGATCAGGTCGGTGACCTCCGCGTTCCTGATCAAGGTGAATTCCGGATAGGCAGAAGCCTTTTCAGCGAGGAAGTCGAGAAAATCCCACTGCGGCATCATGGCGATGTAGGGCTGCTTGAAGCCGAGCCATTTGAGCACCGTGAAGTTGCCCAGGGTGCGAATCGAGCCGCCGGTATCGAAGGCAAGACGGTCGATCTTGGTGTGCGGCAGCTTCAGGAACTCGTCGATGTATCCGAGCTCGTCCATGATCCGCAGGGTGGTCGGGTGCACGGTGTCGCCGCGGAAGTCGCGCAGGAAGTCGTTGTGTTTTTCCAAGACGACAACCCGAATTCCGGCGCGGGCGAGCAGCAGAGCGTGGACGAGGCCCGCGGGCCCGCCACCGGCGACACAGACCTGGGTCTGGACAACTTGTGTCATGGTGTGCTCCTGATGAAGTTTTGGAATACACTTGCAGGCTACATGGGGTAATGTATCACGTGCGCGGAGGAGCTGGTAATGGCCCGATCGGTATCGACGCCACAAGTGGTGGAGGCCGCCCTGCGCGCCGCAGAAAAACTGGGCAGAGACGTAGCCGACGTTCCCGTCGCGATGATCGCCGAAGAGGCCGGCATCTCACGCAGCACCCTGCTGCGGCGTTTCGACGGTTCACGCACCGCCCTGAACGACGCAGTTCGCGCCGCCGGCGTCGACCCCGGCGGCTTACCCCCGGTTCGCACCCGGGCGGTGGCTGCCGCGGCAGCATTGATCAGTGAATCCGGGCTTGCCGCAGCAACATTGGAAGCCGTCGCCGCTCGCGCAGAATGCTCGGTGTACAGCCTGCATGCGGTTTTCGGCGGGCGTGACGAGTTGATGCGAGCGGTGTTCGAACAGCACAGCCCAATCCTCGACATCGAGGACTACCTGGCGCACCCCAGCGATGACCTGCTCGAGATGGTGCGCGGCTTCTATCGGACGGTGGCGAACGCGCTGAGCCGCGAACCCCGGGTTGCCCCAGCCATTTTCGCCGAGGCCTTCGCTCGGCCCACCAGTCCCGCTGTGCAATCCCTGGCGGCCTACGGTCCGCCGCGGCTGCTCGCGGTGTTGGGCCGCTGGTTCGACGCCGAGATCCGTGCCGGACGTATTCGCGACCTACCCCTGCCCCTGCTGGCCCAACAACTGTTGGGCCCCATCATGATTCACATGCTTACCCGGCCGGTGCTGCCGAATGTGCCCAGGTGGTCGATGCCAGACGTCGACACGGTCTGTGACGTCTTCGCCGAGAACTTCGCGCGCGCCGTCACGACCTCGCGTCGCTAGCCGGCGTCGGCCCGCGCGCACAGCACGGCCCGCCGGCGCTCGCCGTCGTCGTCGACGATCGGGGCGGGGTCGGCCACGCCGCTGAACGGCAGCGCCGCCGCGACGTCGTCGGAGTAATGATGCGCTGCCACTTGCGTGTTCAGGGAGCAGTCGGCGACCAGCGTTGCGCCCGGCGTCAGAACCCGGCGCCATTCGGCGAAAGCCTTCTCGGGTTCGACCAGGGTCCAAATGAAGTGCCGGGCCGTCACGGCATCGAAACCGGCATCGGGGAAAGGCAACCGTTCGGTCACGCCCTCCACGAAGGTGATGGCCATCCCGCGCTCGACGGCCTTGGCGCGAGCGTGCGCCAGCATTGCCTGCGACGCATCGAGTCCGGTCACCTGGTGACCGAGCTCGGCCAGCAGCAGCGCGACGAAACCCGTACCGGTCGCGATGTCGAGCACCCGGGAGGAGGGAGGGATCGCGCCCAAGGCTCCCGTCCATAACTGACGTTCGGCCTCGGAGAAGATGCCGTGGGCATCCTTCTGGTCGTACCGGGCGCCCTCCTCTTCCCAGAAGGCGCGGATCGCGCTGCGCGCGGTTGTCGGGGAAGCTTTCGGCGACATGGGAATTCAGCCTAGTCCCCGAGAAGATTACGCGTCGACGCGCGGCCTAAGCACCTCGCCCACCTTGGTGATGACGCCGGGCGTGTAGCCGTGGGTCGGCAAGTTGACGATTACGCCGTCGAGGCCCACGTCGAGCACGCGGCGCTTGATCTCGTCGGCCACCTGGTCCGGACTGCCGACGACTACCCGGCCACCGCGCGCCTCGCCGATGTCGCGCGGCGCGTCCTCCAGCACGACGGTCAGCAATGTACTGGTCTCCAAAGTTGCCTGGTCCCGGTCGATTTCGGCACAACGTTGCCGGATCACGTCCAGCTTGTGGGGCAGTTCGTCGATATCGGCTATCACGTTGAGGTGGTCGGCGTAGCGGGCGGCCAATCGGAACGTCTTCTTCTCACCGCCACCACCGAGCATCACCGGAATGTGGTCTCGGTAGCGGGGCTCGTTGATCGCGCTCTCGGTGCGATACCACTTCCCGTCAAAGGTGGGCCGGTCCCCGTGCAACATGGGGACGATGATCTGCAGCGCCTCCTCGAGCTTTTCGAACCTTTCGGTGAAGGAGTCGAAGTCGAAGCCCAATTGCCGGTGCTCGAGCTCGAACCAGCCGGCTCCGATACCGAGGATGGCCCGTCCCGCACTGACGACGTCCAGCGTCGTGATCGTCTTGGCGAGCAGGGTCGGGTTGCGGTAGGTATTGCCGGTCACCAGCGTCGACAGCTGCACCCGCTCGGTCACCGAAGCCAAAGCTCCCAGCGCGGTATAGGCCTCCAGCATCGGTTCGTCGGGTTCACCCAATCCCGGCAACTGGTAGAAGTGGTCCATCAGCAAAACGGTGTCGAAACCGGCCGCCTCGGCTTCTTCGACCTGCGCCTTGACCGCGGGAAACAGTTCAGCGACGGACGTGCCATAGGAGAAGTTCGGGATCTGCAATCCAAGTCTGATAGCCATGTCCTCCTACAACCGAGCCGCCTCCTCATTGCATTCCGGCTTGGGCAGATCAATCTGCGGCGAAAGCGGACGGACGCTCATACTGTGCTGACATGCAGACGACGCTCTTCGCGCTCGGGCTGGTCCTGTTCCTGCTCGGCCTGCTCACCGGGTTCGCCATCCCGGCATTGAAGAACCCGCGCATGGCGCTGGCCAGCCACCTCGAGGCGGTCCTCAACGGCATGTTCCTGGTGGTGCTCGGCCTGTTATGGCCACACATCCACCTGCCCGACGCGCTGGGCGTCACCGCGGTCGCGCTGATCGTGTACGCCGCCTACGCCAACTGGGTGGCATCGCTGCTCGCAGCGGCCTGGGGGGCCGGGCGCAAACTCGCGCCGATCGCGACCGGCGACCATCGAGCCTCCGCGGTCAAAGAGCGGATCGTCAGTTTCTTGTTGGTGTCGCTGTCAGTCGCGATTGTGGCCGGCATCGGAATCGTGATCGCCGGGCTCTAGGTCACCGCTGCACGAATTCAGCGAGCTTGGCATCGACCGCCGCATGGTCCGGGTCCGCGTACACCTTCGGATCGCGATTGTTGACCCACACGAGGAACGGGCAGCCGACGGCGGGACCGTCCACCACCCCCAATTGTTCGATGTGCTTGCCGGTCCTCGCCTCGCGCAATTCGATGTCGTACTGCACGGCGTAGTAATCGACGGCAACGTGCTCGCCGGAGTCGGTCTTCAAGTCGCAGGTGCGTGACTTCACCTCGGTTCCGGACTTACGGGTAAGGCAGGCAACAACATTCACCGAATGGAAGTCGTTGGGACTCACCGAATAATCGGCACGGGAGTCTAGGGTTACTCCGGTCCAGTGCGTGTTGGTCATTTCGCGCATCGGGTTCGGCTCGTCGTACGGGGCGAACGCGACGACCTTGTACGGCTTCCCGTATGTGGCGGCGTTGCTGATCGACCCGCCATCGCACACCACATCGAAGTCCGTGGGGGAAGCGGCTTTCCTAGTTTCGCCCCGCCCGTCGCTGGCGATGTCCTTGATCACGAAAAACCCGACTACCGCCACCGGTACGAGAACGACGATCGCCGCGACCGCGAGCACGATTATCAGCACGCGATTGGCCTTGCGCGGCGCAGGAGGGGGTGGTGGATAAGGCGGGTACGGTCCCGGCGGCGGGTAGGGAGGCGGAGGATACGGTCCCGGCGGCGGGTACGGCGGGGGCCATCGCTGCGGGTACTGCGGTGGTTGCGGCGGCTGCCACTGCGGCGGATAGCTCATGCTCGTGCCCCCCACGTCATGGTGCGGCAGCTTAGCAATCGACACGGTCCGCAAGAAGTTCGCCGGGCTCTGACGAAAACACCCCCGGCCGAATGACCGGGGGTGTTTCGTACCGCTCGGTTAGTGGTGATGGTGCCCGTGGCCGTGGTCGTCCGCCTCTTCGGCGGGCTTCTCGACGACCGCCGTCTCGGTGGTCAGCACCATGCGGGCAACCGACGCCGCGTTCAGCACCGCCGACCGGGTGACCTTCACCGGGTCGATGACACCCTGCTGGATCAGGTCGCCGTACTCCAGCGTCGCGGCGTTCAGGCCCTGCCCCGCGGGCAGCTCTCGGACCTTGCTGATCGCGACCGCACCATCGAGCCCGGCGTTGGAAGCGATCCAGTACAGCGGCGCGGTGAGAGCGTCGGCGAACACGTTGACGCCCGTGGCCTCGTCGCCTTGCAGCGACTTACCCAGCTTCTCCAACACCTTGCCGGCCTGGATGAGCGCCGATCCGCCGCCCGCGACGATGCCCTCCTCGACGGCGGCCTTGGCTGCCGCGACGGCGTCCTCGACGCTCTCCTTGCGCTCCTTGAGCGCGGTCTCGGTGGCAGCGCCCACCTTGATCACGGCCACGCCGCCGGCCAGCTTGGCCACCCGCTCCTGGAGTTTTTCGCGATCCCATTCCGAATCGCTGTTCTCGATCTCGGCGCGCAGCTGCTTGACGCGCTTTTCCACCGCGTCTTTCGCGCCGCCGCCCTCGACGATGATGGTGTCGTCCTTGCTGACCACCACGCGCCGGGCCGAGCCCAGCACATCGGTACCCACCTCGCGCAGCACCAGACCGGCATCGGGGTTGACCACCTGGCCACCCGTCACGATCGCCAGATCCTCGAGGAAGGCCTTGCGCCGGTCGCCGAAGAACGGCGACTTGACCGCAACCGCCTTGAGCGTCTTGCGGATGGAGTTCACCACCAGCGTCGCCAATGCTTCACCCTCGATGTCCTCGGCGATGATCAGCAGCGGCTTGCCCGATTCGGCTACTTTTTCGAGCATCGGTAGCAGGTCGGGCAGCGAGCTGATCTTCTCCTGGTGCAGCAGGATCAGCGGGTCGTCGAGCACGGCTTCTTGCGAGTCGAAGTCGGTCACGAAGTACGCCGACAGGAAACCCTTGTCGAAGCCGACGCCCTCGGTGAATTCCAGCTCGGTGTTCAGCGTCGACGATTCTTCGACGCTGACGACGCCGTCGGTGCCGACCTTGCTCATCGCCTCGCCGACCAACTCACCGACCTGCTCGTCGCGCGAGGAGACGGTCGCCACCTGGGCGATGCCGTCCTTGCCGGACACCGGGGTGGCCGCGGCCAGCAGCGCCTCGGACACCGCGTCGGCGGCCTTGCTGATTCCGGCACCCAGCGAGATCGGGTTGGCACCGGCGGCCACCTGTCGCAGGCCGGCCTTGATCAGCGCTTGGGCCAGCACGGTCGCCGTGGTGGTGCCGTCTCCGGCGACGTCGTTGGTCTTGGTGGCCACCGACTTCACCAGCTGGGCACCCAGGTTCTCGAATGGGTCTTCCAGGTCGATCTCGCGTGCGACGGTGACGCCGTCGTTGGTGATCGTCGGTCCGCCGAACGCCTTGGCCAGCACCACGTGCCGACCGCGCGGGCCCAGCGTGACGCGCACCGCGTCGGCGAGCTTGTTCACGCCCGCTTCGATGCCGCGACGCGCGGTTTCGTCGTACTCAATAAGCTTGCTCATCAGGCTCCTTCCACCCGGCGACGATGCACGCCGACGGCGTGCTGAGGAGCCGGGCAATTCAGCTCCAGTACGCGTGCCGCCCCGGAAATCACCCGTGCTTGCGCGCGGGGATCGCCGGGGCGGAACACGGTTGTTTACTTGGAAACGACAGCCAGCACGTCGCGTGCCGACAGGATCAGGTATTCCTCGCCGCCGTACTTGATTTCGGTGCCGCCGTACTTGCTGTAGATGACGGTGTCACCCTCGGAGACGTCCAGCGGGATCCGCTTGTCGCCATCCTCGTCCCACCGGCCGGGGCCGACTGCGACGACGGTGCCTTCTTGCGGCTTCTCCTTGGCGGTGTCAGGAATGACCAGACCGGAAGCGGTCGTGGTCTCGGCCTCGTTGGCCTGCACGAGAATCTTGTCCTCGAGTGGCTTGATATTCACCTTCGCCACGATTGGAGCCCTCCACTATTTGGATCGGGTCCGGGACGCTCGCCCGGACTGGAGTTGGCGGTCGGTCCAGGCTTGCCCGAACCGACCATTACCAGATGATTCGGCATTCGACCGTGCCCTTGGGTCGTCGTCGCGGGTGCCGACACAGGGGATCGTCCGATTGCCACCTAGCACTCTATACACGAGAGTGCTAGCGCTCAAGGCCGCCCTGGTGCTTCGCGCGGATTTCCGCTCTGAGCTCAGCCCACCTGGCCTTTTACCACCGGCAGCCCAGGATCGCTGGGAACGTCGAGCGGCGACGGCGCCGCACCCGACGCAACCAGGTGCGCGGCGAAGGACGCGATCATCGCGCCGTTATCGGTGCAGAGCCGTGGCCTGGGGATACGCAGCATCAGGCCCGCCTCGGCGCAGCGCTGGGTGGCCAGCTCCCGCAGTCGCGAGTTGGCGGCCACTCCCCCGGCGATCAGCAGCGTCTTCACGCCGAGCCCGGTGGCCGCCCGCACCGCCTTCATCGTCAGCACGTCGGCGACGCCCTCCTGGAAGCCGGCGGCGATGTCGGCGGTGGCGGCGTCGGGGTGGCTCTCCACGTAGCGCGCGACGGCGGTCTTGAGTCCGGAGAAGCTGAACGTGTGCGGGTCGTCTCGCGGGCCGGTCATGCCCCGGGGAAAGACGATCGCGTCCCGGTCGCCGGTGCGGGCCAGCTCGTCGAGCACCCGGCCGCCCGGATAGCCGAGGCCGAGCAGGCGCGCCACCTTGTCGTAGGCCTCGCCGGCGGCATCGTCGACGGTGCTGCCCAGCTCCAGGATCGGCTCACCGAGCGAACGAACATGCAGCAGATGCGTGTGCCCGCCGGACACCAGCAGCGCCACGCACTCGGGCAGCGGCCCGTGTTCGTACACGTCGGCGGCCAGGTGCCCGCCCAGATGGTTCACGGCGTAGAACGGCACTCCCCACGCGGCCGAATACGCTTTGGCCGCAGCGATTCCCACCAGCAGGGCGCCGGCCAGTCCGGGCCCGATCGTGGCCGCGACGATGTCCGGCTTTGTGATGCCGGCGACGTCCAGCGCGCGGCGCATGGCGGGACCGAGCGCCTCCAGGTGTGCGCGGGAGGCGATTTCGGGGACCACGCCGCCGAACCGGACGTGCTCGTCGACGCTGGACGCCACCTCGTCGGCGAGCAGGGTGACGGTGGCCCCAGGACCGGAGCCGTCGAGTCGTGCGATGCCGACTCCTGTTTCGTCACAAGAGGTTTCGATGGCCAATATGCTTGTCATCCCACGGCCTCCCGCCGCATGGTGTACGCGTCCGCGCCGCTGACCCGGTAGTAGCGCTTACGCAGGCCGATCTGCTCGAAACCCACGCTGCGGTAGAGCGCGATGGCCGCCTCGTTGTCGGTGCGGACCTCCAGATAGACCACACCCCCGTCGGCGAACTCCAGCAGCTCGCCGAGCAGCCGGCGACCGATGCCCCTGCCCTGGTATTCCGGGTCGACGCCGATGGTGTGCACCTCGTATTCGAACGGCGGGGTGCGGCCCAACCGGGAAATGCCCGCGTAGCCGACGAGGATGCTCGCGGTGCGCGCGCCCACGTAATGATTGTGGGCACTGGCCAATTCGCGGTTGAACGCCGCCGCGGGCCAGGGGTCGTCGCCGTCGAACAACTGCGCTTCCAACTCCGCGCACCGTTGCGCGTCGGCGCGGGTCAAGCCGCCGATCGTCACGGGCTCGCTGTAGGCGGTCATTGACGGGTCGCCAAGGGCTTGGCATCGGGCCGGCGCAGATACAACGCCACCAGCGGGGTGGGACTGGACCAGTCCGACACCGCGGCCACCAGGCCGGCCGGTGTCGGATGGACGGGCTCGCGGATCGGCAGGCCGAACAGCGCCGCGTGTTCGGGCGAGCCGGCGACCGCTTGGGCCGCGCCGGGGTCGACGTCGGCCGGGGCGTTGACCACCGGGCCGTCGGTGCGGACCCCGTCGCGGTAGCGCGCCCAGTAGACCTCGCGACGGCGGGCGTCGGTGACTACCAGGGTGTCGCCGGTGGTCAGCGCTCCGATGGCGTCCAGGCTGCACACACCGTGCACCGGGACGCCCAGCGCGTGCCCATACGCGGCGGCCGTGGCCATCCCGGCCCGCAGACCCGTGAACGGGCCCGGACCGCAGCCGACCACGACGGCGTCGAGGTCGGCCATCGTCAGGCCGGCGTCGGCCAGCGCGGCGAGCACGTTTGGGGTGAGCCGTTCGGCGTGGGCACGGGCGTCGACGGTGACCTGCTGAGCCAGGACCGTGCATTCGGTGCCGTCGCGGCGGACCACGCCGGCGGTGACGGCCGGGGTAGCGGTGTCCAGGGCCAGGATCAGATTCACGAGCGGCCCCATTCCCAGGTCGCGATCCGCACGTCGGAGTGGGTGACCCGCTCCAGCCGGATGTCGAGATGACGTTCGGAGAGCCGTTCGGCGAGGCCCTCGCCCCACTCCACCACGACGACCGCGTCCTCGAGATCGGTGTCCAGATCCAGGGAGTCGAGTTCGCCCAGCAGGTCCGCGCCCTGGTGATCCAACAGCCGATAGACGTCGACGTGGATCATCGCCGGAGCGCCGGGCCGGCGCGGCGGGTGCACCCGGGCCAACACGTACGTCGGCGATGTGACCGGGCCGTCGACGTCCATCGCCGCGGCAATTCCCTTGGCCAGCACCGTCTTTCCCGCTCCGAGTGGGCCGGAGAGCACCACGACGTCGCCGGCGCGCAGCTGCTGTCCGAGCTGCGATCCGAGTGCGATCGTGTCCTCGACGCGCTCACAGGTCGCCGTGCCCGATCCCAGTCTCAGCTCAGCCACGGCGCCGCAACCGTGCTCGGGTTCGCCGGTACCACAAGGCCATTCTGCCCGGAACGGCTCGATTGACCAGCCGGACCAGCCCGTCGTTAATGGCCTCGGGTTTGTCCAGCAGGGCAAGGTGACTGGCCCCGCCGACGATGACCAGCTCCGATCGCGGCAGCGAGGCCGCCATCTTCCTCGAATACTCGTCGGGCGTAATCAGATCGTGGTCCCCGCAAGCGATCAGGGTGGGGATCCTCAGCAGCGTCCACAGGCCGGCGGTTTCGTCGTGGGTTTCCAGCGCGCGCAGGAACCCCACCAACGTGGGGATCGGGGTGCCGTTCATCATGCGCTGGGAGAACGCGTCCAGGCTGCGGCTGACATGCAGATCGCTGTAGGACGCGGCCCGCAAGATCGGACCTATCAGCGATCGGGATACATTGCGGCCGCGGTGCATCAGTTTCGGCGCCGACCGGGCGGTGAACCGAAGGGCTTCCACCGCAGGGTTTTTCAGTATCTCACCCAGCGGAGAACGGGTAACCCCTTCGGCCGCAGAGGAAATCAGTGCCGCACCGACGATGCGGCCGCCATACTGCTCCGGGTACTGGCGGGCGTGCGACAACACCGTCATGCCGCCCATCGAGTGGCCGACCAACACGATCGCCCCGCGGGGTGCGACCGCGGTCAGGACGCTTTGCAGGTCCTGACCCAGCTGGGTCAGCGTGTAGGTCTCGGGCGAAGCCGCACCGGACCGACCATGCCCGCGCTGGTCGTAGAACACCATGCGCACCCGCGGTCCCCACTTCTCGGCGAGCCGCTTGCGCTGGAAGTAGAAGGAGCCCATGCGCAGACAGAACCCGTGCACGAAGACCATCGTCAGCGGGGCGTCCAGCGGGCCGACTTCACGCACCGCCAACGGCACGCCGTCCTGCGTGGTCACCACGTAATTGCGGTCGCTGTTGAGCCGCTCGAAATCCTCGTCGGCATAAGGGTCGCCGGTGAGCGTCACGCGTTGCGTCATCGACCGGCACACCGAAGCGCCGACGATGGTGGCGACCGCAGTCAGCCCCGCCCCTCCCGCAAGCCAAGCCTTTTCCCGCTGGCGCTTGCGAGTTGTTTCATCGTTCAACGGTTTCGGCCTCGCGGTAGGTCCTGGCGATGCGCCCCCGTGGGCTGGTGACCACTTCGTAGTGGATGGTGCCGAGCAGGTCGGCCCAATCCTGTGCGGTGGGTTCGCCGTTGGTGCCGGAGCCGAACACGATCGCCTCGTCGCCCTCGGCGACGTCGACGGGCCCGGGACCGAGATCGACGAGGAATTGGTCCATGCAGATCCGCCCGACGCCGCGGCGCCGTCTACCGTTGATCAGCACGTCCAGTCGCCCGCCCAGCGAACGGAAGACGCCGTCGGCGTAGCCGATCGGCAGCAAGGCCACGGTCGTGTCCTGTTTAGCGATCCAGGTGTGTGCGTACGACACACCCTCACCGGCGCGCACCGACTTCACCAGCGCGACAGCACATTTCACCGTCATGGCCGGTATCAGACCCAGATCGCCGAGTTTCGGAACGGGACTCAGGCCGTAGACCGCGATCCCCGGCCGCACCATGTCGAAGGCGAGGTCGGGACGAGAAATCGTGGCCGACGAATTCGACAGGTGGGCAATCTCGAACCGCACACCCTGGTCACGCGCCTCGGCCAGCAACTGGCTGAACCTGCTGCCCTGAATGTCGTTGATGGAGTTATTCGGCTGGTCGGCGAAAACCATGTGCGACATCAGCCCCCGCAACCGGATGGCATCGTCGGCGACGGCCTGGCGCAGCGCGGCCAGCATCGACGCGTAGTCACCCGGGGCCACGCCGTTGCGATTCAGCCCGGTGTCGACCTTGACGCTCACGGTCGCCGTCTGACCGGTCCGGCGCACCGCGTCGAGCAGCTCGTCGAGTTGACGCACCGAGGACACGGCGATCTCCACGTTGGCCATCACCGCCGGCCCGAAGTCGATGCCGGGCGGGTGCAGCCAGGCCAGCACCGGCGCGGTGATGCCGTCGGCGCGCAGCGCCAGGGCCTCATCGACGGTGGCCACCCCCAGCTCGGCCGCACCGGCGGCCAGCGCGGTATGGGCCACACGAATGGCGCCGTGGCCGTAACCGTCGGCCTTGACGACGGCCATCACCTGCGCGGAGCCGGCGTGCTCGCGCAGCATCCGCACGTTGTGCGCAATCGCACCCAGGTCCACCACGGCCTCGGCGAGGGTCCCCGGTGTCAGGGATATCGGTGTAACGGCTCGCCCGTTCATGGCCGCCATTGTCCCAGAAGCGCGCCGAGCGTCCGCTCGGCGCCAAGGCCTTAGTGCGCGAAGTGCTCGTTGCTGTAGTGCCCGCCCGGCTTGAGCTTGTCCAGCGAGGCCAGCGCCGCGCGGGCGTCGTCGTGCAGCGCCCGGGCCAGGTCGGCGGACAGGCCCTCGCGCACCACGATGCGCAGCACGGCGACGTCCGTGGCGTTGTCGGGCATCGTGTAGGCCGGCACCTGCCAGCCGTAGCCGCGCAGCTCGTGGGAGACGTCGAACTCGGTGTATCCGCGGTCGCGGGCCAGCCGGAAGCTGACCACCGGGATCGCCGAGCCGTCCGAGATCAGCTCGCAGTGGTCGCCGACGCGCAGCTGCTCGCCCAGCCAGCGCGCGGTCGCCGACAGCGTCCGCATCACCTGGGTGTAACCCTCGCGGCCCAGCCGCAGGAAGTTGTAGTACTGCCCGACGACCTGGTTGCCGGGGCGGGAGAAGTTCAGCGTGAACGTCGGCATATCGCCGCCCAGATAGTTCACGTGGAACACCAGGTCCTCGGGCAGGTACTCCTTGCTGCGCCACACCACGAACCCGACGCCGGGATAGGTCAGCCCGTACTTGTGGCCGCTGACGTTGATCGACACCACCCGCGGCAGCCGAAAGTCCCACTTCAGCTCCGGATGCAGGAAGGGCACCACGAACCCGCCGCTGGCCGCGTCGACGTGCACCGGGACGTCCACTCCGCCGCCGGCTGCCAGCTTGTCCAGGGCCGCGCAGATCTCGGAGATTGGTTCGAGCTCGCCGGTGTAAGTGGTGCCCAGGATCGCGACCACACCGATGGTGTCCTCGTCGACGGCGTCGATGACCTGCTCGGGCGTGATGACGTAGCGGCCCTCCTCCATCGGCAGGTAGCGCGGTTCGACATCGAAGTAGCGGCAGAACTTCTCCCAGACCACCTGGACGTTGGAGCCCATCACCAGGTTGGGTGTGCGGCCCTTCCAGCCGTCCTTGCCGGAGCCGACCTTTTCGCGCCACCGCCATTTCATCGCGAGCCCCCCGAGCATCACCGCCTCGCTGGAACCGATAGTGGACACGCCACAGGCGCTGGACGGGTCGTCGTCGCGCAGGTCCTCGGCGTGAAAGAGATCGGCGACCATGCACACGCAGCGCTGCTCGATGGCCGCGGTCGCCGGGTATTCGTCCTTGTCGATCATGTTCTTGTCGAAGGTCTCGGCCATCAGCTGTCCGGCCTGCGGGTCCATCCAGGTGGTGACGAAGGTGGCCAGGTTCAGCCGTGAGCTGCCGTCGAGCATCAGTTCGTCGTGGATGAAGCGGTAGGCGGCATCCGGGTCCATCGATTCCTCGGGCAACCGCAGCGCCGGTATCGGCGCGGTGAACAACCGACCGGTGTAGGCGGGGGCGATCGAGTGCCCGGGGACGGATGGATGGCTGCCGGTCATGGCGGATCCTCTCGTTGGCGGTTACAGGGCGGCCACGGCGGCGCGGATGTGGCCCGCGATGCGCGACGCCGAGGTGGGCGCGTCCCCGGGGCCCGGGTCGGCGGCCGACAGTGCCGCGGCGCGCGCGTGGACGTAGGCGCCAGCGGCGGCGGCCTCGGCGGGCGGCAGTCCCGCGGCCAGCAGCGCGCCGATCATCCCGGACAGCACGTCGCCGGACCCGGCGGTGGCCGCCCAGGACTGCCCGGCCGGATTCAGGTAGACCGGGCCACCGGGGTCGGCGATGACGGTGACGTTGCCCTTGAGCAGCACGGTGGCGCCGAACGTGTCGGCGAGCTTGCGGGTGGCGCTCACCCGGTCGTCACCGGGCGGCGCACCGGCCAATCGGGCGAACTCCCCCGCGTGCGGGGTCAGCAGGGTCGGCGCCCGACGGCTGGCCACCAGCTCGGGGTGGGCCGCCAGAATGGTCAGCCCGTCGGCGTCCACCAGCACCGGCAGATCGGTGTCCAACGCGAACCACAACGCGGCCGCGCCGGCGTCGTCGGTGCCCAAACCCGGTCCGACCACCCACGCCTGCACCCGCCCGGCCGCCGCGGGGGTGGGTGTCGCGATGACCTCGGGCCACACCGCGAGCACCTGGCTGTGCCCGCTGCCGGCGTAGCGGACCATGCCGGAGGTGGCCGCGACCGCGGCGCCGGTGCACAGCACGGCCGCACCCGGATACGTCGATGAGCCGGCCAGGATGCCGGTCACTCCCTGGGTGTACTTGTCGTCGTGCGGACCCGGCACCGGCCAGCGGGCGGCGACGTCGGCGGACTCGAAGCCCAGCAGATTGGTGTCCGGGAGATCGAGTCCGATGTCGATCAGCGTGACATCGCCGCAGTCGGCGAGCGCGTGCACAGGCTTGAGGCCGCCGAAGGTGACGGTCAGCGCGGCATGCACCGCCGGGCCGGTGATCGCGCCGGTCCCCGCGTCGATTCCGCTGGGCAGGTCGACGGCGACCACCGGGATGTCTCCAGCAGCCTCGAACACCTCGGCCGCTGCGGGCCGCAGCGGACCCGAACCGGAAATGCCGACCACGCCGTCGATGACGAGATCGGTTGTCGGCGAGACACTCTCCACGATCCGGCCGCCGGCCTTACGGAACGCGGCGAGCCCCTTACGATGCGCGCGGTCCGGGCTGAGCAACACCGCGTCCGCGGCCGCACCGCGACGCAGCAGGAAGGTCGCCGCCCAGAGCGCATCGCCGCCGTTGTCGCCCGAGCCAACGACCGCGCACAACCGCCGGCCCGCCACACCGCCGGTGCGGGCTATTAGCTCGCCAATGATTTCGGTGGCCAGCCCGAAAGCGGCACGCTTCATCAAGGCGCCATCGGGCAGGCTGGCCAGCAGCGGTGCTTCGGCGTCGCGGATCGCATCTACGGAGTAGTAATGCCGCATCGAATTCAGCATTCCATGCTCGTCTGTGTTTGCGCACAGCACTCGTTCAGAAGCCGTCCGTACATTCGGTGGTAGCGACGAATGGAGGGGCGATGGCGCGCACGGATGACGCCACCTGGGACCTGGGAAATGGCTTGGGAGCCACCGCAACCGGCGTCGCGGTGGGCCGCGCGCTGGCCACCCGCTCACCCCGGCCACTGATCAACGATCCCTTCGCCGAACCGCTGGTGCGCGCCGTCGGCGTGGAGTTCTTCACCCGCCTCGCCAGCGGCGAACTGGATCCGGCCGAGGTCGATGACAACGGCGACTTCGGGATGCTCGGCATGGCCGACATGATGGGCATACGCACCCGGTTCTTCGACGACTTCTTCGTGACCGCGGCCGCCACGGGGGTCCGCCAGGTGGTGATCTTGGCTTCGGGCCTGGACGCTCGCGCCTACCGGCTGCCGTGGCCGGACGGAACGACGGTGTTCGAGATCGACCAGTCGCAGGTCATCGAGTTCAAGAGTGCAACCCTGGCCGAGCTGGGCGCCATCCCGACCGCCGACCGGCGTGCGGTACCGGTCGACTTACGGCACGACTGGCCCGCGGCGCTGCGCGCCGCCGGACTGGACCCCGGGAAGCCGACCGCATGGAGCGCCGAGGGTCTGCTGCCGTTCTTGCCGTCGGAGGCCCAGGATCGGCTGCTGGACAACATCACTGAGCTCAGCGCGCCGGGAAGTCAGCTGGCCACCGAAAACGTACAGGGTGCGGGCGACGCCGTAGGGGCGCTGGCCGAGCGGATGCGTGAGGTCACCGAACAGTGGCGCGAACACGGCTTCGATATCGAGATGACCGACCTCTGGTATGCGGGTAACCGCAACGACGTGGTCGAATACCTGCGCGCCCACGGCTGGCAGACAGCCGCCAGCGGGGTCGCGGATTTAGCTGCGAACTATGGCATTTCGCTGCCGCCGAGGCCTGCCGCACCCGACAAGGAGGGCACGCTGGCGGCGCTGCAATACGTCACAGCCACGCGGCGCTAAGCCTCGAAGGCCCGGATCATCCATTCGGTCATCGCGGCGGCCAGCGCGGCGCGATTCTCGCGCTTGATGATGCCGTGCCCGTCGTTGTCGAAGAGTAGGTAGCGCACGTCGCGTCCGAGCTGGCGCAACGTGTCGACCATCTGCTCGGATTCGCTGACCGGCACGTTGGTGTCGTGGGCCCCGTGCACCACCAACAACGGCGCCGTCAACTTGTCGGCTCGCAGCAGCGGTGACAGCTGGTCGAGTAGTTCGCGGTCGCCGATCGGATGGCCGTATTCGGGGTACGCGGAGTCGGCGATCCACGGCTCGGTGCTGCGATAGAACGTGCTCAGGTCGCTCATTCCGCAGATGCTGATGCCCGCCGCGAACAGGTCCGGGTGAAAAGTCAACGCGGCCTGCGTGAGGTAGCCGCCGTACGACCAGCCCGCGCAGGCGATGCGGCTTGGTTCGGCGAAGCCGTTGTCGATCAGGAAGCTCGCGCAGTCGGCGACGTCATCGATGGCGGCGAAGCGCTTCTCCTTGTCGTCCGCATGCACGAAGGTATTCCCAAATCCACCGGAGCCACGCACATTCGGCGTCAGCACGACGAACCCGTCGTCGACCAATCGCGAGAAGATGTCGTTGTATCCGGGCCGGGCCTGACCTTCCGGACCGCCGTGCAGGAAGATCACCGCGCCTGCCGCGGCTTCGCTCTTCATCGGCCGGTACAGCCACGCGTTCAGGCGCAACCCGTCGCGCGCGGTGACCGTCGCCGGCCCGGCGAAGAGGGTCGGGATCACCACGGGCTGCTTGCCCTCGGTGTCGATGAGTTCCCATTCGCGCGAGCGCGGGTCGACCAATTCGACGGTGCGTGGCAGGTCGGGTCCCTCGACGGTCATCGCAACGATCGAGCCGCCCGCGCTGATGGACAGCTCGCTTGCGACCGGCCCGGGCAGCGGGATCGGCTCGGCCAGTGTGTAGTCGGAGTACTCGAGAATCTGTAATTCGCTGCGGCCCTGTAAGTTCCATAGCAGTGCGACGGTGGACAGGTCGTCGCTGACGGCGAACTCGGCGAGGTCGCAGTCCGCGCGCTCGGCGACCACGAAATAGCTGACGCCGTCCAGCGTGACGGTCACTTCCAACAAGCGGGCATGCTCACAGCCGTTGTCGCTGCGGATCAGCGCGCGAACATATCCGTCGGCGCCGGTGCCCGGAAAGTACAGCTTCGTCTGGTCGCCGGAGAGTCCATGGCGCAGTCGACGCGGTTGGTAGTCGTCGAGGATGACCCCGTCAGCAGTCGTCGAACCGGGATCGGAAGGGAGCAAACCGATTTCGGTCTGCCCGAACAACATGATCATCTCGTGGTAGCCGCGGGGGCCGACCCGAATCAGTGCCGCGCCGGCCCAGGCGTCGACCAGACGGCCGCCGGATCGACGGTCCAGCACGGTGTGACGGCCGTCGGTCGGATCGATCAGGCAGGACCGCCCCACCCCGTCCTCGCCGGTCAGGATCGCCGCCACCTGGGCGCCGTCCCACGCGATCAGTTCGGCGGTCCCGGCCTCTTCGTCGTCGATGCGCCAGGCCATCCGATCATCGGGATCGGTGGTGACAATCCAGATTTGGCTGCGCGATCCGCTCCCGTCGAGCGTTACCTGACAGGCCAGCCACTGGCCGTCCGCGGAGTGGATGACGCGCGAGACCGGGCCCTCGACCGGAAGCTCCACGTCTCGTGAGGAGCTGGCCCGCCAGCCACGCAAAAAGCGTTGCACCGCGCGCGGATAGCGCCGCCCTCGTCGACGATGTGGGCGAACGCGGTGGCGTCCGGAGACAGTGACGCGCCGTAGACCTCGCGCACCTGCTGCCCCATCGATTCCACCTCCGGATTTCTCGCTGCCGCCGTCGTGCTCCCCGACACGTGACGAGGGTATCGGCCTACGCGGAATTCCTCCTGTGCACCCGGCCTGCGCGGCGACGCCGCTGGCGTCAGACTGGCTCCTCACGGGAACCGAATCGGCGGAACGCGGCCCTGACGCGTGCCGGGCTCCACGGCCTGTCTTTTCTCGCCCGGGCCATCGGGTAGAAGCAGAGTCCGATCAGGATCGACGTGAAGTGACCGATCGCGGTGAAGTTCAACCCGTGCTTGGTCATGGTGATCAGCGGAAAGCCGAAGATGACCAGCAGCACGCCGAGGTAGAGCCAGCGCCATGGCCGCGCGATGCGATAAGCCAGCACCGCCATGATGCCGACGAGGAAATAGCTGACCCCGATATCGCGTGAACGGATCAGCCGTTCGGATGCGTCGTGCTCTTCGATAGCGAAGTACAGAATGCCTTCGCTGATGTAGGTGGAAAGGATGTGGCTGGTCAATCCCACGGTCAGCCAGTTGAGGTGGCCGAGCCAATGTTCGGCCGGGGCGAGAAACAGCGTGAACAGCAGCAGGTAGGGCTCCAGGCTTTTGCCGTCGATCCACAGCAGGCTGGACAATAGCACGGAGAGCGGATCGGTACCCAACTCGTGAATGTTGGTGGAGCGGTGCAGCAGCACCGAGTGCAGTTGCCGCCCGGACATCTGGTTCTGGATGACCGTCGTGATCATCAACACGAATAGCCAGCCGTAGGTTAGCGGCGCGCTGGTGACGAAATGCCACACTCCCAGAGCAAGGCTCCGCAGTCGCGCCCCCACCGATCCATCCGCCACGGCGTCCACCTTTGCATGCCCAGCGGCTCGAGCAAACTGTTATGCCGCCTTTTCAGGTTCGGGTCGTAGATCCCGCCACCAGCAATAGACGTAGAGCATCATCGACATCACTAATGTGACGATGACCCAGAGCGTGACCGTGACGTCAACCCAGGATCCGATCGGTGGCGCGTCGGGCAGTGCATTTCGCAGTGGTATCACCGCGAAGAGCATTGCCGCGTACCACGTTGTCATCGGTGGCTGGAATTTTCGCTTATCGCGTGCCGTCTGAATGGCGACGAAGGCGCCGACTCCGGCCAGCGCGAGCATCACCACGATGATGACGGCGGCGAACACCGCGATGCTCGGTGATCGGTGCAGTTCGACGCGGTACGGGGACTGCGGATTACCGTCACCAGCAACGGAAAGCTGCCAGCCGGAGACACGGTCGACGAATCTCACCGGCAGCTGTTCGGGTCGCTCGGTCCCGTAGATGAGGTCGACCGTGATCGGCCCCGATTGATACTTGTCCGTGGGCCACACCGAGGGGTCACCGCTAATCGTCAGCGGGACAGGGTATTCGCCCGGCAGCATTCCCTTCGTCCACGCGCGCTTGCTGGGCGTGACCGCGGAGTGGACCACGACGGCGAAGTCTGTGTTGAGGCCGCGGGTTACCGGATCCACCAGCCCGGGCCCGGGGGTAACGGTGACGTTGGCATTGACCGCGCCCTTCATCGACTGGAGCTCAAGGAAGTCGATCGTCACCGTGGTTCCGTCGGTCGCAGACTTGCCCTGGGTCAGTTGCAGGGGGCAGCCGCAACCGGACCCGGAGTAGAGCGAGATCGTGGTGACGTAGGCGCCGATGAAGAAGATGACCAGGCCCATGATCGAAAACCTCATGAACCGACTGCCTCTGGTGAAACCGCGCGATGCCAAGGTTGCCTCCCCGCTGACTGCGCTGTCTGAGATGGGTTCCCGGCCAGAAATACTAACCCCGCTGCCCGCGTCGCTACACGAGGTCAGGTGGCTTGTGCAGGTGCTCTCTGACGTGCTGCCACCAGCAGAAGATGTAAAGCGTCATCGAAGCCACCAACGCGACGATCACCCACAAAACGACCGTGATGTCGATCCAAAAGCCAATGGACGGCGAGTCGGGAAGCTCGTTGCGCAGCGGCACGACCGCGAACAACATTGCGGCATACCAAGGAATCATCACCGGATGAAACGTCGCCAGGTTGCGGACCGTCTGGAGTGCGACAAACAGGCCCAGCGCGGCGATCACAACCATCGCGCCGACCATCACGGCGGCGAATGCGGCGGTGCTCGGTGACCGCTGGAAATCCAATCGGTATGGCACGCCGCCCGCCGCTGCGATGGTCCAACCGGGAAGGCGATCGACAAACGATACCGGAACCCGTTCGGGCAGTGGGGTCTGGCCGCGGAATAGTTCCACGACTATTCCCTCGGAGCGGTAATGGTCGAAGGGCCAGTCGGAAGGATCACCAAAAGTGGCCAGCACAACGGGCACAACACTAGGCAACGTGCCCTTCGCCCAGTTCTGCTTAGTGGTGACTTCGGAGGTGACCGTGACGATTAGGTCATCTTTGAGCGAATGAGTTACCGGGTCCAGCAACTCTTTCCCGGGTGCCACGGTGAGGTTGGCAATCACTGTGCCCTTGACCGAATGAAGCTCTTCGACGTCGATGGTCACCGTGGTGCCGTCGGCCAGGGGGCGAACGTCAGTTAATTGCTTGGGACGCCCAGGCCGGTGCTGGCATACAGGGCAATCGTGATGGCATACACCGCTACGAAAGCGCTCGCGGCCGCGATGCCCATTTCACATCGCAATTGTAGGAACCGCGGCTACACCCGGCCACTCGAGAAGGAGGCCAACTCACCGGGTTCGGGCTTCAAATGCCGCCACCAGCAAGAGACATAGAGCCCCATCGAGATCACCAATATGACGGTCACCCACAGCACGATCGTGACATCGATGAAGACTCCGATCGGCGGCGAGTCGGGAAGCGCATTTCGCAGCGGAACCACCGCGAACAGCATTGCCGCATACCACGTTGTCATCGGCGGTTGGAACTTTCGTTTGTCCCGCAGTGTCTGGACCGCGACAAAGAAGGCAAAGACGGCAAGGGCGATCAGCACACCGAGAATGACGACCGCGAACGCCACGGTGCTCGCCGACCGCGCCAGGTCCACTTGATAGGGGCCCACCAGATCGTCCTCGTTGATGCGATCCGTGGCGATATCCCAGCCCAGCAGGCGGTCGACCATCGTCACCGACGCCGCCACCCGGGTCGCGTCGGGACCGGATACGAGCTGGGCGACAACCGGTCCCGAATGATATTCATCGAACGGCCATTGAGCGACTTCACCGTCGAGGGCCAGTGAAATCCTAAACACATCGGGCAGTGTGCCTTTCGGCCACGTGCGCTTGCTGGCGCTTACCGCGGAGGACACCGCGATGGTGAGATCCTCTTTGAGATTGTGGGTTCGCGAGTCCAGCAGCCCCGGCCCGGGATACACATTGATGCTGGAAACAACCAGGCTGTTGGCCGATTGAACTTCCTGGATGTCGATGGTCACCCTGGTCACCTCGGGCACCGGCTCGCCCCGAACGACAACGTTGGGATGGCCTATTCCGCCGTCGACGTACAGCCAAACCGAGATGGCATAAGCGGCGAGGAACAACACGACACCGACGATGCCGAATATTCTGCGCCGGCTACTCAACGGTGACGGACTTTGCCAGGTTTCGGGGCTTGTCGACGTCATAGCCGCGCGCCTGCGCGACCGACGCGGCAAACACCTGCAACGGGATCGTCGACAGCAGTGGCTGTAATAGCGTTGATACTGAGGGGATTTCGATCAAATGATCCGCGTAGGGACGCACGGTGTCGTCTCCTTCCTCGGCGATGACGATGGTCACCGCACCACGGGTCTGGATCTCGCGGATATTGGACATCAGCTTTGCGTGCAATGTGGCCGACCCCTTGGGCGACGGCATCACGACGATGACCGGCAGATTGTCTTCGATCAGCGCGATCGGACCGTGCTTGAGCTCGCCGGCGGCGAATCCCTCGGCGTGCATATAGGCCAGCTCTTTGAGTTTCAGCGCGCCTTCGAGCGCCACCGGATAGCCGACATGGCGGCCCAGGAACAGCACGGTCGAGGATTGGGCGAATCGATACGCCAGGGCCGCAACCGGTTCGACCGTCGCGAGCACCCGCGACACGATTTCCGGCATCGCTTCGAGCTCACGGTATTCGCGCTCGACCTCGTCGGGATACTTGGTGCCGCGGGCCTGCGCCAGGGCCAGGCCGACCAGGTAGTTGGCGGTGATCTGGGCCAGGAAGGTCTTCGTCGAGGCCACACCGATCTCCGGCCCGGCGCGGGTGTAGAGCACCGCATCGCATTCGCGTGGGATCTGCGAGCCGTTGGTGTTGCAGATCGCCAGCACCTTGGCCTTCTGCGCCTTGGCGTGCCGGACCGCTTCGAGGGTGTCCGCGGTTTCACCGGACTGCGAGATGGCCACGACCAGCGTGCTGCGGTCCAAAACCGGGTCCCGATACCGGAATTCGCTGGCGAGCTCGACTTCCACGGGCAGTCGCGTCCAGTGCTCGATCGCGTACTTCGCCAACAGCCCGGAGTGATACGCCGTACCGCAGGCGACGACGAATACCTTGTCGACCTCGCGCAGTTCCTGATCGCTCAATCGTTGTTCGTCGAGCACGATGCGGCCGTCGACGAAGTGGCCCAGCAGCGTGTCGGCCACCGCAGCGGGTTGTTCGGCGATCTCCTTGAGCATGAAGTACTCGTAGCCGCCCTTTTCCGCGGCAGCCAGGTCCCAATCGATGTGGAACTCGCGGTATGCCCCGAAACCCAGGTCTTCGTTGCCATCGAAGTCGGTGATCCGGTAGCCGTCGGCGGTGAGCACCACGCATTGGTCCTGACCGAGTTCGACGGCGTTGCGGGTGTGCGGAATGAGCGCGGCCACGTCGGAGCCGACGAACATCTCCCCGTCGCCGACGCCGACCACCAGCGGTGTGGACCGGCGGGCGGCGACGATGGTGCCGGGGTCGTCGGCGTTGGCGAACACGAGAGTGAAGTGGCCCTCCAGCCGGCGCAGCACCGCTAGCACCGAAGCGGCGAAGTCACCGGCCGTCGCACCCTCGCGATACGCCTGAGCGACCAGGTGCACGGCGACCTCGGTGTCGGTGTCGCTGGCGAACTCAACGCCGGCCGACTCCAGCTCCTGGCGCAGGGTCGCAAAGTTTTCGATGATCCCGTTGTGAACGACGGCGATCTTGCCGGCGGCGTCGCGGTGCGGGTGAGCGTTGCGGTCGGTCGGGCGGCCGTGGGTGGCCCAGCGGGTGTGGCCCAGGCCGGTGCTGGCGCCCAGGTCCTCCGGCGGCATTTCGGCCACCGCCTTGTCCAGGTTCTCCAGCCGGCCGGCGCGACGGCGCACGGTGAGTCTGCCCGTGCCGTCGACCAGCGCGATGCCTGACGAATCATAGCCGCGGTACTCCATGCGGCGAAGTGCGTCCATGACGACTTGGCAGGCAGGGGCCCGCCCCACGTAGCCGACGATTCCGCACATTGTGACAAGGGTAGTGCAGACCAGGCCGCAGCCCGGCCTTGGCGAGCGTGGTGGCGTGCGCAAACCCGCCTCTACCAGCGGTTTCAGACTCGACACTGGCGAATGACGCCGTCGGCGCGACGCGACGGTATCGTTGGGCCGCCCCACATGCGCGAAAGGCTAGTTTTGACCGACCCATACCGCCGCTTCTCCGTCAGGCTCCACGAGCACACCGGGGTGCTGATCCTGTGGGTCCAGCGCAGCGTCACCTTCACCGGCACGCTCGAGCAGTGTGAGCAGGCATACCGCAAGGCGCAGCTGCACTGCCTGCTCGCCGGCTGGTGGGGCCTGGTGTCGCTGTTCCTGCTGAACCCGATCGCGCTGATCTCGAACTACACCGCGATCCGCAAGGTGCGCGCCCTGGCCAAGGAACCCCCGGGGCCCAACGCCGCGGCTCCCTATGTGCCGACCGGCCAGGTCGTCGCGCCCTACCCCGCCGCACCACCTCGCCCAGCCGTCGCGCCTTACCCAGCTGCCCCGCCCCGCCCCGCCCGGCAGGGCCGGCGCCGGGGTGGTACCCGAACCCCGGCGGGCCGGGCCAGCGGTACTGGGACGGTGTCACGTGGACTCATTGGACCCATCCCCGCTAACGTCAACGGGTGGCCCGCACCCGCAAGCTCTTCGCCGCCCTCAGCCGCCGTGGCCCACACAAGGTTTTGCGTGGTGACCTCGCTTTTGCCGGCTTGCCTGGCGTGGTCTACACCCCCGAGTCCGGTCTGAACCTCCCCGGCATCGCGTTCGGTCACGACTGGCTCAGCGGCACCGCCCGCTATTCGCGTCTGCTCGAGCATCTCGCGTCATGGGGCATCGTGGCCGGTGCTCCCGACACCGAGCGAGGTCTGGCGCCGTCGGTGCTCAACTTGGCCTCCGATCTCGGCACCGCGCTCGACATCGTCGCGGGTGTGCGGCTGGGGCCAGGCAACATCAGCGTGCACCCCGCAAAGCTCGGCGTGGTGGGCCATGGTGTCGGAGCTTCGGCCGCCGTGTTCGCCGCAGCCGGAATGCCGGCCGCACTGGCGGCAACCGTCGCGATCTTCCCGACCGTCACGACTCCCCCGGCCGAGCAGCCAGCCGCGGCGTTGAAGGTCCCGGGCTTGATTCTGACCGCACCGGGAGATCCAAAGACGTTGAACTCCAACGCGTTGGCGCTTTCCAGTGCGTGGAAAACGGCCACGCTGCGCATTGTCAGTAAGGCCGAACCCAGCGGTTTGAGCGAGGGCCGACGTCTGGCGTCGGTGTTCGGACTACCCGGCTCCAACCGCCGCACCCAGCGGTCGGTTCGGGCCCTGCTGACCGGCTATCTGCTCGCCACGCTCGCCGGCGACAAGAACTACCGCGAGTTCGCCGATCCAGATGTGTTGCTGCCCAAGACAACTCCGCTCGACCCCGAGGCGGAACCGGTCGCTCTCGAAGAGAAGATCGTCGCGCTGCTGAAATAACGCTAGGCGTGCCAGCGCGACGTCAATTCGCTTGGCGCCCACGTCGGCCAAGTAGGGGCACCAACGAGCCGGCCCGCGCTCATTTGAGCGACGATGCGCGGACCTTTGAGCGCACTGTTGTCATAGACGGTCGCGGTGTCACTGCGTGTGATCGCGATGGCGACCAAGGGCCAAAGACGTTGATACCGCTCACGAATCTTGTCCTCGGGTACTTCGTGCCCGCCGGCCATGACCCTGCGTTTCACGCGTTCGACGGCAAGCTCCTCGGGGATGAGCAGGGCGTGCAGGACGACGGTGTAGGCCCCCGTGTGGGCGGTGTCGATCAGTTCGAGTTTGGACGGGTGAGAAAACACTGTTTCGGCGATGAAAGATCGGCGCAGTTCGATGAGCCTCGCCCGGGTGTCGGCCGCGACCTGGGCCGCCTCGTAGGAATGTGCGGCGGGATCGTCTGGCCACCGTTGTCGGGCGATCTCGTCCGCGTTGACGAAGGCGCTTGTCGGCAGCAGCGGCGCAAGCGTGAGCTCGACGAAGGTCGATTTGCCCGCCCCGTTGGGGCCGACGACCAGGTCGAGCCGGTTCATCGGGCCCCGGCGTTCACCTTCTTGCGTCGTTTGGGTCGCGGCTTGGCGGCCAGCACCGTCGATGTGCCGTCGGGCCGGTGCTCGACGATCTCACCGGCCTCGTTGAGGGCAACCGTGGTGACACCGCGCTTGGCCAACAGCGCACCGTAGTTGGACTCATTGAGGTTTTCCTGGATCGCCGCGGCGATCTCGGCGTTGAAGACGACACCCTCTTCGACACCCAGCTCGCCCAGTTCCAGGTCCCCCGCCAGCGCCGCCTCCACGCGGCGACGGGCCGCCGAGTGCTGGCTCGATACCGCCCGCCCGACCCGGGCCCAGTGGTCGAGTTGCTGCTTGGCCGAACGGCTCTGCCGCGCCCCCTCGGCCGCGGCGCTATCGACCAGGTCCGCGGCGAACCGGGTCACTCGACCAGCACTGTCAGCCATTTCTCCTCCGCGCCTGTAGCAACTTGTAACAAGTGTAGCAATCCGCTACCGCGGCGGCGACCTCCCGATAAGGGCACCGCACCGCGACCGGTCAGGTGCCGCGTGATTAAGTGTCGCTTATGCGAATCGGAATCGCGCTGGACTATTCGGGCGGCTTCCACGAGGCCGTCGACCGCATCGTCGAACTCGAAAAGGCCGGCATCGATATTGCCGTGGTGGCCGAGGCGTACTCCTATGACGCCATCAGCCAGCTTGGTTACCTGGCCGCCAAGACCAACACCGTCGAATTGGCCACCGGCGTGGTTCCCATCTACATCCGCACGCCGTCGCTGCTGGCGATGACCGCCGCCGGCCTGGACTTCGTGTCGGGCGGCCGATTCCGCCTTGGCATCGGCACGTCGGGGCCCCAGGTGATGGAGGGGTTCCACGGCGTCGCGTTCGACGCCCCGCTCGGCCGCACCCGCGAGGTCGTGGAGATCTGCCGGAAGGTGTGGCGCCGCGAGCGGCTCCAGTACGACGGCAAGTACTACCAGCTGCCGCTGCCCGCGGATCGCGGAACTGGTTTGGGTAAACCATTGCAGCTCATCAATCACCCTGTGCGCGAACGTATTCCGATCACGATCGCGGCGCTGGGCCCGAAGAACGTCGAGCTGACCGCCGAGATCGCCGAAGGCTGGCAGCCGGTCTTCTACCTGCCGGAGAAGGCGCACACCGTCTGGGGCGAGGCGCTGGCCGCCGGCAATGCCAAACGGGATCCGGCATTGGCGCCGCTGGACATCATGGTGCATGCATCGGTGGCCATCGGCGACAACGTCGAGGACCGGCTGGCCTGGGTCAAGCCGCAGCTGGCCCTCTACCTCGGTGGCATGGGCGCCAAGGGCAAGAACTTCTATCACAACCTGGCGACGCGTTACGGCTACGGAGAGGTCGCGGACAAGATCCAAGAGCTCTACCTGTCCGGCCGCAAGAGTGAGGCCATCGACCTGGTACCCGACGAGCTGGTGCGCGGCATGTCGCTGATCGGCCCGCGCGGTTTCGTCAAAGAGCGCATCGCCGCCTTCGCCGAGTCGGGTGTGACGACGTTGTTGGCAAGCCCAGCCGCCGCCGACCCGAAGGAAGCGGTGCGCTTCGTCGAAGAAGTGGTGGAGCTGCGCGGCGCCTGAGCCGTCACTGCCCGGCCTGCGGAACTTGGTCTGCGGCAATCTCGCACGGCGTGGCACCATCGGTCGACCCCGGCGCGGGAGCAGGCGCTGCCGTGGGGGCAGGCGCTGCCGCGGGGATAGGCGCTCCGGCAGCCGGTTGCTCGCCACCCGGTAGTGGCGGCGTCTCGGCGGGCGGCGGTACACCCACTGGCTGAGCCTCCTCGGCTTCCTTTGGCTCTGCCAGCTTTTCAGCGTCGACGTCATCGGGCTCTTTGTGCGCGTCGTCGGGTTGAAACGGATCCTCGTCATCGGAGGTATCGTCGTCGAACGGGTCTTTGGGCGCCGGGTCGTCAAGCCCCGACGAATCGCCGAGCCCGTCCGTCGCCGAACCCAGCAGACCAGTCATCGCATCGACAATCCGGCCGGCCAGCCCGCTGAGCCCACCCAGGCCGCCGGCTCCCCCAGCCAGATCGCCGAAACCTCCGGCGCCCGTTGGCAGGCCGGAAGCATCACCGGGCCCGGCGCCCAAGTCCGATAGCGGTGGCGCAAGGGGCGGCGCAGGCGCGGCGGGCGCGGGAGTCTCGGCGGGGAGGGAGGCTGCCGGCGAGGGCGCCGCGCCGGCAGCAACGCTGGGAAGCACAACGGCGGGCGTGGTGGCCACCGGCGCCGGCTGAGGAAGCGGCGCCGGGGGCGGTTGATAGCCCGGCCCAAGGTCGGCGGGCGCGTCGAAGTACGCCGCGGGTGCGGCAGCCATCCGATCGCTGACCATGTCGTAGGCGGTCCCGAACGCGGTCAGCGACGCACGCATGGCCGTCACCCAATCGTTGCGAATGTCGTTGTCCACGTACGGCATTACCTGCCCTTGGACGACCTGCTCGGCCGTCGAGCGCTCCGTCGACCCGGCCGTCACCACCGCGGCGGCGGCCAACCACGCCGACCGCTGCGCCTGGCTGCGATCGTCGATGGCGATCGCGGTCCCGACCTTGGAATCGAGCAGATGCCACAAGTTGTCGCGCAGTGATTCGCACCGTTGCGCGGCCGCCCGCACCTCGGCGACAACCATGGTGGCGGCATCGCAATGACGTTGCAGGAACGCAATCGCGGCGTCGCTTCCCACTCCCGTCCATGCCGCGGAGAGCTCGGCAACCTGGTCACGCTGAATCCGTAGCCCTTCGGCGACCGCGGCTCCGGCCGCTCGCAACTGCGCGCAGTCCCGGTCAAGGACATATAGATCAAGGCCGTCTTCGCTGCCGAACCAATCGCGGATCTGGGACGGGTGCGACGTCAAGTCCGGATGCTCGTATCCTATTGTCTGACAAGCCCGTACGTAGACCTGGGTGTGCTCGATCGCGACTCGGCCCTCGGCGAGGCGCTCGGCGACGTCTAACCGATCGGCCACGCTCAGGCGATTCGCGCCGCGGCATATTGTTCGGCGTCGGCATAGCGCTGCGCGCCCGAGCGCAACGCGACTGCGATCGCGACGGACGCCCGCGACCACTGCGACAACTGCGCCGTCAAGCGCTCCAGCTCGGCCCGCAGCGCATCGCCGCGCGCGGTGTATGCCCGCCCGGCCGCCGCACCGCTGAAAGCCAATGCCGCCAAGTGATCACAGACAGCGCTGTCGACAAGTTCGGCGGCAGCGCGCAATTGATCGGCAACCCGATGTACCGCGGCAACGTCGATTCCGGTGCGGTCGAAAGTGGCGTGTCGTATTCCCATGCTTAATCCGACGCCACACCCCGCGCCGGGGTTCCAGCAGAATTAACGCTGGTCGCTGACCGCTTCGGCGACCCGCGCGGCTACCCGCTGCGCGGTGCCTTCCTCGGGCGCTTCCACCATGACCCGGATCATCGGCTCAGTCCCTGAGGGCCGCAACAGGATTCGGCCGGTGTCCCCGAGTTCGGCCTCGGCCTCGTCGACCGCGCTGCGCACCGAGGGCGCCGCGGCGGCGGTGGTCTTGTCGGCGACCTCGACGTTGATCAGCACCTGCGGGAACGTCTGCATCGGCGCGGCGAGCTCGGCCAGCGACGAACCGGTCTGCACCATGCGGGTCATCAGGCGCAGCCCGGTGACGATGCCGTCGCCGGTGGAGCCCAGCGCGGGCATCACGATGTGGCCGGACTGCTCGCCGCCCAGGCTGTATTCGCCGGAGCGCAGCTCTTCCAAGACGTAGCGGTCGCCGACGCCGGTGGTGCGGACCGTGACGCCCGCCGTGCGCATCGCCTGGTGCAGCCCGAGGTTACTCATCACCGTGGTGACCAACGTGTTCGACGCGAGCTCGCCGGCTTCCTGCATCGCCAGCGCGAGCACGACCATGATGGCGTCGCCGTCGACGAGTTCGCCGTTGGCGTCCAGCGCCAGGCAGCGGTCGGCGTCCCCGTCGTGGGCGAGGCCCAGATCCGCGCCGTGCTCGAGCACCGCGGCGCGCAGCGAGTCCAGGTGGGTCGATCCGCAGCGGTCGTTGATGTTGAGGCCGTTGGGTTCGGCGTTGATCGCGATCACCCGGGCGCCGGCGGCATGGTAGGCGCGCGGTGCGGCCGACCACGCCGCGCCGTGGGCGCAGTCGACGACCACGGTCAGGCCGTCGAGCGGCTGGGTGCTGGCCTTACCGACGTGGCGCAGGTAGCGATCGGCGGCGTCCTCGGCGTCGACGACGCGGCCGAGCCCGGCGCCGACGGGGCGCAAGCCCGGGCCGGCGTTGACGAGCTGTTCGATCTGGTCTTCGGTGTCGTCGTCCAGTTTGCGGCCGCCGGGGCCGAAGATCTTGATGCCATTGTCGGGCATCGGGTTGTGCGACGCCGAGATCATGACGCCGAAGTCGGCGTCGTAGGCGCCGGTCAGGTAGGCGACCGCGGGCGTGGGAAGGATTCCGACCCGCAGCGCGTCGACACCCTGGCTGGTGAGCCCGGCGATCACCGCGGCTTCGAGCATCTCGCCGCTGGCGCGCGGATCACGGCCGACTACGGCCAGGTGCCGACCCGGTTTTCCGGGGCCCGCGAGGCGTCGCGCGGCCGCGGAGCCCAGCGATAGTGCCAGCTCAGCGGTCAATTCGCGATTGGCGACTCCGCGAACACCGTCGGTGCCGAATAGTCGAGCCATCGGACAAACCTCTCACAGTGACGTCATGCGCACAAAGCGCACTTACTTTTGTGACCGCAACCGCGCTCTTTTGCGCGCCGACACGCCGAAACGGCGGCCAAAAGTCGCGCAAAGAGACGCGGTTGCGGCCAGAAAGTGATCGCTGATCAGCGCTTGCTGTACTGAGGTGCCTTACGGGCCTTCTTGAGGCCGTACTTCTTGCGCTCGGTGGCGCGCGGGTCACGGGTGAGGAAGCCGGCCTTTTTCAGCGGGGGCCGGTCCTCGGGCTGAGCCAGGATCAGCGCCCGGGCGATGCCCAGACGCAGCGCACCGGCCTGACCCGACGGGCCGCCGCCGTGCAGCAGCGCGTAGATGTCGAAGGTCTCCAGCCGATCGACGGTGACCAGCGGGGCCTTGATCAGCTGCTGGTGCACCTTGTTCGGGAAGTAGGCCTCCAGGCTGCGGCCGTTCAGGTCGAACTTGCCGGTGCCGGGCACCAGGCGCACCCGCACCACGGCCTCCTTGCGGCGGCCGACGGTCTGGATGGGCCGGTCGAGCACGATCGGCGCGCTGGGCTGAGCCGCGGGAGCTTCAGCAGTGGGCTCGGCCGGGGTCTCCTCGACGACGACCTCGACGACGACCTCGGCGGTCTCCTCGGGTGCTGCCTCGTTGGTTTCGGTCACTGGGCCACCTGCTTGATCTCGAACGGAACCGGCTGCTGCGCGGCATGCGGGTGCTGCGGGCCGGCGTAGACGTGGAGTTTTTTCTGGATCTGACGGCTGAGCTTGCTGTGCGGCAGCATGCCGACGATCGCGTTCTCGACGACGCGGGTGGGGTGCTTTTCCAGCAGCTCACCGATCGTGCGCTTGCGCAGACCGCCGGGATACCCCGAGTGGCTGTAGGCCAGCTTGCTCTGCAGTTTGTCGCCGGACAGGGCGACCTTGTCGGCGTTGATGACGATGACGTAATCGCCGCCATCGACATTGGGGGCGAACGTCGGCTTGTGCTTACCGCGCAACAGGGTGGCTGCCGCGACGGCAAGGCGTCCAAGCACTACGTCCGTGGCGTCGATGACGTACCACGACCGCGTGGTGTCACCAGCCTTTGGCGCGTAGGTGGGCACAGCGCTTACCTTCTCTATCTCTCGGGTGGATCCCGGTTCGAGCCGGGTGCCGGTCAGGGGCGTCCACGGTTGGGGTTTGGTCTCGGCGACCGACATTGACCCGAGTCCCCGGCGTACCGCACGCCAACGAAGCAGTTTACCGACCCATATCCCCGCAGGTCAAAATGACTGTGTGGTCCCGACGGCTCTCCTTCCACCAGGACCACACAGTGGCTCATCGCGGCTACCTCGCCCAGACGCCGGCCGCCCGGCGATCGGCGTTCGCCACCTCGTTAGCACCGTCGCGCACCGCGTTACCCAGGTCCACCAGGATCTCGTTCAACGCGGTCGCCGCCTGATGCCATTTGAGCTGTTCAGCCTGATAAGCGGACGCTGCTTCACGGGTCCAGAGCTGCTGCAACGGAGCGATCTGGGAGCGCAGCTCGTCAAGCGCGGCGTTGAGACGAGCCGAGGTGGTGTGGATCTCCTGACGCACCGAGTGTTCGATTTCGCCGAAGTTATAGGACAGCACTGGGTCCACCGGAATGTCCTCTCACAGGTCTCCACCGGCGGTGCCGATGTGATGGGCATGACTCTGACCGGCATCCTGCAGCGTGGCCTCGTTCTGCCGAATGGTGTCGGCGATCGCGTGCAGCACGTGATACAGCCGCAACGACTCGGCATTCCACCGATCAACGACGTCCTTGAATCGCGCGGCCGCCAACCCGCCCCATACCGACGGCGGCACGCTGCTCATCCGGCCGATGAACGCCTGCAGCATCGCCCGGATCTCTTCGTTGCGGGTGTCCGTCGTGCCTGCGACCGAGCGCATCAGATCAAAATCGGTGCTCAGCGTGTTCGCACCTGGCGGTGTAGTCACCTATCTCCTTCCTCTCCGATACCAAGTACGACCACGCGCACCTCCATTCGGTTCCATCGGATTTCTCGACCGCCGCGGAGACTCACCCGATCGCGTGGGCCGATCGCACCGCCTCGTCGCAGGCGGCGCGAACGGCATCCTCACCGCCGGGCCTGCTCTGGCACCCGACGCTGATCCGAATCGATCCCTCAACCCACACCGTCCACCGGACGTGATGGCTGGCGCGGACCTCGCGATAGGTCACGGCGGGCCGGCCGGCGGTGACCCCGGACGGGTTGAAGTCGACAAACACACCGGCGGGTTCGGCGTCGATCGCGTGCCTCAACCGGTCCGCCGTGGCGCCCAGCGTCTCCTCGGGAATCGGCGACTGCGTGATGTGCAATGCCACTTCAGAATCTGACGGCGACGTGACCTGCACCCGCGCCGACCCTGGCCCGGCGACCACTCGTTGCGTCGGCCAGTCCGCCGGCACCGTCAATGCGACCCGGCCCTCGCCCAGAAATGTCGTCGATGATGCGGGCAACCGCGCAACGGCGCGATGGCCGCCTGCCGCGAGCACCGGCACTTCCGCGACCAGTGCGACGCCCGCGGCGGCGAGCCCGCCGAACATCCCCACGCGTGATCGCGCCCGACCGGCATCGACCTGCGGCCGCGGCGCCCCAGTCTGGACCTTGCGCGTCGCCGAATGAGCAAGCCGTGATAGCCGGGCGTCGTCGATCCGCACTATTCGCTGGCCGCTTGAATGCAGACTGCCGGCGATCAACGTCGCGACCGCCTGCGCCCCGGCAATGCTGCCAGGGGCATCGATAAGCACGGTAGTTATTGCACCGCAGGCTATTTCACCGACAAGACGGGTGACCTCCTCGGCCACGGACTGTGCCGGCCCGGTACGCGCGACAGCCACGACGTCCTCGCCCGCGACCGCTACCAGCCGCTCGGCGATCTCCACGACCACCGCTTCCGGTCCCGCTTTCCACGCCCACCGAAGCAACCACGACCGCGGCTGCACCTCTACGTCATCGAACACGGTCCCCGCGGCGGTGGTAACCACATCGATCCGCGACGACGGCCACCACGACGGGTGCACGATCTGAACTGTTCGCTGCGCGTGTGGCGTTCCACAGTCCAGCGACCTCAATCCACTGCGCCACAAAGAATCGACCGCAACCGGCAACCCATCGACCAGCGCCACTTGATCGTCGATAGCGTCCAGAGCCGCATGGAGAATCTCGGATGCATCCTCGCTGACTGTGCTTGTGGTACAACACAGCCGGCGAACCGACCCCGGGCCCGTCGCAATGACCGTGCGATGTCCGCTCATGGTTGCGGACTCCAGCCCACCTGAATTACTTGTTCATCACCGGCATCGGTGAGCACGACGCCACGCCCCGCTGGCAATCGCGCTGGACGTCCCACACTCAACAGCGAACCATCATCGGGACGCGCGCTCATCATCAATCCGAGGCAGCCGATCTCACGCAGACGCGCCAGCAGGGGGTCGAACAGGCCGCGCGCCGCGCCCCCGCTGCGCCGCGCCACGACTAGTTGCAGTCCCAAATCTCGTGCGTACGGCAGATATTCGAGCAGGGCTAGCAGTGGGTTGCCCGCCGGCGTCGCGACCAGCTCGTAATCGTCGACGACGACGTAGATATCCGGGCCGGACCACCAGGACCTGGCCCGCAGCTGTGCCTGGGTCACGTCCGGCGAGGGCATGCGGCGCTGCAGCAGCGCGAGGACCTCCGGCATCAGCCCCCTGAGCGCGGCCGGTGACAGGGCATAACCACCGAAATGTTCTGACTCCACGACGCCGAGCAGGGTGCGCCGAAAGTCGACCACCAGTAGCTGCGCCTGCTCGGCCGTTTTGGTTCGAACAATTTCGCGGCACAAGGTCCGCAGCGCGGCGGTCTTTCCGCATTCGCTGTCGCCCAGCATCAGCAGATGTGAATTCCGCTCGAAATCGACTGCAAAAGGCCGTAATCGACGTTCTTCGAGACCAAGGAGTATCTGCCTGCCACCGTCTTCACCCGCCAGGTCGACGACGATATGGTGGTCGATATGAGCGGGTAGCAGCGGGATGGGTGGGGCGGATAACTCACCATGTCGCCGTCGCGGCGCGGCCGCGTCCATCGGACGGGAAATGGCCATGTGCAGACCGTCGCGGGACAGACCACGGCCCGGCCGGTCACGGGGCACTTCGCGCGCCCGCTTTCGGTCGAGCTCGGAATCGGCGGGATCTCCCAGCCGCAATTCGATGCGTGTGCCAATCTGATCCCGCAACGACGGTCTGATCTCCGCCCAGCGCGAGGCCGAGAGCACCACATGCACCTGGGACGAAAGTCCTTGAGCGGCAATCGCAGTGATCGGCTCCTCGATCGACTCGAACTCTTTGCACAGGTTCGCCCAGCCGTCGACGACGAGGAAGACATCAGCGAGCGGGTCGCCGCCGTCGACGCCCCGCTGCGCAGCGGCAGCCTCACGAGAGTGCACAATCGACTCGATCTCGGCGACCATGCGTGCCACGAGCCGGGGCTCGGACCTGGTTGCGATCGCACCGACATGTGGCACTGTGCGCAGCGATGCCAGCGCTCCGCCGCCGAAGTCCAGACAGTAGAACTGCGCCTCACTCGGATCCTGAGTGAGCGCCAACGCCGTGATCAGCGTTTGCAATGCGGTCGACTTGCCCGACCGGGGAGCGCCCACAACCGCGACATTGCCTGCGGCTCCGGATAAGTCGACCATCATCGGTGTCCGACACTGCTCGAACGGGCGGTCGACGGTGCCGACGGGCACGGTCAGACGTCCCGATCCCGCGTCGCGCAGCAGGGCGTCCAGTGACGGCGCCGAACCCAGCGGGGGCAGCCACACTCGGTGCGCGGACGGCCCATGTCCGGACAGGCGGTCCAGCACCGTCCGCAGTATGGTCGGCGCGGACACCCCGTCCGGCGCTGCGGCGCTAGTGATGGGCCCGACCGCCTGCGCGGTGAACTTGTGGACCGATGTTCGGGCCTCCCGGTCTGCGGAAGCGTTGTCACGCGCCGGCCTTGGCAATGGCTGCGACACGAAGGCGGTTTGGAAGCGGATCAACTCGCCGCTGCCGCAACGCAGAAAGCCCGCTCCGGGGGTGTTCGGCAGCTCGTAGGCATCGGCTGTTCCCAAGACCATTCGTGACTCGCTGGCGGACAGCGTCTTCAAGCACAGGCGATAAGACAGGTGTGCTTCCAGCCCACGTAGCCGGCCCTCGTCGAGTCGCTGACTTGCAAGCAACAAGTGCATACCCAACGACCGGCCGAGTCGACCGATCACGACGAACGTATCGGCGAAATCGGGGTGCTGGCTGAGCAGTTCTGAGAACTCGTCGACGACGATGAAAAGTACCGGTAGGGCTACCAATTCGGCGCCCGCGCGACGGGCGTGCTCGTAGGCAGCGACGCTGGTGCACCCCGCCGTACGCAGCAATTGTTACCGGCGGTTCATCTCGCCGGCCAGTGCGTCTTGCATCCGCGCGACCAGCGGCGCCTCCTCGGCGAGGTTGGTGATAACAGCGGCGACATGCGCGGCATCCGCCAAATCGAGGAACGTCGCCCCTCCTTTGAAGTCGATGAGGAGCAGGTTCAGTACTTCGGGGGAATTCAGCGCCATCATGCCGAGCGCGACGGTGCGCAACAGCTCCGACTTTCCCGAGCCCGTTGCGCCCACGCAAAGCCCGTGCGGGCCCATGCCGTTTTCGGCAGGCTCCTTGATATCAAGCTCGAGAGCCGCCCCGTCGATCGTGCTTCCGATCGGAGCGCGTAGTCGGGCGTGGTGATCTCGGCCGCGCCACAACGTGATCGGGTCGAAACCGGCGACGTCGCCCAACCCGACCAGGCCCGGCCAGCTAGAGTCGCCGCCAGGACTGGAGGCGGTGCCTGCCCGGTGTGCGGCAAGCCGGCGCGCGCAAATCACCGCGTCGAGCGCATCCATCTGGTCGGGGTGCGTCAACTCCACGGCCGCGCCGGCGTGCTCGATCGTCAAGGGCGAGCCGATGCGGCCGGACCCGGTCTCGAGAACTATGGTCCCCACCTCCTCACCGTCGATGGGCCCCGACAGGTCGCCGATCACCACCACGCACGGTGGCAACCGAGCACCCGCCAGTGCGCTTCGCGCCTCCGCCGCGCCCCGATACAGCATTCGCACAGCGCCCACCGAATCCCGGTTGGCCGGATGCTGGTTGTGCGGCAACCACTTCAACCAATCCCAGTGGACTCGATGCTGGTCCTCGATCACAGCGACAATGAGCAGTTGATCCGGCGGGTGCAGCACCGCCAGTTGGCAAATCATCGCGCGCAACAGTCCGCGTGCTTCGGCCAAATCACCGTCGACAGTGACTGTGGCAGTCGCGGTCAAATCAACGGCGATCGGCACATCCGCGACGGTGCCGTGACTGTGGATGAAGCGATTCGCGGCTGCGGCGGTAACGGGATCCGTACGCTCCCCGACGTGCATTTCGGGAGCCACCAGCCTGGTCGAAAGTGGCTGACTACCAACGCCGACGCGAACCGAGCAGAAGTCGGAGTCGGTCGCTCGTCGCTCCCACATCCGGGGGCCACCGACCAATGTCCACAGCGCCGCGGGGTCAGGGTGGTTCCAGTGAAGTGAGAAATCCTGCGCTGCAGCGGTTTCGGTCACGGACCGACGCAGCCGAGTCAGGTATCCCAGGTAGTCGGCCCGGCTCGTGCCGATCTCGCCACCCTGCCGATGGCCGCGTTGACTGATCGACGTCAGCACCATCGAGACCAGCATCATCATCGGGAAGGCGAAAAACGCGGGGTTACGGGCAACGGTCGAGTCCGAGGCGAAGCCCAGTGCCATCACGCCGAGGGTTGCGAGCGACATCCCAACCGGCAGCAGGCGCATCAGCAGGCCTGTCGACCGCGGCAACTCCGGCGGTGCGCCGACAACGATGTCCGCGGTCGCGACTTCCGGCGGCAGCCGCCGCGCCACAGGCACGAACCCCTCGGTCATCCCCGACCCCTCCCAGCGTGCGACGACGCTAAACAGCGAGCGAAGCGGCCGCAACTCACCTGTGCACAGGCGAATACCGCGGTTTCGAAATTGCTTTAGCGTCACGCTCATCCGAGTCTGAAAAGGTTGATGTTGTCTATGTCCGATCCGGGGCTTCGCCGGGTGTGCGTGCATGCCGGCAACGCTGTCATCGACTTGGCGCTGCCGTCCGGGCTGCCCGTGGCCACCCTGCTCCCGCCGATTGTCGACGCCCTCAAAGCCGACGGTGTCAGCGATTCGATCGCGACGCGGTATCAGCTGTCGGTGCTCGGCTCGGCCGCGTTGGACTCATCCGCGACGCTGGCTCAGTGCGGTGTCCGGGATGGCGATGTTCTCGTACTGAATCGGTCCGCGACACCGCCACCCGCAGTTCGATACGACGACGTGGCGGAGGCCGTGTCGCAGATGCTCACGGGCCAGGCCTGGAGTCCGTCCCGCAACGCCCGAGCGGCGCGGCTTACCGCTGCGTTGGGAGCCGGTTGCCTGACCGGCATCGGTTGTCTTGCGCTGGTCCGAAACACCTTCGCCTCCAACGTGTTCGTTGGCACCACCGCGGGAGTCACGGCACTGATCGCATTCGCGGCTCTGTTGTTGGCAGCTCTCACCAATCGCGGATACCGGGACGCGATGGCCGGCGTCACGCTGAGCCTGGTCGCCACGGCATTCGCCACGGTTGCCGGCTTTCTCGCCGTGCCCGGCGCGCCGGGTCTGCCCAATATGCTGCTGGCCGCTGCCGTGGCGTCGGTCACCGCCGCGCTGGCAATGCGTGTATCCGATTGCGGTGCGCGCACATTGACCGCGGTGTCGTGCTTCGCGATGATCGTCGCTGTCGCGGCATTCGCGGGTGTGGTCACCGGCGTCCAGTTACCGGCGATCGGTGCGGCGGTGGTGCTGGTCTCGCTGGGGCTGCTCGGCCTATCGGCACGTGCGGCGATCATGCTGGCCGGGTTGTCACCCGAGCCAGCACATCCGGCCCCCGACGATTTGGCCGCCCGCGCTATCCGCGCCGATGCCTGGTTGATCAGTCTGCTGGCGGCGTTTTCGGCTTCGGCAGCCACCGGCGCCATCGTCACCGTCGCGGGGGGTACGCCGCGGCCCGGCAGCACAGCATTTGGGGCCGCCACAGGTGCGCTACTGCTCCTGCACGCCGATTCGGTTGATAAGAAAAGGATGTTGCCGGGTGTTATCAGCGCGGTAGCTACGATCGCAACGACGTTCGGAGTGGTCTCACTCAGGACCCCAGGGCACGGCGCGTGGATTGCCGCAGCGACGGCACTCTTGGTCGCCGGTGCGTTCTACCTCGGGTTCGTCGCTCCTGGCAGGTCGCCGTCACCCATCGCGCGAAAGAGCGTCGAGCTGCTGGAGTGTGTGGTCTTGATCGCGATGGTGCCGCTGACCTGTTGGCTGTGGGGCCTCTACGGCGCCGCCCGAGGTCTGTACCCGACATGGAGTTGAGTACCTCGCTGATCGCGCGGCTAGTGGCGGTATCGGCCCTGGCGGCTTTGACGAGCGTGGGAATACCATCAGCACAGGCGGTTTCGCCGCCGGAGATTGACGACCGGTTGCTGCCGAAGCCGGCGCTTCCGGCGCCGTCGAGACCTACCGTACAACGGGAGGTCTGCACGATGGTGACCGGGAACCCTGCGCCGGGGCGAAATCAGCTCGCCGAACTCGATTTACCGCGCGTCTGGCGACTCACCCGTGGTGCGGGCCAGCGGGTCGCGGTGATCGACACCGGCGTTTCGCGACACCGCCGGCTACCCGACGTGGTGCCCGGCGGCGACTATGTGTTCACCGGCGACGGCACTGGGGACTGTGATGCGCACGGCACGCTGGTCGCCGGAATCATCGCCGCTGCAGCCGATTCCAGCGCCGATGGTTTCAGCGGTGTGGCGCCCGACGTGACGTTGATCAGCATCCGGCAGTCCAGCGCGAAATTCGCACCCGCGAGCGACCCGTCGAACTCGGGCATCGGCGATGTGGACACCATGGCGAAAGCGGTCCGCACTGCCGCCGACCTGGGCGCGTCGGTGATCAACATCTCGTCGGTGGCGTGCGTTGCGGTCACGTCGGCGCTCGACGACCGGGCACTGGCGGCCGCGCTGGCCTACGCGGTTGACGTCAAGAACGCCGTCGTGGTGGCCGCGGCCGGAAACACCGGTGGCGGCGGACAGTGCCCGCCGCAGCGCCCGGATGCGAGTTGGCAGACCATTTCGGTCGTGGTCAGTCCGGCCTGGTACGACGACTACGTGCTGACCGTCGGTTCGGTGGACGACGCCGGGGCACCGTCGGCGTTCACGCTGGCCGGACCCTGGGTCGACGTCGCCGCAACCGGGGAGTCGGTGACGTCGTTGAGCTCCGCACCATTGTCCGGAACCAGTTATGCCGCACCGGTTGTCAGCGGACTCGCCGCCCTGATCCGGGCCCGGTTCCCGGCACTGACGGCGCGGCAGGTGATGCAGCGCATCGAGTCGACCGCGCATCATCCACCAACGGGTTGGAATCCGTTGGTCGGCAACGGGACCGTCGACGTCCTTGCCGCGGTGAGCACCGATTCGGGCGCCCCCGCCGATATCGCCCAGCCGCCTCCGGCGCGAGCACCGATCGGCACACCGGCGCCTATGCCTACCAATTCTCATGCGCGCGATACCGCGTTGCGCGGCGCGGCCGGCTGCCTCATCGCTGTGGTGTGCGCGCTGATCATCGGCGCAGCCAAACGACGGCTACGACCGTCCCGCGATGATGTCGCGGGCGATCGACGCGTTCGCCCGGCTTAGTTCCGGCCCGGATGGCAACACCGCGAGGATCGGCCACGGCACGGGAACGGTATCGGTCGGCAGCCCAAGGTCATGGGCGGCGTCGTCGTCGTGAACCGCGAAGCGCACCCCGGTATCGGTGACGAGATAGCGGCTGCCGGAACCGTTGCCCCGCACGTAGGCGTTCCGGCCGGGTGGCAGGTAGACGGCGTCAAGCGCCGGACCGCGTCCGTCGGCCTGTGACAGGGCCACCGGAGCCTGACCGACCGGGAGTGGCGGGCCGTCTGCGGTCAGCAGCGCGGCATCGGGATGGCCGGTCCCCGCCGAGCTCACACACACGGTGGTGGCACCGCTCGCCAAGCCGGGCCCGGGTGCGCGTTCGGGGAACGTCCCCACCGGGAGCGCGTCGACGATCTGGGCGCCGCGGATCACGTCGGGTGCCACCGCGATGATGTTGGCGGTGCCCCGGGAGTCGCCGAAACGCAACAGGTCCGCGGCAACCTGACCGACGCGTTGGACCCCGGTGCTCAGGACGGCGTAGTACTCGTCGCCGTCGCCGCGGGTGATGCGCAGCACACTGCCGACCGCAAAGCCGGGAAGTCCTGCCGCCTTGCCGCCCGCACCCCGGATGCGGGGCGCCGTGATCGGCGGAGCCTCCGCGACCGCGTTCAGCAGTGCCTGCGAGACGACAACCGGCGCCTGACCTTCTAGCCGCAGTGCACGCACGACGGCGGTGTCCGCAAGATCCACCACGGCCCGCTCGCCGTTGTAGAGCAGGTACGCCGGCGGTCCCGGACCCGGTGCGACCAGGAGCGCCTGATCACGGGTCAGACGATGGACCGATGGTCCCCCGGTCGGCCCCACGACCACCGTTGTGGCGGTGTCACCGTTCGTATCGCAGATCGTCCAGATCGCGTCGTCGCCGGACAGCGGCGGGCCGAGGAGCTGCGGTGCGCCCGGAATACCCAGCAAGGGACCACGTTTGGTGCGACGCAATTGCGACTCGGCCACCGGCTGCGGATTGGCGTCGGTCGCCGCGACCAGCCGCGCCGACGCCAGGTTCAGCACCGGGTGCCAGGTATCGCCGACTCGCACGTACAGCGCTCCGGTCTCCTTGCCCATCACGATCTGCGCGCGATCCAGCCGTGCCTGGGGGGCCAGCATCCCGATAAAAGCGCATCCGGCGAGGGCGATGGCCGCCATTACGCAGCCGACGGTCAAGGGCATCGTGCGGGCTCGGAGCGGTTCGTCGGACGCCCCGGTATCGCCGCTCAGCAGTGCGCGCTCGATGCGGCGTAGCAGGAATCGGTAACCGCTGACGTGCGCCCAGGTCGCGGGTTGGTGGGGCACTGACCTCCCAAAGTCTGCGAATCCGCTGGTCACGATAACCGCCCCAAGGCAACCATTTCGCCGGTTATCCACAGCTGGACAGGTTTGGACTGGTCTCAATTTGGGTAGCATTGGCCGGTGATTTCACACCGCATATTTGGCCCTCGGGTGGGCATCGTGCGGTTAGCCGGTCGCTGGCTCGGCCTGGGTGCTGCCGCCCTGGTCACGGTCGCGGGCCTGCTCGCCACGCCGAGCGCCCCCGTCGCACGCGCATTCGACTGCCCGGATGTCGAGGTGATCTTTGCCCGCGGCACCAACGAGCCGCCCGGACTGGGCCGCGTCGGCGATGCCTTCGTCGACTCGCTGCGCCAGCAGACCGGATTGAACATCCTGCCCTACGGCGTGAACTACTCCGCCAGCAAGCTGCAGCTGCACGGCGGCGACGGCGCCAACGACACCATCGACCGCGTCAAGAAGAGCGTGGAAACCTGCCCGAACACCAAGATCGTGCTGGGCGGCTACTCGCAGGGCGCGTCGGTGATGGACATCGTGGCCGGTGTCCCGATCGGCGGCATCAGCTGGGGTAGCTCGCTGCCGCCGCAGTACGCCAACAACATCTACGCCGTCGCCACCTTCGGTGATGTGGCCGACCGCGCCGGCGGGACGCTGCCCAGCCAGAGCGCATTGCTGGGCTCGAAGGCGATCGACCTGTGCAACCCCAACGACCCGATCTGCCACGCCGGTCCCGGCAATGAGTGGAGCGGGCACACCGAGGGTTACGTCCCCGTCTACACCACCCAGGCGGCGGCGTTCGTCGCGTCCAAGCTGATGATCGGCACCGGCCAGTCGGTGCCCGGGTACGGGCCCGGCTATGGTCCACAAGCCCCCGGAGTCGGCCCGCAAACCCCCGGCTACGGCCCGCAGACGCCCGGGCAAGCACCTGGCCCCATCCCGCAGAGCCCGCAGGCGCCCGGCCCGCTGACACCGAGCTACGCCCCGCAGTCGCCCACCCCGCCGTTCCCCGCGTCGCCCACGCCGCAAACCGACGTGGTTGCCGCGGTCCACTGACGCACAGTCAATAGTCGGTACCATCGCGGCATGAGCTTTGCCGCGAAAAGGCCACGCGCGCACCGTTATGCAAGCGTTATGGCCGCCGCATTCCTCGCCGCGACCGCAATGCTGTTAGGGTTCCCGCTGGTCCCGCGCGCCTTAGCTGCGTGCCCGGCAGTCGAGGTGGTGTTCGCCCGCGGAACCAACGAGCCACCCGGCGTCGGGAAGGTGGGCGGGGCCTTCATCAGCTCCCTGCGCCAGCAGACCCAGCGAAATGTCGGCGCCTACGGAGTCAACTACCCCGCTAACGACGACTTCCTGGCCGCCACCGACGGCGCCAACGACGCCAGCGCCCACATCCAGCACATGGCCGACAACTGCCCCAGCACCAAGCTGGTGCTGGGCGGTTACTCGCAGGGCGCCGCCGTCATCGACATCGTCACCGCCGCACCGCTTCCCGCGCTCGGCTTTCGCGACCCGCTGCCGTCCGATGCCGCCGATCACGTCGCCGCGGTCGCCCTGTTCGGGAACCCGTCGGGCCGGGCCGGCAATCTGATGACGGCACTCAGCCCGGATTTCGGCGGCAAGATCCTCAACCTGTGCAACCCGGGCGACCCGATTTGCTCCGACGGCAGCTCGTGGCAAGCCCACCTCAGCTACGTGCCCGGATTGACGAATAAGGCCGCACATTTCGTCGCGGCCAAGATCTAGCGACACAAAGATCCGGTCACAACGGGATCGCGGAGTGATCACGGCCGTTCACTAATGCCGGCCGGAAATGCGTACCATCGGCTCATGGGGGTTAGATCGATCGGCAATGCATTGCTCGCGGCGTTCATGAGCATCGGGTCCGCCGTGGCCTTGGCTCCAATGGCCTCGGCGGGGCCGCCGTGCCCGGGAGCGGAAGTGGTGTTCGCCCGGGGCCGTGAGGAACCCCCCGGCGCCGGCCTGGTCGGTGATGCGTTCGCCAACTCGCTGCGGACCAAGACGCAGCTGCCGCTCGGTGTTTACGGGGTCAACTACCCCGCCGACGTCGATCCCGCAAAGGGCGCCAACGACATGAGCAGCCACGTCCAGTACATGGCCAAGCACTGCCCCAACACCCGCGAGGTGCTCGGTGGCTACTCGCTTGGCGCCGTGTCGGCCGACCTGGTGATCGCGGTGACGCAGCCGTCGTTCGGGTTCAAGAACCCGCTGCCGCCGGACATCGATCAACACGTCGCCGCGGTCGCGCTGTTCGGCAATGGCACCCAGCGCGTGGTGGGCCCGGTCCCCGGCTTCAGCCCCGCCTTCGCCGGTAAGACGATCGAGGAGTGCGCACCCGGCGACCCGATCTGCAACGGCAACGGCAACGGCAAGATGGTGTGGGCGTCGCATCTGCAGCCCTCCTACATCGACTCCGGACTGGTGGATCAGGCCGCCGCCTTCGCCGCCGGCAAGCTGTAGCCGTATTCCATAGCCGCACAGGCAGTTGCCAGGCGCTTCAAGTGGCGGGCGCCTTCGCGTCACCGGACAATTCAGTACGTGACTTCCACCGCCGATACATCTCCTGCTGCCCGGGAAACGCTCGAAGACTACACACTGCGGTTTGCACCGCGCAGCTACCGCAGGTGGTCCACGGCGGTGGTAGGGATCTCCGCGCTCGGCGGCATCGCTTACCTGGCCGACTTCGCGATCGGCGCCAACCTCGGCATCACCTACGGCACGGCAAATGCGTTGTGCGGCATCGGAATTTTCGCGCTGGTAATCATCGCGACCGGACTGCCGCTGGCCTATTACGCGGCGCGTTACAACATCGATCTGGATCTGATCACCCGCGGCAGCGGCTTCGGCTATTACGGCTCCGTGGTGACCAACGTGATCTTTGCGACGTTCACGTTCATCTTCTTCGCGCTCGAAGGTTCGATCATGGCCCAAGGCCTCAAACTGGGCTTGGGTATCCCGCTGTGGATCGGCTACGTCTGCTCGACCCTGATCATCTTCCCGCTGGTCATCTACGGCATGAAAGTCCTTTCACAGCTGCAACTTTGGACCACGCCGCTCTGGCTGATCCTGATGGTCGCGCCGTTCATCTATTTGGTCACCAGCCATCCCGAGTCGGTTGGCGAGTTCTTCTCCTACACCGGCCAGCAAGGCCACGGCGGGGTCGACGCCGGCTCGGCGCTGCTGGCAGCGGGTGTGTGCCTGGCACTGATCGCCCAGATCGCGGAGCAGATCGACTATCTACGGTTCATGCCGCCGAAGACCCCGCAGAACTCGCGCAGCTGGTGGACTTGGGTGCTGTTGGCGGGTCCCGGTTGGGTGTTGTTCGGCGCGATCAAGCAGATCGTCGGGCTGTTCCTCGCCGTCTATCTGGTCTTCCACTTGGTGGGGTCACTGTCGATCGCGAACCAGCCGGTGCACCAATTCGACCAGATCTATGCGAACTTCATGCCGGATTGGCTGGCGCTGACGCTGGCCGTGATCCTGGTGGTGCTCAGCCAGGTGAAAATCAATGTGACCAACGCGTATTCGGGTTCGCTGGCCTGGACCAACTCGTTCACCCGCGTGACCAAGCACTACCCCGGCCGCGTCGTCTTCCTTGCCGTCAATCTCACGATCGCGCTGATCCTGATGGAAGCCAACATGTTCGACTTCCTCAACACCATCCTGGGTTTCTACGCCAACTGCGGGATGGCGTGGGTGGTAGCGGTGGCCTCCGACATCGTCTTCAACAAGTATCTGCTGAAGCTGTCCCCGAAAAAGCCCGAATTCCGCCGCGGCATGTTGTACGCGATCAACCCGGTGGGCTTCGGCGCGATGCTGCTGGCCGCCGGGCTGTCGATCGCCGCGTTCTTCGGGGGCCTCGGCGAAACACTGCGGCCCTATTCGCCGTTGGTGGCGATCGTCGTCGCGCTGGTGATGCCGCCGATCCTGGCGGTCGTGACCCGCGGCAAGTACTACCTGCGGCGCACGCACGACGGCATCGATCTACCGATGTACGACGAGCACGGCAATCCGGTTGACGACGAGTTGACCTGCCACGCCTGCAATCACGACTTCGAACGCCCCGACATGCTGGCCTGCGTGGCCCACGCCGCGCACATTTGTTCGCTGTGCCTGTCCACCGACAAGCGCGCCGAGCACGTGCTGGACGCCCAGCCCTAGCGGGTGCGCAGATCCCGGGTGATCAGGATGCGCGACGCGAGCTCGTCGTCCGGCGGATAGTCCACGCTCACCAGCGTCAGGCCTTGCGCGGGCGCGGCCGCGAAATCGCTGGATCGTGCTGTCGCATCGAGCAATTCACGACACCAGTCCCGGGTGCGCCGGTGCTCGCCGACGGCCAGCAACGCGCCGACCAGGGAGCGCACCATCTGCCAACAGAACGCGTCGGCACTGACGTGCGCGGTGATCAGGTCGCCATCGCGCGACCAGTCCAGTCGCTGCAGGTCGCGAATCGTGGTGGCGCCCTGGCGATAACGGCAGAAGGCCGCGAAATCGTGCAAGCCCAGCAGATCCTGTGAGGCGTCGCTCATCGCGTCCACGTCCAGGTCGCGCGGCCAGGCGGTGATGTAGCGCGCCTGCTGCGGCTCCACGCCGTAGGCCGCCGTCGACAGCCGGTACTCGTAGTGGCGCCGCAGCGCCGAGAACCGCGCATCGAAACCCGCTGGGGCACGCATGATTCCGAGCACCCGAACATCGGCTGGCAGAAATCGGCCGAGCCGGCGCAGCAGCGGTAGGAATTCCGGATCGCCGTCACGGGGCGAGCGGGCGTAGGCATTCGGCAGGGCGGCGGCGGGCACATCGACATGGGCCACCTGTCCGGTGGCGTGTACTCCCGTGTCGGTGCGCCCGGCCGCCCACAGCCGTACCGGCGTGCGGAAAACAGTCGTCAGCGAATCGTCGATAACGCCGGCGACAGTGCGCTGCCCGGTCTGAGTTGCCCAGCCCGCGAATTCTGTTCCGTCGTAGGCGATATCGAGCCTAAGACGGACGTCTTCGCTACTTGTCGTCTGCCTCGTCACCCTCGTTGGCGGCCTCAGCCTCGGGCTCCGCAGGCGCTTCGGCCTCGGCGGCCGGCTCGGCCGCTTCGGTCGTCGTCTCCTCCGACGCGGCTTCCTCGGCCACGACCTCTTCGGTCGCCACCTCTTCGGCCTCTTCGGCCGGAGCCGCCGCAGCGGCGGGTGCCTCGGTCTTCTTCGAAGCCTTCACCCGACGCGCGCGGTCGGCCTCCGACGTGACGGTCTTTTCCTGCACCAGCTCGATCACGGCCATCGGGGCGTTGTCGCCCTTGCGCGCCTCGACCTTGATGATGCGGGTGTAGCCGCCGTCCCGATCGGCGAAGTGGGGCCCGATCTCCGCGAAAAGGGTGTGCACCACATCCTTGTCTCGGATCTTCTTCATCACCTCTCGGCGATTGTGCAGCGTGCCATTTTTCGCGTGCGTGATCAGCTTCTCCGCGTACGGCCGCAGCGCACGTGCCTTCGGCTCGGTCGTCTTGATCCGACCGTGCTCGAACAGCGACGTGGCCAGGTTGGCCAGTAGAGCCTTCTGGTGCGAAGACGACCCGCCGAGGCGAGGGCCCTTGGTGGGCTTGGGCATTGCACTATCTCCTAATTGGGGCCGACCCCCGTATCAGGTAGGGCCGGGACGGACTCTTGTCAGGCGTGTCCGGTTCCTCAGCGGCCGCTACACGGCCCCATCGTCACCGGACGGCCTTTAGAGCTGTTCGGTTTCGGCGTAGTCCGCGTCGTCGTAAGCACCCTCGGTGGACCAGGTACCGGTGGCGACGTCGTAGCCCGCGACCTCGGACGGGTCGAAGCTCGGCGGGCTGTCCTTGAGCGACAGCCCCAGCTGGTGCAGCTTGACCTTGACCTCGTCGATGGACTTCTGGCCGAAGTTGCGGATGTCGAGCAGGTCGGACTCGGTACGGCTGACCAGCTCGCCGACGGTGTGCACACCCTCGCGCTTGAGGCAGTTGTAGGACCGGACGGTCAAATCCAGGTCATCGATCGGCAGTGCGAACGACGCGATGTGGTCGGCTTCGGCTGGCGACGGCCCGATTTCGATGCCCTCGGCCTCGACGTTGAGTTCGCGTGCCAGGCCGAACAATTCGACCAGGGTCTTGCCCGCCGACGCCAGCGCGTCGCGGGGAGTGATCGAACTCTTGGTCTCGACGTCCAGGATCAGCTTGTCGAAGTCGGTGCGCTGCTCGACACGGGTGGCGTCCACCTTGTAGGTGACCTTGAGCACCGGCGAGTAGATGGAATCGACTGGGATACGGCCGATTTCGGCACCAGAAGCACGGTTCTGCACGGCCGGCACGTAACCACGACCACGCTCGACGACGAGCTCGACCTCAAGCTTGCCCTTGTCGTTCAGCGTCGCGATGTGCATGCCGGGGTTGTGCACCGTCACGCCGGCCGGCGGCACGATGTCACCCGCGGTGACCTCGCCCGGGCCCTGCTTGCGCAGGTACATGGTGACCGGCTCGTCCTCCTCGGAGGACACGACCAGACCCTTGAGGTTCAGGATGATGTCGGTGACATCCTCCTTGACGCCGGGCACGGTGGTGAACTCGTGCAGCACGCCATCGATACGAATGCTGGTGACGGCCGCGCCGGGAATCGACGACAGCAGGGTACGCCGCAGCGAATTGCCAAGGGTGTAGCCGAATCCGGGCTCCAGCGGCTCGATGACGAACTGGGACCGGCTGTCGGTGAGGACATCCTCCGACAGGGTGGGGCGCTGTGAAATCAGCATGGGTGTTTCTTTTCTCCTTCTCGGCACCCGCTATTTGATGCCGCTCAGGTTGCCTGCACCGGTTGGTGCAGCACATCTTTACTTCGAGTAGTACTCGACGATCAGCTGCTCGGTGAGTGGCACGTCGATCTGCGCCCGCTCGGGCAGCTGGTGGATCAGGATGCGCTGACGCTCCCCGACCACCTGCAACCAGCTCGGGATCGGACGGTCGCCCGCCGTCTCCCGCGCGATCTGGAAAGGCACGGTGTTCAGCGACCCGTCCCGCACGTCGATGATGTCGTACTGCGACACCCGGTAACTGGGGACGTTGACGTGCACGCCGTTGACGCTGAAGTGCCCGTGGCTGACCAGCTGGCGGGCCATCCGGCGGGTACGCGCCAGCCCGGCGCGGTACACGACGTTGTCCAGCCGGCTCTCGAGGATCTGCAGCAGGTTCTCACCGGTCTTGCCGGCGTGCCGAGTGGCCTCTTCGTAGTAGCGGCGGAACTGCTTTTCCATCACGCCGTAGGTGAAGCGGGCCTTCTGCTTCTCCTGCATCTGCAGCAGGTATTCGCTTTCCTTGATCCGCGCGCGGCCGTGCTGGCCGGGCGGATAGGGACGCTTCTCGAACGCCTGGTCGCCACCGACGAGGTCGGTGCGCAGCCGGCGCGATTTGCGAGTGATGGGTCCGGTGTAGCGAGCCATGATTCTCCTCCTAGACCCTCCGTCGCTTGGGCGGACGGCAACCGTTGTGCGGCTGGGGGGTGACGTCGGAGATCGCGCCGACCTCCAGGCCTGCGGCCTGCAGCGAACGGATGGCGGTCTCCCGGCCCGAGCCCGGGCCCTTCACGAACACGTCGACCTTGCGCACGCCGTGCTCCTGGGCCTTGCGCGCGGCGTTCTCGGCGGCCAGCTGCGCGGCGAACGGAGTCGATTTCCGCGAGCCTTTGAAACCGACGTGGCCCGACGACGCCCAGGCGATGACATTGCCCTGCGGGTCGGTGATGCTCACGATCGTGTTGTTGAAGGTGCTCTTGATGTGCGCGGCACCGTGCGGGATGTTCTTCTTTTCGCGCTTGCGGGTCTTCTGCCCCTTCTTGGGCGCGGAGGCTGCTGCCTTCTTGGCGGGTGGCATGGGTTACCTGGCCTTCTTCTTGCCGGCGATGGTGCGCTTGGGGCCCTTGCGGGTACGCGCGTTGGTCTTGGTGCGCTGGCCACGCACCGGCAGGCCGCGGCGGTGCCGCAGGCCCTGGTAGCAGCCGATCTCGATCTTGCGGCGGATGTCAGCCTGGACCTCGCGGCGCAGGTCACCCTCGACCTTGAGGTTGGCCTCGATGTAGTCGCGCAGGTGGGTCAGCTGATCGTCGGTGAGGTCCCTGGTGCGCAGATCCCGGTCGATGCCGGTCGCTTCCAAGATCTCGTTGGAGCGGGTTCGGCCGATGCCGAAGATGTACGTCAGCGCGATCTCCATCCGCTTGTCACGCGGCAGATCGACGCCTACTAGTCGAGCCATAGGTGGCGTTTCCTCTTTTTCTATGCGGAGGTCTGTTCCCAGCCCGTTCCCGATCTGATCGGGGCCCGGCCTCCGACCGGGCGTGGTAGGCAACGCTCATCCGTCTTTTTGGCGCTTGACGCGCCGGGCAGCCTAGTGGTGCTGGGAGGTCATCATTTAGTTGTTGTGGGCTGCGGCGAAACCTAGCCCTGGCGCTGCTTGTGACGCGGATCGGAGCAGATCACCATAACCCGCCCATGCCGACGGATCACCCTGCACTTGTCGCAAATCGGCTTCACGCTGGGGTTGACCTTCACGGCTTTTCGATCCTGTTCTCGTCTGTTGGTTGGTTACTTGTACCGGTACACGATGCGGCCCCGGGACAGGTCGTAGGGAGACAACTCCACCACCACCCGATCCTCGGGCAGGATGCGGATGTAGTGCTGCCGCATCTTGCCGCTGATGTGGGCAAGCACCTTGTGACCGTTCTCCAGCTCAATGCGAAACATCGCATTGGGCAGGGGCTCGACCACGCGGCCCTCGACCTCGATGGCGCCGTCCTTCTTGGCCATAACTATTCGTCAAATCCTCGTCGTTTAGTTTCGTTGTCATCTGCGCCAACGACGGCACAGCGTTCACACCGACTTTGGAACGTGAGCCGGTGACAGGAAATTCCTTGGGAACGGACACACAAAAAAAGCCGGCGCGAAACACGCACCGTCGGTCTATGGTACCCGCTTGTACGGCGTGGCCAAAATCCGTGATCGATGCGCTCGCGGGCGGCCACCTCGACCGACCACACAGCGCCTGACAAGCGCATACTTGACCCCAATGATAAGCCCGACAAATCCCGCGCATTCCCTTGATGGCACCGCGCAGTCACGCAAACCGGTGATATTGACCGTCGACGACGATCCCGCTGTATCGCGCGCTGTGGCCCGGGACCTCCGGCGCAAATACGGCGAGGATCACCGCATCGTGCGGGCGGAGTCGGGTCCCGAGGCGCTGGAAACCCTCAAGCAGCTCAAACTGCGCGGCGAGACGGTCGCGACGCTCGTCGCCGACTACCGGATGCCGCAGATGACGGGCATCGAGTTCCTCGAGCAGGCGATGGACCTGTACCCGGCGGCTCGACGGATTCTGCTGACCGCGTACGCCGACACCCACGCCGCGATCGACGCCATCAACGTCGTCGACCTCGACCACTACCTGCTCAAGCCGTGGGATCCGCCGGAGCAGAAGCTATACCCCGTCATCGACGCGCTGCTGGAGGCCTGGCGCGCGGCACCCGAACACGCCATTCCGCATACCAAGGTGATCGGGCATCGCTGGTCGGCACGGTCCTGGGAGGTCCGTGACTTCCTGGCCCGCAACGGACTGCACTACAACTGGTTCATGGCCGACGAACCCGTCGGCGAGCAGCTGCTTAAGGCTGCCGGTGAGGACGGACTGCGGCTGCCCGTGGTCATCACCCAGCACGGCGACCCGCTGGTCGAGCCCTCCGACGCCGAACTGGCCGACACGCTGGGCCTGTCCACCCAGCTGTCGCAGGATTTCTACGACCTGATCGTGATCGGCGGCGGGCCCGCGGGCCTGGCCGCGGCCGTGTACGGCGCCTCCGAGGGCCTGCGCACGGTGCTCATCGAAAGCACCGCGACCGGCGGGCAGGCCGGCCAGAGCTCCCGGATCGAGAACTACCTCGGCTTCCCGGACGGGGTGTCGGGCGGCCAGCTGGCCCAGCGGGCCCGCCTGCAGGCCGAGAAGTTCGGCGCCGAGCTGATCACCGCCCGCACGGCCACCGCCCTGGAGATCAACGGGCCCAAACGCACCGTGCGGTTCGCCGACGGCGGTTCGGTCGACGCGCACGCGGTCATCCTGGCCACCGGCGTCTCCTACCGGCAGCTGGACGCGACCGGCTGCACCGAGCTGACCGGCCGCGGCGTCTACTACGGTGCCACCACCTTCGCCTCCGACTGCGACGACGAAGAGATCTACGTGATCGGCGGGGCCAACTCGGCCGGGCAGGCCGCCATGCACCTGTCGAAGACGGCCAAATCGGTGACCATCCTGGTGCGCGCCCCCTCACTGGAGGCGTCGATGTCGTACTACTTGATCCAGCAGATCGAGGCGAACCCCAAGATCACCGTCCGCACCTGCACGGAAGTCGAGTGCGCCACCGGCGACGAGCACCTGGAAAAGCTGACCCTGCTCAACAACCGCACCGGCGAGAGCGAAGACGTCACCTGCGCGCGGATGTTCATCTTCATCGGGGCCGCCCCGCGCACCGACTGGCTGGACGGGGTGCTGGCCCGCGACGACCACGGCTTCATCCTCACCGGCCCGGACCTGCGCAGCGTGTGCGGATGGACGTTGGACCGCCCGCCGCATCATCTGGAAACCAGCGTGCCGGGCGTGTTCGCCACCGGCGACGTCCGCTCCACCTCCGCCAAGCGGGTCGCGGCCGCCGTCGGCGAGGGGTCGATGGCCGTGATGTTGGTCCACCGCTACCTGGCCGAGTCCTAGAAGGGTCGCACGTCATGACCGCCGATACGCCGTGTGAGCCCGACGAGCTACGCAGCCTGTTCCTGTTCGAGGCGCTGACCGACGAACAGCTCGCGGTGTTGTGCAGCAACGGGTGCATCGAGTAGTACCAGCCGGGGCCGATCTGTGTGGAAGGTGAACCGGCGACCTGCTTTTACGTGCTGATCGAGGGCGAGCTGACGATGTCCAAGCTCTCCGGCGGCCAGGACATCGAAACCAACCGGACCTCGCAGCGCGGCGTGTATGCCGGGGCCTGGCGGGCGTTCACAGGCGGGAAGCAGAAGACCTACGACGCGTCGGTCCACGTGACCAAGCCATCGCGATTCTTCGTGATGGACGCACCCATCTTCGCCCAGTTAATGCGCGACCAGTTCCCGATGGCCGTGCACCTGCTCGACGGCATCGCCGTCGGCACCGACCGGACGCGGCGGATCATCGACAACCGCGAGAAGCTACTGGCGCTGGGCCGGCTGTCGGCGGGGCTGACCCATCAGCTCAACAACCCCGCCGCGGCGATCTCGCGGGCCGCGTCGGATCTGCGCGAGCGCGTCGCCAACATGCGCCACAAGCTGGCGATGCTCGCCGACGGCACGATCACGGCGGAGGCGTTGAGCGCTTTGGTGGGGCTGCAGGAGCAGGTCGCCGAGCAGGTCGCCAAGTCGGCGACCCAGCACCTGAGCGCGCTGGAGACTTCCGACCGCGAGGACGCCGTCGGCGACTGACTGGAAGACCACGGCATCGACGGCGGGTGGGACATTGCGCCGACCTTCATCGAAGGCGGCATCGACACCGACTGGCTGGAGCGGATTTCCGCGGCCGCCGACGAGCTCGAGACGGCCTCGCTGGAGCAGGCGATCCGATGGATCAACTACACCATCGAGAGCGAGCTGCTGATGAACCAGATTCTGGAAGCCAGCAAGCGGATTTCGGCGCTGGTCGCCGATGCCAAGCAGTACTCGCAAATGGATCGGGCGCCCTTCCAGGTGGCCAACGTGCACGACTTGCTCTACAGCACCCTGGTGATGTTCGCCGACCGGTTGACCAAGGACCCGGGCAAGGAGACCAGTCAGAACCCCGTGATCACCGTGGTCAAGGACTTCGACAAATCGCTTCCCGAAATCCCTTGCTATCCAGCTGATCTCAACCAGGTTTGGACCAACATCATCGACAACGCGCTCGCCGCGATGCGCGATACGGGCGGCACGCTGACCGTGCGTACCTGCCGCTACAACGACAACATGGCGCGGGTCGAGATCTGTGACACCGGGCCCGGAGTCCCCGCGGATATTCGCGAGCACATCTTCGAGCCGTTCTTCACCACCAAACCATTCGGGGAAGGCACCGGCCTCGGACTCGATCTCGCGTTCAACATCGTCGTCAAGAAGCATCGCGGGGATCTGCGGGTGGAATCGGTGCCCGGCGACACCAGGTTCATCGTGCTGCTGCCGCTCGAGATGCCGCCCGTCGCCGACGTCGCCGCGGTCGATGACGACGACGTGGACGACGACGACGACGTGGACGACGACGACCCGGAATAGCCTCACCTCCGGCCGGGTTGGAGACGGCATGACCGATGCAGCTGCAAGCAAGCCCAATCTTGGCCGGTTCGGAGTGTTCGGACGCGGCGTAACGCCCCAGCAAGCCGAAGAGATCGAGTCGCTCGGCTACGGCGCCGTCTGGGTGGGTGGTTCGCCGCCCGCCGAATTGGCATGGGTGGAGCCCATCCTGGAGGCGACGACCACCTTGCAAGTGGCCACCGGGATCGTGAACATCTGGACCGCGCCGGCCAAGGATGTGGCCGAGTCGTTCCACCGGATCGACAAGGCGTACCCGGACCGCTTCCTGCTCGGGATCGGTGTCGGTCACCGCGAGGTGATCAGCGATTACCGCAAGCCCTACGGCGCGCTGGTGGAGTACCTGGACGCACTCGACGAATACGGCGTGCCGGCCCATCGCCGGGTGGTAGCGGCCCTGGGCCCCCGAGTGCTGGAGCTGTCGGGGCAACGCAGCGCCGGCGCGCATCCGTATCTGACCACTCCGGAGCACACCGCGCACGCGCGTGAGCTGATCGGCGACGCGGCGTTTCTGGCGCCCGAGCACAAGGTGGTGCTGACGACCGACGCGGAGCAGGCGCGCGCCGTCGGACGCCAGGCGCTGGACATCTACTTCAACCTGGTCAACTATCGCAACAATTGGAAGCGGTGGGGCTTCGCCCAAGACGAGGTCGTCCGGCCGGGCAGCGACCGCCTGGTCGACGCGGTGGTGGCCTATGGCACCCTCGATGCGATCGCGGCGCGGCTCAACGAACACCTCGCCGCGGGGGCCGACCACGTGCCCGTGCAGGTCCTGACGAAAGATGAAAACCTGGTCTCGGCGCTGGCTGAACTAGCGGGCCCGTTTGGACTGAACCGCTCGTAACCAACCGCGGAGGGGAACCTCGTTGACTGACGCCGTATCACTGAAGCCTAACCTCGGCCGCTATGGCGCTTGGCTGCCTACCCGCTCGATCACTCCCGAACTGGCCGCCAAGATCGAAGCCCTGGGATATCCGGCCGCGTGGATTGGTGGGTCACCGGACGCTGATCTGGCCTGGGTGGAACCGGCGTTGGCGCAGACGGGCTCGCTGCAGCTGGCCACCGGGATCGTCAACATCTGGACAGCGGCGACAGCACCCGTCGCCGCGTCCTTCAAGCGCATCGAAAGTGCTTATCCTGGAAGGTTTTTGCTGGGCATCGGAGTCGGTCACCCCGAGCACACCCAGGAGTACGTGAAACCCTACGCCGCGCTGGTCGGCTACCTCGACGCCCTCGACGACGCGCTGGTGCCGACCAGCCGGCGGGTGCTTGCCGCTCTCGGCCCCAAGGTACTGGCGCTGTCCGCGGAACGCAGCGCCGGCGCGCATCCCTACCTGACCACGCCGGAACACACGGCCAAGGCGCGCGAGCAGCTCGGCAACTCGGTGTTCCTGGCCCCGGAGCACAAGGTGGTGCTGACCACCGACCGCGACAAAGCGCGCGAGGCCGGCCGTCAGCTCGTCCAGCACTACCTGGGGCTGAGCAACTACGTCAACAACTGGCTGCGCCTGGGGTTCACCGAGGACGACGTGCGCGCGCCCGGCAGCGACAAGCTGATCGACGCGGTGGTGGCATCCGGGACTCCGGAGGCCATCGTGAAGCGCCTCAACGAGCACCTGGACGCGGGCGCCGACCACGTCGCCATCCAGGTGATCGGCGGCTACAACGAGGAGACGCTGCTGCCCTCGCTGACCGAATTGGCCGAGCCGCTTGGGCTAACCCCGCAAGCTGACCGAGACCCTCGGTTAGGGTTTGACCATGCGGCTGCTGGTCACCGGTGGCGCCGGTTTCATCGGCGCGAATTTCGTGCACAGCACCGTGCGCGAGCGTCCCGACGTTTCCGTGACGGTGCTCGACGCCCTGACCTACGCCGGACGGCGTGAGTCGCTGGCCGACGTCGAGGACGCCGTCAGGCTGGTCGAGGGCGACATCTGCGATGCCGAGCTGGTCTCCCAGCTGATCGCCGAGTCCGACGCGGTGGTGCACTTCGCCGCCGAAAGCCACGTCGACAACGCACTCGACAATCCCGAGCCTTTCCTGCACACCAACGTGGTTGGGACGTACACGATCCTGGAAGCGGTCCGGCGGCGCGGGATACGACTGCACCACATCTCGACCGACGAGGTCTACGGCGACCTGGAACTCGACGACCCGCAGCGGTTCACCGAGTCGACTCCCTACAATCCGTCGAGCCCCTATTCGGCCACCAAGGCCGCCGCCGACATGCTGGTCCGGGCGTGGGTGCGCTCGTACGGGGTGCGCGCGACGCTGTCCAACTGCTCCAACAACTACGGCCCGTATCAACACATCGAGAAGTTCATCCCGCGCCAGATCACCAATGTGCTAACCGGCCGGCGGTGCAAGCTGTACGGCGCCGGCGCCAACGTCCGCGACTGGATCCACGTCGACGACCACAACAGCGCGGTCTGGCAGATCCTGGACAAGGGCCAGATCGGGGCGACCTATCTGATCTCCGCCGAGGGTGAACGCGACAACCTGACCGTGCTGCGCACGCTGCTGTCGATGATGGGGCGCGAGCCCGACGACTTCGACCACGTCACCGACCGCGTCGGTCACGACCTGCGCTATGCCATCGATCCGTCCCTCCTGTACGACGAATTGCATTGGGCGCCAAAGCATACCGACTTCGAAGAGGGGTTGCGTGAAACCATTGACTGGTATCGGGCCAACGAATCCTGGTGGCGCCCGCTGAAAGGCGCCTCGGAAGCCCGCTACGAAGAACGAGGTCAGTGATGGAAGTGCGCGAACTCAAAGTCCCCGGCGCCTTTGAGATCACCCCGAAAAAGCACGGTGATTCCCGGGGCATGTTCTTCGAATGGTTCACCGACCATGACTTCCGGGATTTCGCCGGTCACGGGATGGACGTGCGGCAGGCCAATTGCTCAGTATCGTCGGCCGGCGTGCTGCGCGGGCTGCACTTTGCTCAGCTACCGCCCAGTCAGGCCAAGTACGTGACCTGCGTGCGCGGTGCGGTGCTCGACGTGGTGGTCGACATTCGGGTGGGCTCGCCGACGTTCGGCCAGTGGGACTCGGTGCTGCTCGACGATCAGGATCGCCGGACGATTTACATCTCCGAAGGCCTCGGGCATGGTTTCCTTGCACTGCAAGACAATTCGACGGTGATGTACTTGTGCTCGGCGGAATACAGCCCGCAACGCGAACACACCATCTGCGCTACCGACCCGGCCCTGGGCATCGACTGGCCGCTGGTCGACGGCGTCGCCCCGAGTTTGTCCGACCGCGACGCCGTCGCGCCGAGCTTCGACGAAGTTCGCGCGGCCGGCCTGCTGCCCACCTGGGACGAGGTGCAGAAGTTTGCCGCGCAATTGCGCGGCCAGGGCAGTGGGGCTTGAGGCACTCGAGGACGCTGCCGAAAAGAGGAGCTTGAGCGCCGCATAAGCTCCCGCGCTGCCGGACGCATATTACCGTCAGAAGGCTGATCTCGCGCGCGCCCAGAGCTGCTCTTACACAAGGAAATTGGGGGAAAAACTTACGGCCGTGCAATTTGCCGCAACACCTTGGCGGACCTCATAATATATGTTTATGCGGATAATGTATGCTCATCGGGAATTTGTCATATCCGGTGGACTGGTTCTCCTTGTCGGTCCCGTGACGCTAAGGTGACGCCGATGACGACCCGCTTAGATGGCGGAAAGCGCCGATGAAACTTGGGCAGGTGTTCGATCCGCGAAGCAATGCACTGAACGCCTGGCGGTTGGCGCTCGCGGCCGAGGTCATCTTTTGGCACACCTTCTCGATCCGGGGTCACCTCCCCTCGCTGCGGGCCGTTCTTCAGCTCCTGCTGTACGTCGGGGTGGACGGGTTCTTCGCGATTTCGGGGTTCCTCATCACAGCGAGTTGGATGAACAACCCACGCCTGCGCGCATACCTCGCCGCTCGGGCGCTGCGCATCCTGCCCGGCTACTATGTCTGCCTGATCGTGACCGCGTTCGTGTTCGCTCCGCTCAGCGTGGCGATTCAGGGCGGTTCGCCGACCAAGTTGCTGTTGTCCTTCGCTCCCTTCGAGTACGTCTTGAAGAACAGTGCGGTGCTGTGGCTGAAGTTCGACGTCGGTGGCACCCCGCAAGGCATCCCCAACGCAGGCATCTGGAACGCGTCGCTGTGGTCACTCTTCTGGGAAGTCCTGTGCTATCTGGCCGTCGCCGCCATCGGCGTGGCCGGACTCGCCAACCGAAGGTGGGTGTCGCCGGCGATTCTGGTGGTGGCGATCGTCGGGGCACTGCAGATGCCGCCCGTTACCTTCCCCGAGGTGTTTCACCGCCCCGAGGGCAGCACGGCGGTGGTGGCCGTCCTGATGTTTTTGGCGTGCCGCATCGCAATCATGTTCTCGGCCGGGGCGCTGCTGTATCAGTGGCGTGATGTGATTCCCGCCCGCTGGTCGCTGGTCGCGGTGAGCGTGGTCATCGTGCTGCTGGCCGGCCAGCTGCCGGATTACCGGGTGGTCGCGGCCATCCCGCTGGCCTACGCCGTCGTGGTCTCGGCCTCGCTGCTGAAGAGCAGGCGATTGCGATTGCGCACCGACGTGTCCTACGGCATGTACATCTACGCCTATCCGACCCAGCAATTGCTGCTCGTCGTCGGCTGGGAAAGCCTCCCTCCGCTCGTTTTCAGCCTGGCGGTGGCGGTGGCCACCTTGCCCCTGGCCGCGGCGAGCTGGTTCCTGGTCGAGAAGCCGGCGAAGTCGCTGAAGGCGCGGTTGAACCGCAAAACTTCCGACTCCCGGGAGCAGGTCCTGATAGCTCCGGGGAGCAGGCCCTGATAGCCACGCCTCCGGAGGTCCCGGCTGGCGGATAGCACCGCACACTGCTGCTCACGAACCGAAATTGCGGAGGCACCCGCAGCTGGTTTGGCGATCTGCACCTGACCGTATCGCCGCGTCCGCACCCGCCCACCGGCTTTCGGCCGTTACGATGGCGCCTACCAGGAGCGGTGCAGTGGCGGAAGTGGCGGAAGTAGTGCGTGATGAAGCTCGAGCAGGTGTTTGAACCACGGCGAAACACATTGAACCTGTTCCGGCTGGGACTGGCCGCCGAGGTCATGCTGTTCCACTCCTGGCCCATCACGGGGCACATGCCGCCGCACGCGCTGCTCCAGCTGATGTTCGCGGTCGGCGTCGACGGGTTCTTCGCGATCTCGGGATTTCTGATCACCGCCAGTTGGCTCCGCGACCCGCGCGTCCGCGACTATCTCGCCGCCCGCGCCCTGCGTATCCTGCCGGGGCTCTACGTCTGCTTGATCATCACCGCATTCGTGTTCGCCCCGCTCAGCGTCGCGGTTCAGGGTGGGTCGCCCGCAAAACTACTGCAGTCCAGCGCGCCGTTCACGTACGTCTTGAACAACGCGACCCTGATATCCGTGCTTCAGTTCGACGTCGCCGGCACACCGCTGAAGGTCGCGTCCCCTGGAATCTGGAACGCTTCGCTGTGGTCCCTAATCTGGGAAGTCCTGTGTTACATCGCGATCGCTGTTATCGGCGTTGTCGGGCTCGCGAACCGCCGATGGCTCTCGCCGGCGATCTTGGCGCTCGCGGTACTCGGGGCGACACTGCTGCCGCCACTGACCTTCCCCGGGTCGTGGACCATCCCCCAGCTCGCCGTGCGCTCGGCCATCATGTTCTCCGCCGGCGCCCTGATGTATCAGTGGCGCGGGACGATCCCCGCTCGATGGTCACTCGTCGCGGTGAGCGTGGTCATCGTCGTGGCAGCCGCCGTTTCGCTGCCCGATTACCGCGTGGTCGCGGCCCTTCCGCTGGCATACGCCGTCATCGTCTCGGGTGCCCTGATCCGCAAGGAACGCCTGACGCTACGCACGGATCTGTCCTACGGCTACTACATTTACGCATTCCCGACTCAGCAGTTGCTGGTGATTTTCGGGCTCGGATTCCTACATCCGGCGGTGTTCTTTGTCGTTGCGGTCATCGCGACGCTGCCGCTCGCCGCGCTGAGCTGGTTCTGCATAGAGAAGCCCGCGATGAAGCTGAAGTCTCGTCTCAAACGGAAGTGGTCCGCGCCCGGGCGCCGGAAAGCCGACGGCACGCCCGAGGCCACGGCGACCGACCCCGTCACCGGGCAGCCGACCTCGGGAGTTCACGGCGCGGCGTAGGCCGGCTGCCTTTCGGCCCGCTCAGTGCCCGGCGCCAATCGACTACCTTTGGCGTGGGTGAAACTGGCGCAGGTCTTCGATCCGCGAAATAGCGCTCTGAATCTGTTTCGGCTCTTGCTGGCCGCCGAGGTCATGCTGTTCCACTCCTGGCCGGTCACCGGCCGCACCCCGCCGCACGTGCTCCTTCAGCTGCTGTTCTCGGTGGGCGTTGACGGGTTCTTTGCGATCTCGGGATTTCTGATCACCGCGAGCTGGCTCAACGATCCGAAGGTGCGGAACTTCCTCTCCGCTCGAGCGCTGCGCATCCTGCCCGGGCTCTACGTCTGCCTGATCGTCACCGCGTTCGTGTTCGCCCCGCTCAATATGGCGATCACGGGCGGTTCGGCCACGAAGCTGCTGACTTCCTTCGCCCCGATCGAGTTCGTGCTGAAAAACAGTGGGGTGGCGTACATCCAGCATTTCGTGGGCGCAACCCCACGCGGTGTCCCCTTTCCCGAGGGTGGCTGGAACGCTTCGCTGTGGTCGCTGATCTGGGAATTGATGTGCTACCTCACGGTCGCGGGCCTCGGGCTCGCCGGACTGGGCAATCGCCGCTGGATTTCGCCAGTGCTGCTGGAGGTGGCCGCAATTGGCGCGACCTTGGTGCCCCCGCTCACCTTCCCCGGAGTGTGGACGGTTTGGCAGCTCGTGGTGCGAACCGCGATCATGTTCGCGTCGGGGGCGGTGCTGTATCAGTGGCGCGACGTGGTTCCCGCCCGGTGGTGGCTGGTCGCGGTAAGCGCGGTCATCGTCGTCGTGTCGGCCGCCCTGCTGCCCGACTACCGGGTCGTCGCCGCCCTTCCGCTGGCGTACGCGGTCATCGTATCGGCGGCCAAAATTCATATCAAATACCTGAGATTGCGTACGGACTTGTCCTATGGCGTCTACATCTACGCATTCCCGACGCAGCAATTGCTCGCAAGCTGTGGGTTTGCGACACTGAATCCGATAGTTTTCGCTGGACTTTCGACGACGGCCGTCGTGCCGATGGCCGCGCTGAGCTGGTTGCTGGTCGAAAAACCCGCACGGTCATTCAAGTTCCAGCTCAAGCGGAAGTGGTCCGGCTCCGAGCTCGTCGAAGCCGGCCGAACGTGACGGCACCGAGGCCGCAAACCGCGTTGCCAGAACCGGTTTCGTAGGTGCGAAGAAGCGATGAATGCGATTAAATGCAAAGACCGGATAACGCCGGGAGCGGGGACGTATGAAACTCGGGCAGGTATTTGATCCGCGAAGTAATGCGCTGAATGCGTTGCGGCTGGCCATAGCCGCCGAAGTGATCCTCTGGCATTCGTTCGCCGTCACGGGTGGCATCCTGCCGTCCGCGCACGCACGACAATTGCTGTTCGGGGTGGGCGTCGACGGGTTCTTCGCGATCTCGGGCTTCCTGATCACCGCGAGCTGGCTCAACACCCCGAAACTCCGCGATTACGTCGTCGCTCGGGCCCTTCGCATTCTGCCCGGGCTCTACGTCTGCCTGGCGGTGACCGCGTTTGTCATCGCCCCAATCAGCGTGGCGATTCAGGGTGGAGCGGCCGCCAAGCTGCTGCTGTCCGGCGCGCCATTCGAGTACGTGCTGAAAAACAGCGCCGTGGTGGTGCTCCAATTCGATGTCGGTGGAACTCCGACCGGAGTCCCCTTCCCGCACATGTGGAATGGGTCATTGTGGGCGCTTATCTACGAGGTGCTCTGCTATGTCGGTGTTGCGCTTCTCGGATTGGCGGGATTGGCACATCGTCGCTGGACTTCCGCGGTGGTGCTCGTGCTGGCCGTGGCTTTTGCTGCGTGCTTGCCGCCCATGACATTTCCCGGTGTGTGGAGCAACTGGCAGTGCATTGCACGCTTTGCCATCGTGTTTGCCGCCGGTGCCCTCGTGTATCAGTGGAAAGACGCAATTCCCGCGCGATGGTCACTCGTGGCGCTGAGTGTGGTTCTCGTTCTGTTGGCCGGCCTTCTGCCCGACTACCGTCTGGCCGGCGCCATTCCGCTGGCGTGCGCCGTCATCGTTTCCGGCGCGCTCATCCACAACAGGTATTTGAGGTTGCCGACGGATCTGTCCTACGGCGTCTACATTTATGCCTTCCCGATGCAGCAGTTGCTGGTTATCTGCGGGCTCGTCCGTCTGAATCCCTTTGTGTTCGCGATCATTGCGACGATCGCTACCCTGCCGCTGGCGGCGCTGAGCTGGTTCCTGATCGAAAAACCCGCGCAGTCCCTCAAGGCTCGTCTCAGGAGGAAGCGGGCTGGCGTCGAGCTCCCCGAAGCCAGCCGAACCTGACACCGTCGGGGTAACCGGAAAGCGTCCATAGCAGCACGGTCAAGGCCTCGGCTCCCACGCTGATCGCCGCGTACGGCGAGGGATCCCACCCGTGCTCGGTAAAGCCGAAAAGCCCCGAGGTTCGCGACAATGCGAAGGCGAGCAATGAGCCGCCGGCGATCGCGGCCGCGGCCCAGCGCAACCACCACGGGCCGCCGAGCAGGATCAGGACGCCGACGGCGAACGAGATGCTGGCCTGGACCAAAAAGCCCGTGCCGATCGTCGGAATGTGCTGGTAGCCGTGGACATAGAGATAGGCGTGGCTGGCGGCACTGCTGAGCAACGACGCGGCGAAGCCGATCCGGACCAGGATATTCATTGCAGCGTCTGCTCCTTCAAGGCCAAGGCGGTCTCGCCCTTGGTGTAACTGACCTCGCGGATACCCAGCGCGTCGCGCAGCCTTCCGGCCGGCAGCGTGATCGGCTTGGGCGCCGGCCCATCGCCGGGATGAGGCAGCGGGTAGGCGGTCGTCGTTCCGCTGTAGAACGACACGTTGCCTTCGGTCTTGGAAAAGAGTTGGTGCACATGGCCGTTGATGCATGTCACCGAGGCAAACCGGCGCAGGTAGCTGAGCGCCTGAGTGGCGTCGTCGGTGCCCCAGCCCCAGTCCGGATACATCGCGAACAACGGGATGTGGCTGAACACGATGATCGGGGTATCGCTCGACAGGCCCGCGACGTTCTTTTCGACGAACTCCAACTGATCGACACCCAGATGCCCGAGCTTGCGCAGGTTCAGCGTGTTGACCAATGCGATCACGTGGATGCCTGCGATGTCGAAGCTGTACCACCCGTCACCCATCGATCCGGCGCCGAACACCTTGCGGTATTTCTGCCCCGCGTCGTCGACCGAATCGTGCTCCCCCGGCACGGTGAACACGTGCGGCGTTTTCAGCCCGCTCGTCATCTGCTTCACCTGGTCGAACTGCTCGGGGGTGGACAAGTGGGTGAGATCGCCGGTGTGAATGACGAAATCCGGTGTGTAACCAAGGTTGTTGATCTGATCGATCGCATGCCCGAACGAGGCGGACACGTCCGGGTTCGGCGTGCCGGTGAAGCCGATGTGGCTGTCGCTGACCTGGGCGAAGCGCAGGGCGGGCTTGAGTTTTGCGCGATCGGACGCGGCGGCCCCGGCGACATGTGAGATCACCTCGCCGCTGGCTACCGCGAAGCCGACCGCCGCTCCGAACCATGCTCCGTGCCGGAGCAGCTGGCGGCGATTCATCATGCGGGGATCATTATTCATGGCGCCACTCCTCGTCGCTGCGCTCTGCATCGTCGCCGGCGCGCGTTATGGTGTCACCACCACGGTGCCGTGCATCATCGGGTGAATCGAGCAGACGTAGTCGAAAGTTCCTGCGGTGGAGAAGGTGTGGGTGAAGCTGGCTCCCGTCGCCATGCCGGGTGAATGAAAGGAGCCGTCAGTAGCGGCCACGGTGTGGGGCTCTTCGTCGCGATTGATCCAGGTGACCGCGGTACCCGCGCGAACCGTCAGCGTCGCGGGCGCGAACGCGAAGCCGTCGATGGCGACCTGGTTACCGCTCGCCGGTATCGAGGGTGCGGTCATCGACGGCGTCGCACCGGAATCCGGCCCCATAGTGACCGCGGCGTGCGCATCAGGGCGCGACGCGGAGCATCCGGCGATCAAGAGCACGCCCGTCGCAAGCATAGCCGGATGTTTTCGGAACAGGGCAATAGGCATTATGAACTCCCAGGGCTGCGGAACTGTCGCCAACAGATAGGAAGGGTGGTTACACTGTTAGGCCGGTTGTTCCGGTTGTGGCAGGGCGAGCACTTCGATAGCCACGTTTGGGCTCGCCTACCATCAATGCAGGCAACGCCTCTGGGGAATCGGCAGTTGATCCTCGGGGTCTGGATCGTATACGCTTAACGGATCGTATACGATCCACGATCGGACGCCGACAGCTCATCCGGCGGGGGGCGACGGATATAGGCGGGGTATATGGCGCGGGGTCAAGTTCTCGATGTCCGAATTGATGTACTGAATACGGGGTGTGGGTTTACGGCGCTCAATCCGAGAGTGGTTGCTAACGGCACAGACGGAATAGCACCAAGAGCCGAAACGGCTGGTGCCGGCAAATGAAGCTCGCGCAGATATTCGATCCAAAAAACAATGCGTTGAACGCATGGCGGCTGATACTGGCCACCGAAGTCATCGTCTGGCACTCCTTCGGCGTCACAGGTAGTGACGTGGCGTCGGCGCCGGTACGGCGAATGATGTTCACATTGGGCGTAGACGGGTTCTTTGTGATCTCAGGCTTTCTCATCACCGCAAGCTGGCTCAACCATCCACGACTCCGTGACTATCTCATAGCTCGGGCTTTGCGCATCCTTCCGGGCTTCTACGTCTGTCTTATTGTCGTCGCCTTCGTATTCGCGCCGATTGGTGTCGCTATTCAAGGGGGATCAGCCGCACAGCTGCTATCGTCCGGGGCGCCATTCGAGTTCGTGGTGGAAAACAGCGCGGTCGCGATATTGGACCACGGTGTCGGCGGAACGCCGACCGGCATCCCTATTTCGGGTCTGTGGGACGGGCCTCTGTGGACCCTCTTCTTCGAACTGCTGTGCTACATCGGAGTTGCAGTTCTCGGAGTAGCGGGACTGGCTCGTCGCCGATGGACTTCCGTGACGGTATTGGCACTGGCAATGCTATTGGCCGCAGGTAATCCAACCATGACACCCACCGGGACTTGGAACATGGCACAGTGCATTGCGCGCTTCACCATCATGTTTGCGGCAGGCGCTGTCATGTACCAGTGGAAAGACGTGATTCCTGCGCGATGGTCACTCGTCGCAGTAAGTGGGGTTATCGTTCTCGCGGCCAGCCTACTACCCGATTATCGTTTCATCGGCGCAATTCCACTGGCATATGCCATCATCGTTTCCGGCGCTCTCGTCCGCAATAAGTACGTGAGGTTGCCGACCGATCTATCCTATGGCTTCTACATTTATGGCTTCCCGGTTCAGCAGTTGCTGGTGATCTCGGGGCTGGTCGGTCTCAATCCCTTCCTGTTCACGATCATTGCGATGATTGCTACCCTTCCGCTGGCCGCACTGAGCTGGTTCGTAGTCGAAAAGCCCGCAATGTCCCTGAAATCTCGACTCAAAGAGAAGTGGGCTGCCGCCGAGCCGGCCGAACCACTTAGCCGGACCGTTCGGGATTCGGCGGAGCGAACACCTCGATGACTCCGTTCGCCTCACGAACCATCAACTTGGGCAATGGATTTGGCGCGATTGGCAGTTGATGAGTGATGACTTCTCCGGCAGGGGAGAACGAGGTCGAATGGCACGGGCAGCGCAAACGGCCGTCGGGTGCGTCGAACCACAACCGGCATCCCTGATGTGTGCACACCCCGGATACGGCCTGCGCCTTGCCATCGACGCGGCGGACGAATCCGCTGACGGACCCGAGGTCAAACGCGTGCATGCGCGCGTCGGGCACGTCCGCACTGGCCGCGACGCGCTGCCAGGTTCCATCCTTGGGCTCTAGCTCTGCAGCGACGACGGGGCCTTCGGTGACATTCCCCGTCACTGCTCGATCGACGGAGACCGCGGTGACCGCTGCGGCCGCCGCGGCGGATGTTCCGACGATCACTTGACGCCGGGTCGTATTCGGTTTCGGCTCCGGTTGCGCTGGCGCACCGGACATTTGTTCGGCCAGTCGCCGGTGCAGATCGTCAAGGAATTGCGGTCGCGGGGCGTCGTCACCCTGACCGGCCGCGCGCAGCTCGATCGCCATGCGGATCTGCGCAGCCTCGAAGTCGTCCGGCGCGAACGGTTTTGGCCGGCGTCCCCGCAGCAGATCGTCGACGTAGCGGCGCAACCCTCGCGCGTTCATGGCTGGCCCCCATCGTTGACCTGCGCCGCCAGCCGCAGCGCCCGATGTTGGAGCACCTTGGCATTGGCGACGCTGATTCCGAGTTTCGCGGCGGATTCCTTGATCGAATTACCTTGCAGGAAACGCAATTCCAGAATATGGCGATAGCGGTCCGGCAGGTTGCCGAGAACCTGGGCGACGCGCGCCGGCGCAGTGCTGATCGCTTCCTCGCTCTCGGGTGGCTGCTCGATGTCCGCCTCGATCGAGGTTATCTCCCGCCCTAGGGTCTCGCGCCAGTGCGCGGCCAGCACGGTTCGCGCCGTGGCGCGCAGGTAGGCACGCACCTCGGCGACGCTCGCGGTCAGCCGTAGCGGCCGCAGCGCGGCGAGGAACACCTCCGCGGTGAGGTCCTCGGCGTCGGCCCGGTTGCCGACGCGGGCAACCAACGTCCGGTACACCCAGGTCGCGTTGTCCTGGTAAACGGCTTCCCAGTCCGGGTAGCCCTGAAAGCCTTGGTCGGGTACCGCGCGCAGGGGACGCGGGCCCGCGGGTTCGTTAGGTGACGTCACGTGCCTCCTCCCCGATGAATAGCAGCGGCGGTTACACCCGGGCCGGAGCGCGGTCCCTATGCATCGGCGCCGATGAGTTCGTCGAGCTTGTCGGCGGTCGCCGCGAGCACCGATTTGGCGATGCCCAGTAGCCGATCGCGCACCCGTGGCTTGGTCGAGGCCGGCGGTAGCAATTGGCCCACCAGATGGCCGAAGAGATCCAGGCGCGAGGACGACAGCCAGGCGGTCAGGTCGGGGTCGTCGAACCAGCGCAGTTGGTTGCTGTAGTCGGCCAGCGCGATGCGTAACCAGTCCAGGTCGGTGTCGGGGTGCGGCAACGGCACACACAACTCGTTTTTGGTGGCGTCATCCGGATAGGCCGCCTCCACGTGGGAGATCAGAGAGGCGCTGAAAATCTGCTGACACCCGCGCACGCTTTGCAGCGTTATGCGCCCCGGCTCGAAAATCGCAGTGGCGGGACGCTTTTCGGCGCCGTCTGCGGTGCAGTCGATGTAGAGCGCGCCCTCGTCCATCCTCCGTGCGCCGCCCTCGAGCACCATCGTGTCGTCCTCGATGGCCAGCAAGTGGCCCCGACGCACCACATCGCCGATGCGGCGCAGCCCGTCCAGTTCGGCCTGGGTGACGGTAGCGCAGCGAGACATCGTGGGCCGCGCCGCCGGGTCTATCCGCAGCAGGGAGCCGGCTTCCTCGAGGCGGGCGAACAGATCGTCGGGTGACGTGGCGTCCCGGATCGCGCGCAACTGTGCGATGAAACCCACCTTGATCCGGTCGGCGAACGCCGCCCCGGGCTGCATCGTGGCGCGATCCAACAGCCAGGAGTCGCGGGGCATGATCCAGGTCAGCCGGTCCGGGTCGACGCCACGGCCCAGCAGCCACAGGCAGGTGTCGATGCCGGTCTTGCCGGCCCCGACCACGACGTAGCGCTCATGGGCGGCGCGGCTCGGCAGGTCGTTGGGTGGGACGCAGGCGATGCCGGGTGCGACCCGATACGGCGGCGGGCGCATCGCGGGCACCTCCACCCGCAGGTAGGTGGCGTCGACGATCCGGCACGCCACGTGCACGGCGTATTCGGCGCCGGCCAGCGTGACGAACCGACCCGCGCCGAGGTATTCGCTCTGCGGGAAGTAGCGGACCCGGTCGGTCGACACCAGCCGCTGGCGCATCACGTGGTCGTAATAGCCGCAGACTTCCCCGGCCGTCGCCAGCTCGTAAAGCCCCTTGTTCCAACCGGCCTGATCGATGGTGTCGCGGCCGAGCCGAAGCGAGTCGACGCCGTAGAACACCGACGGTTGATGCAACCGGACGAACGGGTAAGCAGCCGTCCAATGCCCGCCGGGCGCGTCGTTGCGATCCACCACCACGACGCTGGCCTCCGTCTCGGAGACCAGCGTGTCGAGGAACGCCATCCCCATGGCGCCCGCGCCGATGACCAGGTAATCGGCTTCGATGGTGAGCATGCCGGGCTCAACGCTAGCCCGGACGACGACGACTGGTAACCCGCCTTGCCAAGGTCAGAGCCCGGTTACTAGGATATGCAAGTATCCGCTCACTTACGCGAACGACACCCAAGGGCACCCCATGACCACACAGATCCCGCACTTCATCGACGGGAAGCGCGTTGCCGGCCGGTCCACCCGCACCGCCGACGTCTTCAACCCCAGCACCGGCGAGGTGCAGGCAAAAGTCCCACTGGCGTCGGCGGCCGACGTCGATGCCGCCGTCGCCTCGGCGGTTGAGGCCCAAAAGGGTTGGGCCTCAATGAATCCGCAGCGACGCGCGCGGGTGATGATGAAGTTCGTCGAGCTGGTCAACAAGAACACCGACGAGCTGGCCGAGTTGCTGTCCCTCGAGCATGGCAAGACAGTGCCCGACGCGCGCGGCGACATCCAGCGCGGCATCGAGGTGATCGAGTTCTGCATCGGGATCCCGCACCTGCTCAAGGGCGACTACAGCGAGGGCGCCGGCCCCGGCATCGACGTCTACTCGCTGCGCCTGCCCCTCGGCGTGGTCGCGGGCATCACCCCGTTCAACTTCCCGGCGATGATCCCGCTGTGGAAGGCGGGACCGGCACTGGCGTGTGGAAACGCGTTCGTGCTCAAGCCAAGTGAGCGCGACCCGTCGGTGCCGGTGCGGCTTGCCGAGCTGTTTCTCGAGGCCGGCCTGCCACCGGGTGTGTTCCAGGTCGTCCACGGCGACAAGGAAGCCGTCGACGCCATCCTGCACCACCCGAGCATCAAGGCGGTCGGCTTCGTCGGCAGCTCCGACATCGCGCACTACATCTACTCGACGGCCGCCGCCCACGACAAGCGGTCGCAGTGTTTCGGCGGCGCCAAGAACCACATGATTGTGATGCCCGACGCCGACCTCGACCAGGCCGTCGACGCGCTGACCGGTGCCGGTTACGGCAGCGCCGGCGAGCGCTGCATGGCGATCAGCGTCGCGGTTCCGGTCGGCGAGCAGACCGCGGATCGGCTGCGCGCCAGGCTCGTCGAGCGGATCAACCAGCTGCGCGTCGGCCACAGCCTGGACCCCAAGGCCGACTACGGCCCGCTGGTCACCGAGGCCGCGGTCGCCCGGGTGCGCAACTACATCGACCAGGGTGTGGCCGCCGGCGCCGAAATCGTGATCGACGGCCGCGACCGCCGCAGCGATGACCTGACCTTCGGTGATGCCAACCTCGAAGGCGGGTTCTTCATCGGCCCGACCCTGTTCGACCACGTCACCACCGACATGTCGATCTACACCGACGAGATCTTCGGGCCGGTGTTGTGCATCGTGCGAGCCCACGACTACGAGGAGGGGTTGCGGCTGCCGTCCGAGCACGAATACGGCAACGGCGTGGCGATCTTCACCCGCGACGGTGACGCCGCGCGCGACTTCGTGTCACGTGTGGAAGTCGGCATGGTCGGTGTCAACGTGCCGATCCCGGTGCCGGTGGCCTACCACACCTTCGGCGGCTGGAAGCGCTCCGGCTTCGGTGACCTCAACCAGCACGGTCCGCAGTCGATCCAGTTCTACACCAAGACCAAGACCGTGACGTCGCGGTGGCCGTCCGGCATCAAGGACGGTGCCGAATTCGTCATCCCGACGATGGATTAGGTCATGTTCACCCTGAACGACGACGAACGCGTCATCGCCGAGACGGCGGCCGCGTTCGCGGCCAAGCGCATAGCCCCGTTCGCCCTGGAATGGGAAGCCGCCCATCACTTCCCAACCGACGTATTGCGCGAGGCCGCCGAGCTCGGCATGGCGGCGATCTACTGTCGCGACGACGTCGGCGGCAGCGGGCTGCGCCGCCTCGACGGGGTGCGAATCTTCGAGCAGCTGGCCATCGCCGATCCCACCACCGCCGCGTTCCTGTCCATCCACAATATGTGCGCGTGGATGATCGACAGCTTCGGCACCGACGAGCAACGCAAGGAATGGATTCCGCGGCTGGCGCCGATGGATGTCATCGCGAGCTATTGCCTGACCGAGCCCGGCGCCGGATCCGATGCCAGCGCGTTGAGCACCCGCGCGGTCAAGCACGGGGGCGACTATGTGCTCGACGGTGTCAAGCAGTTCATCTCAGGGGCGGGCGCGTCCGATGTCTACGTGGTGATGGCAAGAACGGGCGGCCCAGAAAAGCCCGGCCCGCGCGGCATTTCGGCCTTCATCATCGAAAAGGGCACTCCGGGACTGAGTTTCGGCACGCTTGAGGAGAAGATGGGCTGGCATGCCCAACCCACAGCACAGGTGATCCTCGAGGGAGTGCGGATCCCCGCCGACGCGATGCTCGGCGGCGCCGACGGCGAGGGCGCCGGGTTCGGCATTGCGATGAAGGGCCTCAACGGCGGTCGGCTCAACATCGCGGCGTGCTCGCTGGGCGGCGCCCAATCCGCCTTCGACAAGGCGGGCGCGTACGTGCGGGAGCGCCAGGCGTTCGGCTCCGCACTGCTCGATGAGCCCACCATCCGGTTCACCCTGGCCGACATGGCGACCGGCCTGGAGACTTCGCGAATGATGTTGTGGCGGGCGGCAAGTGCGTTGGACGCCGACGACCCCGACAAGGTCGAGCTATGCGCGATGGCCAAGCGCTACGTCACCGACACCTGCTTCGACGTTGCGGACAAGGCGCTGCAACTCCACGGTGGCTACGGCTACCTGCGCGAGTACGGTCTGGAAAAGATCGTCCGCGATCTTCGGGTGCACCGAATCCTCGAGGGCACCAACGAGATCATGCGGGTGGTCATCGGCCGGGCCGAAGCCGCACGGGTCCGCGCAACCGCGTAGAAAGGTCTTCAGATGACCGAGCACCTGACCGTTGCCTTCCTGGGCCTGGGCCACATGGGCGGGCCCATGGCGACGAATCTCGTAGCGGCCAAACATGCGGTGCGCGGATTCGACCCTGTGCCGGCGGCGTTATCCGCGGCGGTCGAGGCCGGCGTCACCGGATTCGACCGCGCCGCCGACGCGGTGGCCGGTGCCGACGTGGTTATCACCATGCTGCCCAACGGCGACATCGTCAAACGCTGCTACGCCGACATCCTGCCCGCTGCGCGGTCCGGCGCATTGTTCATCGACAGCTCCACGATCTCGGTCAACGACGCCCGCGAGGTGCACTCGCAGGCCCAGGCCCACGGGGTTGCGCAGCTGGACGCGCCGGTCTCCGGTGGTGTGAAGGGCGCCGTCGGCGGGACGCTGGCATTCATGGTCGGCGGCGACGAGTCCGCGGTGCAACGGGCGCGGCCGGTGCTGGAACCCATGGCGGGCAAGATCATCCACTGCGGCGCCGCGGGGGCCGGACAGGCCGCCAAGGTGTGCAACAACATGGTGCTCGCGGTGCAACAGATCGCGGTCGGCGAGGCGTTCGTCCTAGCCGAGAAGCTCGGGCTGTCGGCACAGTCGCTGTTCGACGTGATCACCGGCGCGACCGGCAACTGCTGGGCGGTGCACACCAATTGCCCGGTGCCGGGACCGGTTCCGACATCGCCGGCCAACAACGACTTCAAGCCCGGCTTCGCGACCGCGCTGATGAACAAGGACCTGGGCCTGGCGATGGATGCCGTATCGTCGACCGGCTCGGCCGCGCCGCTGGGCACGCATGCCGCCGAGATCTACGCGAAATTCGCCGCCGACCATGCCGACAAGGATTTCAGCGCCGTCATAGAAATGCTGCGCGGCTGACGGCCGTCCGCAACGCGGTTGTCTCCGAAGGAGTATCCGATGATCGAAATACTGCACGACATGCCGGCGGGAGTTACCGGCATCCGGGTATCGGGCCGGTTGAACGGTGACGATCTGCGCGACTTCAAGCCCGCGATGGCAGAGCTGGTGAAAGACGACGAGATCAGGATCGTGGAGGTCATCGCGTCCGATTACGAGGGCTTCGGACCCGGCGGGTTGGTCGAGGATCTGAAGTTGGGTCTGGGGGCCGTATTCAAGCATCATTCGGCGTTCAAGCGGATCGCGGTCGTGTCCGACAAGGAATGGGTCGGCCATACCCTGCACGCGCTGGCGTGGATGGTTCCGGGCGAACTCGCCGTGTTCGGGCTCGACGAACTCGAACGCGCCAAACAGTGGGCCGCCGGCTAGAAGTCACCGGCGTTGCGGCGCAGCGTTTCAATCGACTCCACCAGCGCCTGGGATTCGGCGTTCTCCATGCCGATGTCGGCGAACACCTGCTCGTTGAGCGTGACGGTGGCGTCCTCGACCGTGGAGCGGCCGAGCTCGGTGATCTGCACCAGCGTCGTGCGCCCATCGGTGGGGTGCGGGACCCGCTGGACCAGCCCGTCGGACTCCAGCCGGCGGATCGCGTGGGTGACACTGGTGACGTGCACCTGAAGCCGGTCGGATGCCTTGGTGATCGGCAGCGCCCCGGTCCGGCTGAAGGCAAGCAGCCGCAGCAACTCGTAGCGCGAGAAGCTCAGGTCATAGGGCCGCAGCGCCGTCTCCACCCGCGCCAGCAGGATCTGGTGCGCACGCATCACCGAGGTCACCGCGACCATGCCCTGCGAGACATCGCCCCAGCCAGCACGCTCCCAGTTGGCGCGTGCCGCGGCGATTGGGTCGCGCTTCTTGTCCGGGGCCACGCCTTTTCTTACCGCACCCGCGGCAAAAGCGGGTCAACTGGCGCGATTCAGCGTGTGCTTACTTTGCCCACCGCGGACAGCACCGCCAAAGTGGATGCGCGGCTGGCCACGGTAATCCGGGCGCCACCGTCCGGATAGCAGCGCACCCGAAGCCCGCTGTCGGCGAACATCTCACTCCACGGCCGGCCCCGTGCACTCTTGGACGGCAGGTACATGAAGTTCGCGTGGGCATCGGTCGTGTATATCCCCAGCGCGGACAGGCGCATCCGCAGGTACCGCCGCTCGGAGGTGATCATCCGGATCCGTTGCAGCAGTTCGTCTTCGGCGCTGTAGGACGCCGTAACCGCAGGCAGACTGGTCATCGCGATGCCGAACGGCAGCTGGTGCGACCACATCGTCGCCGCCAGCTCGGGCGCCGCCACCCCATAGCCGATCCGCAGCCCGGCCAGCCCGTACGCCTTGGAAAACGTCCGCACCACCACCACATTCGGGAATCGCCGCGCCAGCGCCGCAACTTCGATCCGGTGTTCGGGTGCGGTGAATTCGATGTACGTCTCGTCGAGCAGCACGATGGTTTCGCGACGCACGCGGCGCAGGAAGCGGAACAGGTGCGACGTCGGCTCCAGCGTGCCGGTGGGGTTGTGTGGCCGGCACACCACGACGACCCGGGCGGTCGCGGCCGCGTCGGCAAGCCGGTCGAGGTCGTTGTGACCGCCCTTGTCCAGTGGCACCGTCACCAAGTTCAGCCGCGCCATCTGCGCGATGATCGGGTACCCGTCGAAGGTGGGTGTCGACGTGACCATCGTGTCGCCCGGAACGGTGAGAGCCTGCAACGTCTGCAGCACCACCCCCGTCGCGCCGGCACCCAGCACTACCTGCTCCGAACCGACCCCGATCCGGCCCGCGATCAAGTTACGCAGCCGCTCGGGTAGGAACTCCGGATATCGGTTGGCCGCATCGATCGACTTGACCAGAACCGACCGCACCGCGGGAAGCGGCGGGAACGGATTTTCGTTAAGTGACAACGCTAGTGGGTCGATTGCAGCTGGGACGGAGTCATCGACCTCCACGGTGGCGGCATGTGCCACGGGTTGCATCAGTCTCGCCCGCCCCAGCGCACCGCCGCCGCACCGGCGAAGTCGCCGGCGTGGGCGAAGCCCGCCATCAGCAGCACGTCGCCGGCGTTGAGCTGGCCGTCGGATATCGCACGGTCCAGATTGACCGGGATCCCGGCACCGAACAGGTTGCCGCATTCCTCGAAGGTGTCGCGGTGCCGTTCGGCCGGCAACTCCAGCGCGTCACGCCAGTTGCGCAGGAACGCCCGGTTGGGCTGGTTGGTAACCATCAGGTCGATGTCCTTGGTGGGCAACCCGATTCGGTCACACACCGCGTAGGCCACCTCGGGAACCTGCCGGTTGCCGCGGGCGAGCACCTTGGTGATCTTGCTTTCGGTGAAGCCGATGCTGCCCTCGCCGGGGCCCGCCTCCCACCACTTACGCGGCGGGTCGTAGGAGAGCGTCATCTCTCCGGCATATTCGCCGAAGGTGCGGCACTCGATATCCAGGATCGGCGACTTGTCGCTCACCGTGACCAGTCCGACCGCGGCGCCGTCGCCGGGCACCGCCGACTGCGCCTTACGGCGAATCGTCGGCTGGTCGAAGAATTGACCGGCCGCGTTCTGCGCGATCGCGATCAGCGCAGTGTGTCCTTCACCGGACGACAGCAGTTTACGGGCCACGTTGAGCGCCAACACAAATGCCGCACATCCGCCGTTGTTCAGGTCGAGAACCCACGACGGTCGCAGGCCCAGTCGGTGCGCGATGCCGCCGCCCTGCCCGTAGAACGCCATGTCGGGTACCTGAGTGTGGGTGATCAGCACGTCGGCGCCTTCGACGACGTCGTGGCCGTGCCGTTCGATTAGCCCCTGCACGGCACGTTCGATCATGTCGATCGAACTCTCGTCCCGCCCGACGTGATGGCGAAACTTCGGAGCCCGGAACATAACATTCTCCCGCAGCTCGTCGGATTCGGCGAACTGCGCGTAGTAATCGGCGGGGATTGGCTCGCCGGGCAGGTAGGTGGAGACGTCGATCAGGCTGACGTTTGGTTTATCCATGATTCGCTCATCTCATCCATTCGGGGGTCACCGGCAAGCCATTGTGGTGGCGTTACTCGGCGATCGCCTTGAGGTTCTTCATTTCCAGCAGGTGGCCTGCTCCGAACATGTCCCAGAAGTCGCCGACCCATACCGGGCGCTGCGCCGGTGCGGTCTCCGGGTACGGGTTGTGGTCGTAGAACGGGTGGTGGCAATTCGTCCACAGCACAACCGAACCGGGCTTGTCGAGAACCACCAGCGCGTCGATGACCCGCATCAAATAGATCATCCACAGGTGCTTGCCCTGATCCCACGCGCAGTGGTAGTCGACGGTGCGAGCCTGCGCGTTGGCGACGGTGCGCGTGTAGATCTCGGTCTCCCAGCCGAGCCGGTCGTAGGCCAGCCATAAACCGGGCTCGTCGGTCGGGGTGAAACCGCGCAGGCTGTAAGTCCACTCTTCGAGACTGCGGGTGTCGGAAAGGTATTCAAACAGCTCGTCGGGCGGGCAGTCGACGTAATCGTTGACGGTGCAGTACTCACCGAAGACCTGATCGTGTGGGTACACCGATCGCATCATGTCCATGATGATCGGCGTGGCCTGCTCCCGGGGACTGGTTTCGATGCGAGTGACCCCATCGATAAGGTCGGGAATATCTTCAAGCGCTGGCAGCGACATTGTTGCATTTCTCCTTAACGGTCGGAATCTCGTCGATAGCAAGGGTTTCGGTCTTCGCCGCGGTGAGAAAGGGCGCGAACGGTGGGATCTCGTCGGCGGCGCACTCGACGCTGACCACCGCCGGGCCGTCGATGTCGAGCGCCGTGCCCATCGCGGCGGCGAGTCCTTTGGAGTCGCTCACGTCGAGCGACGTGAGGCCCGGGAACATGGCGGCCAGCCCGGCGCCGAGCCGGCTAGGCCGAAACCGGTTGTAGCTGTATAAGTTTTCGTAGAACAGCTGCTCGCGGGTTACACACATGGCGTGCGCATTGTTGTTGAACAACACGAAGGTCACCGGCAGTCGGTACTGCACCGCGGTGTGCACCTCCATGCCGTGCATGAAAAACGCTCCATCGCCGGCGATCACCACGGTGCGCCCGCTCGGCCGTCCGCTGTTGGCCCGCCCGAAAGCCATTCCGATGCCGGCTCCGAAGCTATAGCCCATGCCGCCCATGCCTAGTGCGACCGTGAACCTGCCGCCCCGCCGGGCGGGCAGGTAGTGCACGGCAGACGCACCGGTGTTGCCCGCATCGACCACGATGTCGGCGCCGTCGGGCAGGACGCGGTCAAGCACCGCCATCGCATCGCGGTAGCGCAGGCCTTCGCCAAACCAAGACGGGGGCGTCAATTCGGAGCGAGACACGGCGTCGGGCACCCGCACGCCGGTCGGGCGCCCGGAGCCGGACAGGGCATGAGTCAGCATCCGCAGCGAGCCACGCAGGTCGTCGGTGTGGACATGGGTGCATGGAACATAAGGCCGCGCAGCGCCGATCGAGACGGTACGCACCGCCGACAGGACGTCGTCGAGCCCGGCGCGGGCCGTGACCGACAGCCGGGTACCGACGACGAGGCACACCGCGCTGGCGGCCACCGCGTCGGCGACACCCGGGTGGCCCATCACTCCGGTGACTCCCAATGCGGACGACGATCCCAATCCTGGTGTGTCGGAAGCGTCTTTGGCATCCGGCACGGTGGCCACCCGGGCCCGCAGCAATGCGCGCAACTCCTCGAGCTCGGCGCGTGCGTTGTCGCGGGCCACCTGCTCGCCGGCGATGATGGTGATCGGTCCGGTGGCATTGCGCAGCACCGGAATGATCGGCTGCGGGTTTCCGATCGGCCGCGGGTCGTTACCGATGCCGCCGCAGCGGTCGGTGTAAACGAGCGCCTGCTGAATATCCTTGGGCAGCAACAAGACTGCCGGACCCCCGGTGCGCGCCGCGGCGATGGCCCGGGATAGCGCCGCACCGATGTCGGCCGGCCGCAGCACCCGCTCGCAGGACAGCGAAACCGCGGCGAAAACCGCCTCGGCGTTCAGTGAACCGTTGTTGCCGCTGGTGTCCTGAAAGCTGCCGCATCCGTCCATCGTCATCGGGGCCTGACCGACCAGCGCCAGCACCGGGACCCGGCTCGTCAGCGACTCCCCAAGGCCCGCTACAAGATTCAGCGCACCGCCGCCGGACGTCGCGGCCACCACGCCCAGCCCGGCGCCGCTGCGGCTGTATCCGTCGGCCATCGTGGCGGCAGAGAACTCGTGCTTGGCCAGGACGGCCATGATGCCGGACCGGAAATATGCAGCGTCGTAAAGGTCTTCGATGTTGGCGCCGTCCACACCGAAGATGTGGTCGACGCCGATTGACGTGAGGCCTTCGACGATGTGGTCGACAACGCGGTATTTCCGGGGCATCTGCTCACCTAAGTTCGATTGAGACGATGCCTATGGCACGAGTCAGGTGAGCCGCCGGTTCACCTGACGGGTATTACAGCGAACGTTGCAACAAAACCTGACCGCTATCGGCGGCGACCACCTGCACGGCGGCGATCTGCTCGATCGGCGTCGAGATGCTCGCGGCGGGCGTCGCGGTGTGGCCGGGTTCGGCCACCCAGGTCGCCAACCGGGTCTGGCTGCCGTCGCGACCGACCACAACCATCGCCAACGTGTCGTGGTGCGCGTACGGCGGAGCCAGACAAACGCATCTCAAGTTGATCGACGTCCCCCAGTGCTGGCTGGAGATCTGCACCGTCGACGTCAGCAGGTTGGTACCCACCTGCGCCATCTCCGACGACGCGGCCACCGACTGGACGGGCGCCGCCGACGGGCTGTGACCCTGAATGCCGACGAACACTCCAACCGCCAGCACCGCGGCCGCGGCGGACGAGGCCACCCAGGTGATCACCCGGGTGCGCCGCCGGCGCCAGGCCACCTTCGCCAGCAATGACGGCAGTAGCTCGGGCGAGGGCTCCGGGGTCACCGGTGGGATGTCGCCGGACTTCGCGATCGCGGCGACTTCTTCGCTATCAAGCTGCGAAAGCAGGGCCGGCACGCCACTGAGTTCAGCGACGGCCTCCCGGCACGCGGCGCAGTGCACCATGTGCTCTTCGAATTCGCGGCGGTCGACCGACGACAGCGAACCCAGCACGTATGCGGCATCCCACATCGCGTAGCGGTGGCTGTCACCCATGATCAGACCAAAGACCTCGTTGTCGCCGGGCGGGCCAACACCTGGTATCGGCGTCTTCATTTCATCCATCTCCTGTCACCCTTCAAGCATTCGGAGCCGATGACCACACGGATTGGTGCCTTGCGAAGGCGTCGCGCTGTCATCGTGTAACTCCGAGTTCCTGCAGAGTGAGCCGCAAAGCCCGCACGGCATAGTGTAGCCGCGACTTCACGGTTCCTTCGGCAATGTCAAGGTCCGCAGCAATCTGTGCGGTGGTCCATCCGCGGTAGTAGGACCGCTCGATGACGGCAGCGTGTTCCGCGGACAGTTGCGTCATCGCATCAGCGATCAGCAACCGGTCCAGCGCCGCGTTGACCTCGTCGGGGGTGGCCTGCTCCGGCGCTCCCTCTTCGTCCAGCGAGCCGACCACGTTGCGATAGCGGGCGCTGCGTCGGTCGTCGATGATCATGTTTCGGGCAACGGTGAACAGCCAGGCACGCGCCGATCGCTCGGTGTCACCCACCACTTCCGGGTGCTGCCAGGCACGGAGCAGCGTTTCCTGAACGACGTCCTCGGCGTGCGCGGCATCGCCGGTCAGCCGTAGCGCATAGCGCCACAGGACAGCGGCGTGCTCGTCGTAGAGCGCCTTCATCAACTCAGCTTCTGCCGCCCCGGACGCCCTCCAAGTACCTGCGCCACGAGCCACTCGATCACCTCCTGCCCATTGACACGAGTGGAGTAGGCGTTTAGTTCGAGATTTCGCTCTGGGTGAGAATCCGGGGTCCGTCGGCGGTGACCGCCACGGTGTGCTCCCAGTGCGCCGCGCGCGATCCGTCGGTGGTGGTGACCGTCCAGTCGTCGTCGAGCACCCGCGTTTTTCCTGTTCCGAGGGTCAACATCGGCTCGATGGCCAGCACCGAACCGGGGGCCAGCAGCGGTCCGCGGCCCGGAGCCCCCTCGTTGGGCAGGAACGGGTCCATGTGCATCTGCCGGCCGATGCCGTGGCCGCCGTAGCCCTCGACGATGCCGAACGCGCGGCGGTGGCGATGCTCGGCCGCACGCGTTCCCATTTCGATGGCGTGCGCGACGTCGGTCAACCGGTTACCGGGGATCATCGCCGCGATGCCGGCCTCCAACGACTCTCGGGTAGCCGCGGACAGTGCTTCGTCGTTGGGATCGAGCGCCCCGACCCCGAACGTGATCGCCGCGTCGCCGTGCCAGCCCCGCAGGATCGCGCCGCAGTCGATGGACACCAGGTCGCCGGGGGCCAATAGCTCCGCGGCGGAGGGGATGCCATGCACCACTCGGTCGTTCACCGACGCACAGATCGACGCCGGATAGCCGTGATAACCCAGGAACGACGGCGTCGCGCCGGCCTCCCGGATTACCGACTCGGCGATTTCGTCCAGGCTCAGGGTCGACACCCCGGCGACGGCGGCCGCGTGCACCGCCTGCAGCGCGGCGGCGACCGCGCCACCGGCCGCGGCCATCGCGTCGAGTTCGCCGGGGCTGCGCTGCGGCACTACCTTGCGACTACGCAGCCGCGCCAGCGCGCGCATCGTTACTTGCCCAGTGCTCGCAGCGCGCGGGCGAATACCTCGTCCAACGATCCGATGGCGTCGACGGTCTTCAATTGGTCGCGGTAGTACTCCAGCAGCGGCGCGGTTTCGTCGCGATAGACCTTGAACCGGTTGAGGATGACGTCCTCGGTGTCGTCTGCGCGGCCGCGGCCCTTGAGCCGCTGCAACAGCTCGTCCTCGGACACCCGGAACTCCAGCACCGCGTCGATGTCGGTGCCACGGCGTCCGAGCATGTCGTGCAGCGCTTTGGCCTGCTCGATCGAGCGCGGGTATCCGTCCAGGATGAAGCCGCCGGCCGTGTCCGGGTCGTTCAGCCGGTCATCGACGAGCTGGTTGGTCAGGTCGGAGGGCACCAGGTCGCCGGCATCCAGATAGCGCTTGGCCTCCAGGCCCAGCTTGGTGCCCTGGCCGATGTTGCTGCGGAACAGATCCCCGGTGGAGATCTGCGGAATCCCGAGCTTCTCGCTGAGTTTCTCCGACTGTGTACCTTTACCCGCCCCCGGTGGCCCCAGCAAAACGACTCTCACTTGAGGAACCCTTCGTAGTTGCGCTGCATCAGCTGACTCTCGATCTGTTTGACCGTATCCAACCCGACGCCAATCATGATCAGAACCGCCGTACCACCGAACGGCAGGTTCTGCACCGCCCCGGCGTTTCCGATCTGCAGGAACAGGTTGGGCAGCACCGCGATCGCACCGAGGTAGATCGAGCCCGGAAGCGTGATCCTGCTCAGCACGAAACGCAGATAGTCGGCGGTGGGCTTGCCCGGCCGAATGCCGGGGATGAAGCCGCCGAACTTCTTCATTTCGTCAGCGCGCTCGTCGGGGTTGAAGGTGATCGATACATAGAAGTACGTGAAGAAGATGATGAGACCGAAATAGATGCCGATGTAGACCGGATCGCTCGGGTCGGACAGGTAGGTGCCGACGAACTTGTCCCACCAGCTGTTGCCCACGCCGCCGCTACCGCTGCGGATCAACTGGGTGATCAGGTGCGGAATGTAGATCAGCGACGACGCGAAGATGACCGGGATAACGCCGGCCTGGTTGACCTTGAGCGGCAGATACGTCGAGGTCCCGCCGTACATCCGGCGGCCCACCATGCGCTTGGCGTATTGCACCGGGATGCGGCGCTGGCCCTGCTCGACGAACACCACGCCGACGATGATCAGTAGCGCGGCGAGCAGCACGGCGGTGAAGATCATCCCGCCGCGGCTGTCCAGGATCGTCTTGCCTTCGGACGGAATGCGGGCGGCGATGCCGACGAAGATCAGCAGCGACATTCCGTTGCCGATGCCGCGCTCGGTGATCAGTTCACCCATCCACATCACCAGCGCCGCGCCACTGGTCATCACCAGCACGATGACGACCAGCGTGAAGATGCTCTGGTCGGCGATGATGTCCAGCGAGCAGCCCTGCAGTAGGCCGCCGTTGGCCGCCAGCGCCACGATGCTGGTGGCCTGCAGGATCGCCAGGGCAATCGCCAGGTAGCGCGTGTACTGCGTCATCTTGGCCTGGCCGGACTGGCCTTCCTTGCGCAGTTCCTCGAACCGCGGAATGACCACGGTGAGCAGCTGCACGATGATGCTGGCGGTGATGTAGGGCATTACGCCCACCGCGAACACCGTCAGCTTGAGCAGCGCGCCTCCGGAAAACAGGTTGATCAGCGAGTAGATCTGGCCGGCTTCGCCACCGCTGGCCTCTTTAATGCACTGCTGCACGTTCGGGAAATTGACGCCGGGCGACGGCAATGCGGCGCCGACGCGATACAGCACGACAATGCCAAGCGTGAAGAGGATCTTCCGTCTCAAGTCGACTGTTCGCAGCGACGAGATGAAAGCCGAAAGCACTTCTATCCTCCTGCGCGGCCGGGGGGGTCATCCTGCGTTACGCGCGCTCAACACCCGCAGGCCATGACGTACGGCGTCACGCGTCAAATCGTGTACGAGACTAACAGCTGGTGGGACCAGATCCTTAAAAGGGCGTCATGGAGCCTTACCAACTGCGCTCAAAAATTCAGGAAGCGGACAGCCACGAGGCGTAGAGTTTTGTCAGCTCGTTGCATTTGCTAAGTATCAAAGCTGCTGCTGACGGTTGAGGAGCACCATGACACGCACTGACCAAGACAGTTGGGATCTGGCCTCGAGCGTCGGCGCCACGGCCACGATGGTCGCCGCGGCCCGCGCGGTGGCCAGCAACGAGGAGAACCCGATCATCAACGACCCGTTCGCGGCTCCACTGGTACGGGCGGTCGGGCTGGATTTCTTCACCCGGGTGGTCGACGGCAAGCTGACCGCGGCCGAAACGCCCGAGGGCGGCCAGGGAGACCTGCGGGTCGAGACCGACTCGATCGCGGTGCGCACTCGCTTCTTCGACGATTTCTTCCTCAATGCCGGACGCGACGGGATCCGCCAGGCGGTGATTCTGGCCGCCGGGCTCGACGCCCGCGCCTACCGGCTGCCCTGGCCGAACGGCAGCGTGGTCTACGAGGTCGATCAGCCTCAAGTCATCGAGTTCAAGACCACCACGATGTCGACCCTGGGCGCCGCACCGTCCGTCGAGCGGCGCACCGTCAGCGTCGATCTTCGCGATGACTGGCCGGCGGCCTTGCGCAGCAGCGGGTTCGACGTGACCCAGCCGACGTCGTGGAGCGCCGAGGGCTTACTGATGTATCTGCCCCCCGACGCACAGGACCGGCTCTTCGACAACATCACATCGCTGTCCGCGCCCGGAAGCATGCTGGCGACCGAATTTCATCCGCCGTCCGAGACGACGATGTCGCAGCGAGCCCAGGAATTCAACCAGCGCTGGCTCAACCTGGGCTGCGACATCGACCTGTCTCAATTGTTCTTCGACGGCGAGCGCAGCGACGTTGTCGAGTACCTGAACGGCCATGGCTGGCAGGTGAGTTCGCGGCCTCGGCGCGAGCTGTTTGCCGATTACGGCCGCGACTTCCACGACAGCGAGGCACTGTCCCAACTGCGCAACATCGTCTCCGTTACCGCAACTCTCAGTTAGGAGCGTCGTATGACGAATACCGACAGCAAGCGATTCGACGGGGACAGCTGGGATTTGGCCTCCAGCGTGGGCGCCACCGCCACCGCGGTCGCCGCCCGCCGCGCCATGGCGTCCAAGGGCCCCAACCCGCTCATAGACGATCCCTTCGCCGAGCCGCTGGTCAACGCCGTCGGCGTGGATGCCTTCATCCGGATGATGAACGGCCAGGTGGAAGCCCCCGAGGAAGATCCCGCTTTCACCCCGCAGCGGCTTAGCGAGGGCATGGCTGTGCGCACCCGGTATTTCGACACCTTCTTTCTCGAGGCCGCCGAGGCCGGTGCGCGCCAGGCGGTCATCCTCGCGTCCGGGCTCGACACCCGCGCATACCGGCTGCCCTGGCCGGACGGCACCGTGCTCTTCGAGATCGATCAGCCGCAGGTGATCGAGTTCAAGACCCGCACGCTGGCCGATCTCGGGGCGGCCCCCACCGTCGATCGCCGCACGGTCGCGATCGACCTGCGCGACGACTGGGTAACTGCGCTGCGCGGCAACGGATTCGACTCGACCCAGCCGACGGCCTGGATCGCCGAGGGACTGCTCGGATACCTGCCGCCGGACGCCCAGGATCGGCTGTTCGACAACATCACCGCGCTGTCGGCGCCCGGCAGCCGCATCGGCACCGGCTACGTCCCGGACATGCGTGACCGCGTCGAGAAGCGGGGTCGCGAGATGAGCGAACGCTGGCGCCGGATGGGCCTGAACCTCAACTGGTCCGAACTGGTCTACACCGGTGAGCGCAACGACGTGGCGACGTACCTTGCCGAACGCGGCTGGCAGACGACGGTGCGCGGCACGCCGGAGATGTACGCGCAGAACGGTTTTGAGTTTCCCACCGAACCGTCCATGGTCGCCTTCGGCGACATCAAATACCTATCGGCGACCCTAGGAGGCTGAACATGACCCGCACCGACCAAGACACCTGGGACCTGGCTTCGAGCGTGGGGGCGACCGCGACCTGGGTCGCGGCTTGCCGGGCTCTTGCCGGCAAACAAACAGGCGCCCTGATCGACGATCCATTCGCCGATCCGCTGGTGCGTGCGGTGGGTGCGGATTTCTTCATCAAAGTGCTCGACGGCGAAATTACCGATGAGACAGGCGGTCTCGACCCCGAAGCCGACCCCGACGCGGAATTCAACCTGCAGCGGATGGTCAACATGATGGCCGTGCGCACCCGCTATTTCGACGACTTCTTCACCGACGCGACCGCCGCGGGCATCCGCCAGGTCGTCATCCTGGCCTCCGGCCTGGACTCGCGCCCCTACCGGCTGGCCTGGCCCGCGGGCACGGTCGTTTACGAGATCGATCAGCCCGCGGTCATCGAGTTCAAGACCAACGCGTTGTCGCAATTGGGTGCCGAACCCACCGCGGAGCGCCGGACCGTTGCCGTCGACCTGCGCGATGATTGGCTAAACGCGTTGCGCCAAGCCGGTTTTGACGAGGCAAAGCCCGCCGCATGGAGCGCCGAGGGCCTGCTGATGTACCTGCCTCCGGAGGCGCAGGATCGGTTGTTCGACGCCATCACCACGCTGAGCGCACCCGGCAGCCGGCTGGCGACCGAGTACCACCGTGACGGCATGCCACTGCTCGAGAAGCGCGCCAAGGCGATGGCCAAGCGCTGGGGGCAATTCGGCTTCGATACCGACGTGTCGGCGCTCGTCTATCACGGTGAGCGCACGCCGGCCGCGGATTACCTGAGCGCGGCCGGGTGGCAGGTCACGGTGCGCACCCGCGCCGATCAGTTCGCTGAGGCCGGGCTGCCCGTCCCGTCCGGCGAAGCCCACAAGGCGCTGGACAACCACATTTCGGTGGTTGCGGTTTTGCAGTAGCCGGTTTAGCCCGGTTTGGCCGCCGGCGCGCGAACCACCAACGGCACGGCGGGGAAACACCACGCCAGCTCGGAGCGCGACTTGCGCAGCACGGCGGTGCCGTAGCCCCGTTTGCGGTGGTCGGGGTGAATCCAGATCCGCACGTTGACTTCGCCGTGGGCGAGCTCGCCGAAGACCATCCCGACCTTCTCGCCGGAATCGATTGCGACGAACCAGGCGGCCTCTTCGTCGTCGACACGGCGCAGCGCCGCGCGAATCTCGTCGTCGAGGTCGCCGGCCGGCCCGCCGGAACCGTCGCCGGCGGCGCCGATCTCCTCGGTGCGGATCGCGAACAGCTCCCGGTCCTCGGCGGCCGAGAACGGCCGAAGCTCCAGGCTCTCCCCCGAGCTTGCCGGCCGCTCCCCGAGCGTGAAGCTCAGCTGCTTGTTCAGGTCTTCGAGTTCGGCGAGGATCTTGCGGCGCGAATCGATGGTGAGCTGCTCGAAGCACATACCCATCACCGCTTCGGCGGCGAGGTGGGAGGTGTCGAGCAATGTGACGATTCCCTCGACCGCGGCTTCCTTGTTTTCCGACTCCACCACCACGTCGGCTATTTCATGCCGGCGTTCAAGAGCTTTCAACAGGGCGTCTGCTATCTCTCTGCGGGCGGCTTTGCGGTCCTGGTCAGTCATTGCACCAGACTAGAACGCCAACCGAAGAACCGCGCTAGATCCTCGAGTCTGATGCCCGCGACGGCCGGTCCCCCAGCTCCAGGAAGCGCCCGTAGCGGTCCTGCACCGCGGCCGCCCAGGCGGGATCGGGGTCGACGGTGCGCTCGGTGCGGGCCCAGCGCGCGGCGTCGGCGATCGACGTCTCCAGCCCGGCTGCCATGCGTCCCAGGAACGCCGCGCCCAGCGCCGCGCCCTCGGCCACTCCGGAAACCTCCACCGGCCGGCCGGTGGCGTCGGCGATCGTCTGTATCCATGGCTGAAGCCGGGTCCCACCGCCGGCGGCCACGATGCGCGACACCGGGGCCCCGCTTAGCTCGATCAGCTGACGTACGACGAAGCCCGATGCCTCGTAGGCGGCGCGGCGCAGCGCGGCGGGGCCGTGGGTGAGGTCGGCGCCGTCGAGCACGGCCCGACGGTCCGGGTCGTGGAACGGCGTGCGTTCCCCGCGAATGTAGGGCGACCACACCGGGACCCGGCGCGGATCGAGCTCGTGGAAATCGCCGGCGGGGTCGGCGGGTCCGATGACGCGGTCCACCCAGCCCAGAAAGAGCCCACCCGATTGCTGGCGCCACCGATCTGGCTCTTGGGGGCCTTGGTGTGCGGAATGGTCCACAGCCCCGGCACCTGACGGGCCTCGGGAATCGTCACCCACACGATCAGCGTGGTGCCACATATCACCAGCACCTCGCCGTCGCGGTCGGCGCCGGCCACCATCTGCTCGCACAGGGCGTCGACGGCGCCGGTCGCCAGCACGGTGCGGGTCCCGGGTATCTGCCCGGCCACGGCGCCGATCGTCTCGACCCGCGGCAGCTGTGCGATGGTGGCGCCGCGTTCGGCGCATGCCGCCTCATTCCAGCCGGTGCCGTCGAACAGGGGGTACGACGTGGCCGCGGTGGCGAAGTCGATCACCGCCTCACCCGCCAGCGCGTGGTTGGCCACCGCCGGCGCCGGCCAATACCCGGCCGCCTCGGAGGCTTCGGCCGCCATCCAGCGCAGGAACTCGGCGGCTTCGCCCAGCGCGGGAAGCGGCTGATCGCCGTCGACCCGGCCGCGTTCGTCGCCGTAGAGCAGGCCCGGCATGACGGGCCGGCCGGCGGCGTCGACGGCGGTCAGCGAGGGAACCATCGCCGAAACGGCTACCGCGCGGGCCTCGGGGCCGGGTACCTGTTGCCGTACCTGGTCCAGGGCGGCCAGGGGGCCGCGCCGCCACGCCTCGTCGGCGTCGTGCTCGAGCCGGTTGGGCGTCGGCACCCGCACCTGATGCGGAATGCGCGCCCGCGCCGTCACGCGGCCGTCGGCGTCGGCGGCGACCGCTTTGACCGCCGTGGTCCCGATGTCGATGCCGATCGTGACGCCGTTACGTGACACGGGCGTCACCGTACGCCAGCATTGGCACTCGTGACATCGAGACCGCGTGCCCTGGTGACGGCCCCGCTGCGCGGTCCGGGCTTCGCCAAACTCCGTCAGCTCGCCGACGTGGTGTATGACCCGTGGATCGATCAAACCCCGCTGCGGATCTACAGCCCCGAGCAGTTGGCCGAGCGGATCGGCGCCGAGGCCGCCGACGTCGTCGTGGTGGAAAGCGACTTTGTTAGTGGCCCGGTGTTCGACCAAGGGTCGCGTGCCCTGATCGCCGTGGCCTCGACCCGCGGCGACCCGAACAACGTCGACATCGCCGCAGCCACCGCGGCGGGCATCCCGGTGCTGAACACGCCGGCCCGCAACGCCGACGCGGTTGCCGAGATGGCGGTCGCGCTGCTGCTGGCCGTCACCCGCCACCTGCTGACCGCCGACGCGGATGTGCGCAGCGGCAACATGTTTCGCGACGGCAGCATTCCCTATCAGCGCTTCCGGGGTTGGGAGATCGCGGGGCGCACCGCGGGGGTGGTGGGGCTGGGCGCCATCGGCCGGGCCGTGCGGTGGCGGCTGACGGGGCTGGGCATGCGGGTCATCGCCCACGACCCGTATCACGACGAAGCCCAGCACAGCCTCGACGAACTGCTCACCGAGGCCGACGTCATCTCGCTGCACGCACCGGTCACCGACGACACCGCGGGGATGATCGGCGCGAGCCAATTCGCCGCCATGCGCGACGGCGTGGTTTTCCTGAACACCGCCCGCGCGCAACTGCACGACACCGACGCACTCGTCGACGCGCTGCGCAGCGGCAAGGTGGCCGCGGCGGGACTGGACCACTTCGTGGGCGAATGGCTTGCCACGGATCATCCGTTGGCGAGCATGCCCAACGTCGTGCTGACCCCGCACATCGGCGGGGCGACCTGGGACACTGAGGCACGGCAGGCAAAGATGGTGGCCGACGATCTGGAAGCGTTGCTATCCGGCAACACGCCAGCTCATATCGTCAACCCGGAGGTGCTGGGGTCATGAAGTTCGTGGACAACCCGGAAACCGCGGTGCTGGAAGCGGCCAAAGACATGCTGCGGCGCGGGCTCGTCGAGGGAACCGCCGGCAACATCTCGGCGCGACGGTCCGACGGCAACGTCGTCATCACTCCCTCCTCGGTCGACTATCGCGACATGCAGCTCGACGACCTGGTGCTGATCGATCCCGACGGCGCCGTGCAGCACGCCAAGCAGGGCCGGGCGCCGTCGTCGGAGATGCACCTGCACCTGGCGGCGTATCAGGCGTTCGACGACATCGGCAGCGTTATTCACAGTCATCCCGTGTGGGCGACGATGTTCGCGATCGCACACCAGCCGATTCCGGCCTGCATCGACGAATTCGCGGTCTACGTCGGCGGCGACGTGCGCTGCGCCGACTACGCCGCATCCGGCACCCCCGACGTCGGGGCCAACGCGGTCAAGGCACTGGAAGGTCGCGGCGCGGCCCTGATCGCCAACCACGGCCTGGTCGCGGTGGGCCCCCGCCCGGACAAGGTCCTGCACATCACTGCGCTCGTCGAGCGCACCGCTCAGATTGTCTGGGGGGCAAGGGCTCTCGGCGGCCCGGTGCCGATACCCGAAGACGTGAACCGCAACTTCGCCGGCGTTTACGGCTACCTGCGCGCCAATCCACTATGAGCCGGGTACAGCTGGGCCGCGCCTGCGTGACGCGGATCGTGGAATTTCAGTTCGAGCTGGGGACAAAGTCTTTCGCGAAAACCCCGCCGGACGGATGGCACGACAACGCCGACCTGCTGGTGCCGGACTTCTTCGATCCCGACACCGAGAAATGGCGTATCGCGGTGCAAAGCTGGGTGGTCGAGGTCGACGGGCTGACCGTCGTGGTGGACACCGGCGTCGGCAACGACCGACAGCGCCCGCACATGCCGCCGCTGGATGGGCTGAAGACCGGCTTCCTCACCGCGTGGGACTCGGCCGGAATCGATCGCGGCGCGGTGGACGTGGTGATCAACACCCACATCCATTCCGACCACGTCGGATGGAACACGATGCTCGACAGTAGCTCCCGGGACACCTGGGTCCCGACGTTCCCCAACGCCCGATATCTCGCGCCCGCGGCCGATTACCGCTACTTCGCGCCCGACGGACCGGCAGCGCGGCGATCGCCGCGCACCGAGCAGGAGGCCACCGCGCAGCACGGCGATCAGCTGGTGTTCGCCGACAGCGTGTTGCCGATCGACGACGCGGGCCAGCTCGTCCAATGGTCCGACGACCATCAGATCAGCCCGTCACTGCGCCTGCGGCCCGCCGCGGGACACACGCCCGGCTCCTCGGTGCTGTGGCTGGACGCGGGGGTGCCCGCGGTGTTCGTCGGCGACATCACGCACAGCCCGCTGCAAGTGCGCCGTCCCGCCGACCCGTGCGCCTTCGACGTGGATGCCACCGCCGCCGCGGCCACCCGGCACCGGATCTTCACCGAGGCCGCGCAAACACACGCGACCGTGATCCCGGCGCACTACCCCGGCCACGGGGGCGCGTCGATCCGCGCCGTCGCCGATCAATTCGAGGTCGACGAATGGCTGGACATCGAACCGCTATGACTTATCGGATGGTGCAATGGTCGACCGGCAACATCGGCAAGCGAGCCTTGGGCGCCCTGATCGACCGCCGCGATTTCGACGTCGTCGGCGTCCACGCCTTCGGGTCGGACAAAGTGGGTTGTGACGCAGGACTTCTCGCCGAGCGTCCCCCGATCGGTGTAACCGCGACCGACGATGTCGACGCAGTGATCGCGCTGGCACCGGATTGCGTGAGCTACATGCCGCGCGCCATCGACTTCGAACTGGTGGCCCGGCTCCTGCGCAGCGGCATCAACGTGGTGACCACGGGAGACTTCCTGACCGGTTCCCATCACCCGGCGGAACACGCGGCACTCGAGGCCGCGGCGCACCATGGCGGTGCGACCTTCCTAGGAACGGGATTCGAGCCGGGTTTCATCAATGTCGTCGCCGGCTTCCTCACCGGCGCGTGCCGAAAAGTACACAGCGTCAAGCTTGTTGAGACGTTGGACTGCACCACCTATCCCGTCCAAGACGTATGGAAGGTGCTCGGATTCGGCAAGTCCCCGCGGGAACGGGTGAAATCGATTGACCCGCAGATCCAAAAGTATGGCCTCGGATACTTCGAGACGCTCGACATGATCGCAGGCATGCTCGGCGTCGAGCTGGACTCGACGGACGCATTCGTCGAGAACGCGATTCTGACCCGAGATGTGCACCTGGGCTGGACGGACTACGCCGCCGGCACGACCGGAGGTCAGCGCCGCAGCTACCGCGGGCACCGCAACGGCCGTCCGGTGATCGAGCTGGCGATCTGTTGGACGATGAGCAGCGACGCGCTCGATCCGCAATGGGAAGACCCCGAGGGTTTCAGCGTGGTGATCGACGGCGAACCGTACGTCGACGCGACGATCCGATTCGGCCATCCGGGTCAGGACGCCATGACCGTCCTGATGGACAGCACCGCCATCGCGGCGGTCAACGCCATACCCTTCCTCTGCGAGGCGCCGCCGGGCGTCATCACCCCGATCGATCTGCCGATCATCGGATCTCAGGGCGCATTGGTCTAGGGGTCTGGTCGACCATGTCCGAGAACGTCTCTGCCGCAGTTCGTTTGCGAATGTCGCGCAGCGCGTAGTAGAGCTCCTGAAAGCCCGCGAACTTTTCGTCGTAATACTCACGATGGGCAATTTGCGGCTCGAAAATGCGGTCGAACCGGACAAGCCGTCGCACGGCGTCACTCATGCAGCGAACCGTTTGGGTGCCCACACCCGCCAGCAGGGCTGCACCGAGAACCGCGGCGTTCGCCACCGCACTGCGCCGAAGCGGAAAGCCGAGAACATCGGCGCGGATCTGACACCAGGTATCTGATCGAGAACCGCCACCGCTTATATTTGCCTGCGATACATCAAGATTCGCCGACCGCTGCAACGCTTGGAAAGCCCACCGCGCCGAGAAGGCCACCCCTTCCATCACGCTGCGCGCCATCTCGGCGGCTCCTGCCTGGGAACCGATGCCCGCGAACGCGCCCTTCGAGCCGGCATCCCAGATCGGCGCACGCTCACCCTCCAAGTGCGGCAGAAACAACGGCACGGACGGTCCCGGCTTAGTTCCTGCCGCCAGCACCGACAACTGAGCGGGCGTCCTGCCGAGTAACTCCGAAACCCATTGCAGTGCGGCCCCTCCGGATTGGGTAGGCGCTGCGTGGAGTACGACGTTGTCATACGAGGGGAACACGACCACGCCTCGCGTGGGGTTGACGGTCGGCAAGATGATACCCAAGATCTCGCTCGTGCCGCTTTGATACATCGCGTCACCGTCGCGCAGCACGCCGGAACCATACATACCGGCCCACGCGTCCATAGCACCTACAACTACCGGCGTTCCGGCACAAGGCATCCCTTCGCGCACCCGTCCTGCCACATGATGAAAGCCTCGCAACGACGGCAGCAACTCCTGCGCTCGCGGCGCCAGGTCGAGCAACTGGTTTACGTAGCCTTGCCTGCCGGCCAGGCGGACCGCTGAGATCGTGTCGGAGAACACCGCCCCGGTCAGCCGCATTACGCAATAGTCCTTCGGCAGCAGGACATGTCGAGTCTTCGCGTAGACCTCGGGGTACATGCGCGCGACATACGCCAACCGAGCCAACGCGTGACTCGCGTCGATCGGAGCCGGCGTACCGAACCATGCTTGTTGCTGCTCGGCGTCGACTTGCGCCGCGAGCACCGCAGCGTCGGATGCGCAGCGGGTGTCTTGCCACGTGATAGCGGGCATCAGAGTCTCGCCCTCTGGTCCGACGAATACATGCGTGTTCACTTGCGATGTGATGCCGATTCCGACGAGTCCGGAAAGGTCTTGCTCGAACTCAAATTCCGTCAGCGCGGTCAGCACCCCGTCAATCCAAGCGGCTGGATCCTGCTCCACGTGGCCCGCCGAGGGTCGCGACAACGCCAGTGGGTATGTGCAATCAGCCAGCCGGTTGCCGTCGGTATCGATCAGTATCGCCTTGACAGCACTCGTACCGACGTCAAGGCCGACCAAACAGCTGTGTGCCACAATTGGCACTCTGCCAGAGGTTCACAGCCGCTCTTCTCACAACGTCGGCATTGGCCAAGACGTCACGCTGAGTTCCCGGCCGGGAAGCACGCTGTGCGTGCTACCAGCTCTGACGGAGTCGGCTCCCCCGCCAGTCGCGCGGCGTCATGCCGTGTTCCCGGCTGAACAACCGGGTGAAGTAGCCGGGATCGAAAACCCCGACCCGTCGCGCGATCTCGGCGATCGGGAGATCTGTTTCCTCCAGCAAGGTGCGCGCTTCGGCCATTCGGCGTTCGATGATCCACTCCTGCACTGTGCGTCCGGTGCGGCGGCGTACGACGGTGGTCAAGTGCCCCGGCGTCAAGCCGACCTCACCGGCGACGTCGCGCAGCGACAGCGGTTCACCGTGTCGTCGGTCGATCACCGCGAACACGTCGGCCAGCAGCGGTTCACCGCTGCGCCGCAGGCCAGCCACCACGTCGCGGGCTAGGCGCACGAGCTCGATCAGCAGCAGCGTCAGGTGCGCCAGGGCTGCCTGCCGATGGCCCTCCTGCCGGGTGGTGAGTTCGGTTTCGATCGATTGGATCGCGTTGTCCCACATGGGCCGTCGGTCCTCGGGTATCTCCAGCCGCAACACCCCACCGGAATATCCGTGCAGGAACGGAAAGAGCAGCGGGCGGCACCGCCAGGCCGGCCATGGCGAGCGTGCATCCTCGCCGAGCGCGGCGGGATCGAAGAACACCGCGACACCGGCATCCAGATCTACCAGCTGCCCGGGATCCAGCACCTCGCCCGCGGCAGCCACATACACCAGGCCGGCAGCGGGGAGATACCACAGCGCCGGGAAGTCGTGAATGTGGCGGCCCCGCTCGCCAAGCTCGCCCATCTGACGATGCAGCGACACTGGAGACATGTCCGGTTCGTTCCGATATTGGTAGATCGGCACACCGCCGCGGTGGCCGGCCAGTCGGGGCGCCTGCCTCATACTGCAGAATATAGTCCAACTTTTGACGAGGATTACCCAATTCTTTACGGGGCCACCGGCCCACAATGAGTGATATGACAAAACATCATCCACATGACTACCTTCCCGCGACCGGTCATGCCGCCTTTCTGCCGGCGTACGACTTGATCGCCCGGCTGATGGGCCTCGGCAGCGTCTATCGAAAGCTGGTCAGCCAGGCGGATATCTCCGACGGTCAGCGTGTATTGGAAATAGGCTGTGGTACAGGAAATCTCGCGATCCACGTCAAGCGGACCCACCCTTGCGCGGACGTAACCGGCTGTGACCCGGACCCGCGAATCTTGGCGGTCGCAAAACGAAAGGCCAACCGGTTGACCGGGATTCGCTTCGATCAAGGCTATGCCGAACGGCTGCCCTACGCCGACGGCGAATTCGACCGGGTTCTGTCATCGATGATGCTGCATCACGTCAACGACGACGCAAAGCCGCGCGCCGCGGCGGAAATATTTCGTGTGTTGCGTCCCGGTGGGAGACTGCACCTGGTCGACATCAGCGGCGACACGACCAGCGGTGGCTTGTCGGCACGGCTCATCCGGCACAACCATCACGCGGCCGGCAACCTAGGGGACGCGGTGCCCAAGCTGCTGCGCGCGGCGGGGTTCGACTGCATCGAACTCGCCACCAAGCCGCAACGGATCGTCGGTCAACTCAGCTTCTATCAGGCCACCCGGCCCGACTATGCGCAAGATTGACCGATGATCGAGATCGGGTACGAACGGGACAGAATCGCCTAGGTCACGCTCAACCGACCACAGCTGAAGAACGCCGTCACCCCGGATATGCACTAGGAGCCCTGCCGCTTCCGGGACAACGACGACGCGGATGTCGCGATATTGACCGGTGTCGGTGACGCCTTCTGTGCGGGCGCGGACCTGGCGAGACCGTCGCCGCCGTCAACGGGTGGGCGCTGACCGGTGGCCCCGAACTCACGCCGGCCTGCAATGTCCGCGTCGCCTCCGAACGCGCGATGTTCGGATCCTTCCAGGCACGACGCGGATTCCATCATGGCGATGGCGGCATCAGGTGGTTGGTCAACACATATGGCGTCGGCGTTGCGTTCGCCATCCGTCAAGGTTGCCCCGAATCGCGAGAAGCGTACAGCGGGAAAGCTTGTTATATCGGCTAAGCATTAACGAAGGTAAGCTAAATACATACGATAGAAGGGGCACCCAATGACTTCCACCAGATACGAGGGCGATACCTGGGACCTGGCGTCCAGCGTCGGGGTAACGGCCACGATGGTCGCGGCCGCACGGGCGATCGCGACCCGGGCCGAGCGCCCACTGATCAACGACCCGTTCGCCGAACCGCTGGTCAAGGCCGTCGGTGTCGACCTACTCTCCCGGCTGGCCACCGGCGAACTCGACCCCGCCGAGCTGAACGACGTGCACGACGGGGCCACCGGATCGGCCGGGGCGATGTCGCGCATGGCCGACAACATGGCCGTGCGCACCAAGTTCTTCGACGAGTTCTTCACCGACGCCACGACGGCGGGTATCAAGCAGGTTGTGATCCTGGCGTCGGGGCTCGATTCCCGTGCCTACCGGTTGGCGTGGCCCGCCGGCACCGTCGTCTACGAGGTCGACCAGCCGCAGGTGATCGAATTCAAAACCAGGGCCCTGGCCAACCTGGGAGCCGCGCCGACCGCCGACCGGCGGGTGGTGGCCATCGATCTGCGTGACGACTGGCCCACCGCGCTGCGCACCGCCGGCTTCGACCCGGCACAGCCCGCGGCGTGGAGCGCCGAGGGCCTGCTCGGCTACCTGCCGCCGGACGCCCAGGATCGGCTGCTGGACACCATCACCGCACTGAGCGCGCCGGGCAGCCGGGTGGCCATCGAGAGCGCGCCGAACCCCGAGCCGGGTGAACAGGACAAGCTGCGGGAGCGTATGCAGACCATCGCCGAGCGCTGGCGCGCCCACGGCTTCGATCTCGACATGGCCGGCCTGGTCTACCTCGGCGACCGCAACGAAGCGGTCGGATACCTCGCCGACCGCGGCTGGAACCTGGCCGGCAAGAGCATTCAGGAGTTGTTGGCGGACAACGGCTTTGCCCCGCTCAAGGACGACGACATGCGGATGGGTGAAATGCTCTACACCAGCGGAACCCTGGAGAAGAAATGACAGCCGAGACGGGGCGCACCGACGGCGACAGCTGGGACCTTGCCAACAGCGTGGGAGCGACGGCCACGATGGTCGCCGCCTCCCGCGCCGTGGCGTCGCAGGGACCCGACGCGCTCCTTGACGATCCCTACGCCGATCCGCTGGTGCGGGCCGTGGGGCTGGATGTGTTCGTCCGTGTCATCGACGGGGAGATCAATTTCGAGGACGACGCGCTGCTCAACCGTCAGGCGCGGATTCATCAGATGACGGTGAGGACCAGGTTTTTCGACGACTTCTTCACCGCCGCAACCGAAGACGGTGTGCGACAGGCGGTGATCCTGGCGTCCGGCCTGGACACCAGGGCCTATCGTTTGCCATGGCCGGCGGGCACCGTGGTGTACGAGATCGACCAGCCGCAAGTCATCGCGTTCAAAACCGACACGCTGGCCGGCCTTGGCGCCGCTCCGAGCGCCGAGCGGCGCACGGTCGCGATCGACCTGCGCGACGACTGGCCCGCGGACCTGCGGGCGGCCGGCTTCGACGCCACCCAGCCGACCGCGTGGAGTGCGGAAGGCCTGCTGCCGTACCTGCCGCCGGAAGCTCAAGACCGGCTGTTCGACCACATCACCGCTCTGAGCGCGCCGGGCAGCCGCCTTGCCACCGAGCATGTGCCCGATCCCAACGCGTTCACCGACGAGCGCTTGCAGCAGATCAGCGACCGGTGGCGCAGCTTCGGGTTCAACCTCAACGCGGCCGATCTGTTCTACCCGGGTGAACGCAGTGTCGTGGTGGAGTATCTGACCACGCATGGCTGGCAGGTCACGGCGCATTCCGCCAAGGAGCTGTATGCCCGCAACGGGTTTGAGTTCCCGTCGGACGAGATGACGGCCGTCTTCGGTGACATGAGCTATGTCGCCGCGACTCTGAAATAGGGCTTGGCTACCGTCGATTGCCCGATTCCCCAGCGCGCCTTACGGCGCACATCGTCGCCGGGCTAAAGTCCTCCCCATGCCTCGCGCACACGACGATAATTGGGATCTGGCGTCCAGCGTTGGCGCGACCGCGACCATGGTCGCGACCGGGCGCGCCATGGCGACCAAGGATCCGCGCGCTTTGATCAACGATCCGTTCGCCGAACCACTCGTGCGCGCGGTCGGGGTGGATTTCTTCACCAAGATGATTGACGGCGAGCTCGACCTGTCGGCCATCGAGAACGCCACCCCGGTCCGCATGCAGTCGATGGTCGACGGAATGGCGGTGCGCACCAGGTATTTCGACGACTACTTCTCGGACGCCACCGCCGCCGGTGTACGCCAGGTGGTGATCCTCGCGTCCGGGTTGGACGCGCGCGCCTACCGGTTGCCGTGGCCCGCCGAGACGGTGGTGTACGAAATCGACCAGCCGCAGGTAATCGATTTCAAGACAAGCACTTTGGCCGACATCGGGGCACAACCCACCGCAACCCGGCACACCGTTCCGATCGATCTGCGCCAGGACTGGCCGGCGGCACTACGAGCCGCCGGGTTCGACACCAGCACGCCGACCGCGTGGTTGGCCGAGGGGCTGTTGATCTACCTGCCACCGGAGGCCCAGGACCGGCTGTTCGACAACATCACCGCACTGTCCGCGCCGGGCAGCACGATCGCCACCGAATTCGTGCCGGGCATAGTCGATTTCGACGCCGATCGGGTACGGGAGATGTCGGGCTCGTTCCGGGAGCACGGCGTCGACATCGACATGGCGTCGCTGGTGTACGCCGGGCAGCGCAACCACGTCGTCGACTATCTTCACACCTTGGGCTGGAGCGTCGAGGGCGTCACGCGAACCGAATTGTTCGGCCGCAACGGCCTGGAAGTCCCCCCGCCGGAAAACGACGACCCGCTCGGCGAGATCATCTTCATCAGCGGCCGGCTGGCCGGCTAGAAGCGCGACTCCCCCAGCCACAGCACGCTGGCACCGTTGACCGCCTGCTCGAGGTTCTCCACGATCGCGGCGACCGTACGCCCGAGCAACGCGCCCACCGCGTCCGGCAGCGACGCGGCGGCCGGTTGCGAGGATGCCCGGGGGCGCACCAGCTGAAGCAGCGAGGATCCCGGGAAGCCGACGACCCGGACCTCGGCGTCCTCGTCCAGACCGGCCAGGACCTTGGCGCGGCGCACCGCGGTGCGCAGGCCCCCGAGCTCGTCGACCAGGCCACGCTCGAGGGCGTCGGCGCCGGTCCACACCCGCCCCTGGGCAACGGCGTTGACGGCCTCGGTACTGAGGTTGCGACCCTCGGCGACGCGCTGCACGAAGTCGGCGTAGATCAGGTCCGCCTCGGCCTCCCGATCGGCGCGCTGCTGCGCCGTGAAGGGCACATCGGTCGACCACGCGTCGGCATTGGCGTTGGTGCGCACCGCATCCGAGACGACTCCGAAGCGCTCCTTGAGATCGCGGAACACCAGCTTTCCGGTGATCACACCGATCGAACCGGTGATCGTGGTCGCGTTGGCCACGATCACGTCGGCGGCCATCGCGGCGTAGTAGCCACCGGACGCGGCCACCGAGCCCATCGATGCCACCACCGGTTTGCCGCGTTCGCGGGCCCGCGCCACCTCGCGCCAGATGGTCTCCGACGCGGTGACCGAGCCGCCGGGGCTGTCGATCCGCAGCACGATCGCCGACACCGAATCGTCGCCGGCCGCCTCACGCAGCGCCGCCGCGATCGTGTCACCGCCCACGCTCGAGTTGCCGAACGGCAGGAATTGCGGCCCGCCGCGGCCGTTGACGATCGGACCCTGCAGCGTGATCACGGCGAAGGTGGGCTTGGGTCGGCGGCCGGGAATCGGTGGCGTCGGTGGCACCAGCCGCGACCGGGACGCGGCAGCATAGCGGGTCAGGTTGAGCCGCGGCGCCAGCTTCTCGGGATCGGTCTCGGCGTCGTCTTTGTCAGACGAAACACCTTCCACGCCAACTAGTTCCGCGATCCGCGCGTGAGCTTGATCGCGGAAGCCGATGCGGTCGACTAGGCCGGAGGACACGGCGTCGTCGCGCAGCAGCGGAGCACGGTCGGCCAGCGCGTCGAGCGCGGCGGAGTCGATCCTGCGAGACTCCGCGATCGCGCGCCACACCTGATCCTGCAGGCTTTCCAGCATCCGGGTTACCGCTTCGCGATGAGCCTCGGTAAAACCCTCTTCGGTGAAAACGTTTGCCGCCGACTTATATTCGCCCCTGGCGACGAACTCGGCGCCGATTCCCGCCTTGTCCAGCGCGGTGCGCAGGAAGGTCGCGTTGCTCGCGAATCCGATCAGCCCGACAGTGCCCGAGGGCTGCATCCAGACCTCGCTGAACGCCGACGCCAGGTAGTAGGACAGCGTGCCCGGGTAGGTCTCGGCCCAGGCCAGCGATGGCTTCACCGCGCTGAACGCAGCGATCGCCTCGCGCAGCTCCTGGACCACCGCCGGCGGTGCGGCCGCGAGCTGCACCCGGGAGATCAGGCCGGCGACCCGGGGATCCTCGGTGGCGCGGTGGATCGCGGCGACCGCCTGGCGCAGCGTTATCGGCCGCTGCGCCCCGGTGACGAGCGCCATCGGGTCGAAGCCCGCCGTCTCAGGCGGCAGCGAGCGCAGATCGAATTCGAGCACGCAGCCATTGGGGACGCCGTGGTGTCGAGCCGTGTCGACACGGCCGGCCAGGGCGCGCACGTCGTCGATACCAGGCAGAGAGGGCAGGAAGGCGAACATGCTCTGCAGCGTACCGATCGGCGCCCGTAGGGTGAGTTCGTGAGGTTCTCGATTGCGATCCCCCAGTTCGACTACGCGGACTTCGACCGAGACGGCCTGCGCTCATACGTGGAGCGCGCCGAAGAACTCGGATTCGAGGGGATCTGGACGCTCGAGCAGACCATCGGCCGCGCGCCGCTGCTGGCGCCGCTGGAGTTGCTGTCTTTTTGCGCGGCCTTCACGCAGCGATTGCGGCTCGGGGTGGCCGTGCTGGTGACGTCGCAGCACGAGCCGCTTCAGCTGGCCTCCGCGGTGGCCACGGTCGACCGGATCAGCCACGGCCGCCTGGATATCGGTGTCGCACCCGGGCGCGGCGGGCCCACGCTCGCGGCGTTCGGCGTCGACAAGGACACCTTCATCTCCTGGTTCAACGAAGGCCTCACCCTGATGAAGGCGGCCTGGTCCGACGAGCCGACGGTGGACTTCCACGGCCGGTTCCGCGAGGTCGCCAATCTGCCGTTCCAACCCAAGCCGGTGCAGCGCCCGCACCCGCCGATCTGGTTCGGCGGCATGGCGCCCAAGGCCTTGGCCCGGGCGGTGCGCCACGGCGACGCCTTCATGGGCGCGGGCGCGTCGCCGACCGAAGCCTTCGCCGAAGCCGTCCCGATCGTGCTTCGCGAGCTCGACGAACAGCAGAAGGACCCGGCGCACTTTCCGATCAGTAAGCGCGTTTATCTGATGGTCGACGACGACGCCGCACGCGCCCGCGAGCGAGTGCTGGACGGGTTGGAGCGCACTTACAGCGGTGTGATACCCGGCATCGAGGCGGTCCCGGTGTCCGGCACGCCCGACGATGTCGCCCGCGGGCTCCAAGAGGTGCTCGATGCCGGCGCCCAGACGCTACTGCTGAACCCGCTGGGTGCCGACGTCGGAGAGAACCGTGAGCAGATGGAACGCCTTGCCGCAGAAGTGATTCCGCAGCTCGGTTAGTCAGTTACCCAGTTTCTTGCGCAGCCAGTCGCCGATCTCGGCGATCGCGTCGTCGACCTCGGGCACCCAGCCCGCGGCGACGATGAAGGAGTGCTGGCCCCCTTCGACCTCGCGCACCAGGACGTCGTTTCCGGCCGCCTCGATGCGACGGGCGAATTCGGCGTCCTCACCGGCGAGCAGTTCGTCGGCGCCCCAGAACACCGCGGTCGGCGGCAGCCCGGACAGATCCGCGCCAAGCAGGCTCACCCGCGGGTCGTCGAAGGCCACGCCGGTGCCGTCCAGCCAGGACGAGCGGAAGAACTCCGCGAGCGGCCGCGACAGCAGCCGGTCTCGCTCCGCATTGGTGGTGTACGTCTCGTTCGTCATCGTCAGATCGACCCACGGGGAGATCGACACGATCTCCCCGGCAGCGCGGCTCCTTCGTCGCGCAGCGCGATGGCCAGACCGACCGCAAAGTTGCCGCCGACCGAATGCCCAACACTGGCAATGTTTTCCGGTTGGTACCCCTGTGCCAGCAGCCAGTTGTAGGCATTGCGCACGTCTTCGATCTGGGCGGGGAATTTGTGTTCCGGCGAGCGCCGGAAGTTGAGTACCAGGGCGCGCGCGCCCGCCGCCTTCGCGATGTGCGCCGCGGCCTTGCGATCCGAGTGCATGGACGCGACGACGGTGCCGCCCAGGTGACTGTGCAGCAGCACGCGGTCCTGGTCGGCATCGACGGGAATGCACCACAGCGCCTCCACCCCGCCGGCATCCACTTCGGCGTAGGTCACACCCTCGGGCTCCTTGGTGGCCAGATGCATCGTCTCGATGACATCGCGCACCGTGCCGATGTCGAAATTGGGGTTGGCGGACCGCGCGCTCAGGGCGCCGAAGAAATCGGCGAACTCTTTCGCCTGCGTGCTGACCATCGGATGCCTTTCGCCGTACTCGTTGAATCACGATCGTTATCGTAACGGACGTTATTCTATGATGGTGCGAACGTCAAGCAGAAGGGCGGGACCAGTGAGATATCCACCAGGCCAGAAGGCACGCGCGCGCGACGCCCTCGTGCGCGCCGGCACCCGCTCGCTCAAGACGAGCGGATTCAACGGCATCGGCGTCGACGGGCTGGCCGCCGCCGCTGGCGTCACGTCGGGCGCGTTCTACTCGAACTTCCCGAGCAAGACCGCGATTCTCGAGGCCGTCGTCGAGGCGGGGTTGGGCGAACCGTTCGTGACGGATACGGGTGCAATGACCCACGCCGAGGCGCGGGCGCACATGGTCGCTTTTCTCCACGGATACATGAACACCGATCACAGCCTCGATGTGGCGGGCGGGTGCGTGATGCCCGCGCTGAGCGCGGACGTGTCCCGCGCCGAACCGTCCGTCAAAGAGACCTACGAACGCAAGATGATCGCCCTGATCGACCGGATCACCGAGCTGCTCGATGGCGACGAGTCCGACCGTCGGCGACGGGCATGGAGCATTGTCGCCTTGATGGTCGGATCGGTCCTGATCTCGCGCGGCATGCCCGAACAGAGCGAAACCCGAAGCGCGGCACTAGATTCCGCGCTCGCTACCGTGTCCGCATTGATGGATGTCGGGGCCGAAGCGCAGCGTTAGGAGAGCTCGGTGGCCGAGCCCCCGGCGGCGGTGATCTTGTCGCGGGCGCTGCCGCTGAACTTGTGCGCCGACACCTCGACCTTGACGGTCAGGTCGCCGTCGCCGAGCACCTTCACCAGCGAGTTCTTCCGAACCGCGCCCTTGGTAACCAGCTCGGCGACGCCGATGGCGCCGCCCTCGGGGAACAGCCGGCTGATGTCGCCGACGTTGACGATCTCGTACTCGGTGCGGAATCGGTTCTTGAATCCCTTGAGCTTGGGCAGCCGCATGTGGATCGGCATCTGACCACCCTCGAAGGTCACCGGCACGTTCTTGCGTGCCTTGGTGCCCTTGGTACCGCGGCCGGCGGTCTTACCCTTAGAACCCTCACCGCGACCGACGCGGGTGCGCGCCGTCTTCGACCCGGGGGCCGGCTTCAGGTCGTGCAGCTTGATGGTCATTTGGTCTCCTCCACCTCAACCAGGTGGTTCACCACCGCGATCAGCCCGCGGGTCTGGGGGTTGTCCTCGCGGACCACCGACTGGCGAATCTTTCGCAGCCCCAGGGTGCGCAGGGACTCGCGCTGCTTCCAGCGCGCCCCAATCGTGCCGCGCACCTGGGTGATCTTCAGCTGGCTCATTGCTGTGCCGTTCCTTCACGCGCGGCACTGGCGGCCAGCGCTTCACTTTCCCGTCGCGCCTTCAGCATCCCGGCCGGGGCGACATCCTCGATCGGCAGACCGCGACGAGCGGCCACCTCCTCCGGGCGCTGCAACATCTTGAGCGCCGCGACCGTGGCGTGCACCACGTTGATCGCGTTGTCGCTTCCCAGCGACTTGGCCAGGATGTCGTGCACTCCGGCGCATTCCAGCACAGCACGTGCCGCACCGCCCGCGATCACACCGGTACCCGGGCTGGCCGGGCGCAGCAGCACCACACCAGCGGCCGCCTCACCCTGCACCGGGTGCGTGATCGTGCCGCCGATCAGCGGGACCCGGAAGAAGCCCTTGCGCGCCTCTTCCACGCCCTTGGCGATCGCGGCCGGAACTTCCTTGGCCTTGCCGTAGCCGACGCCGACCATGCCCGCGCCGTCACCCACGATGACCAGGGCGGTGAAGCTGAATCGCCGACCGCCCTTGACCACCTTGGAAACACGGTTGATCGCGACGACCCGTTCCAGGTAGTTGCTCTTGTCGCCATCGCGGTCGCGGCCGCGGCCACCGCCGCCGTCGCGCCGACCCCGCCCGTCACGGGAGTCGCGGGAATCGCGGCCGTCACGGCTGTCCGGGGCGCCTTGCCCCCCAGCGGACTGCTCCACCATTATGCGGTCCTTCCAGTTGTCATCAGAATTTCAATCCGTTCTCACGGGCGGCATCGGCCAGCGCCGCGATCCGTCCGCCGTAGCTGTATCCGCCACGGTCGAACACCACGTTGTCGATGCCGGCGGCCTTGGCGCGCTCGGCGATCAATTGGCCGACCCGCACGCTGTGGGCTTTCTTGTCACCGTCGACGCCACGCACGTCCGCTTCGATCGATGATGCGGCGGCCACCGTGGTGCCGGTCAGGTCGTTGACCAGTTGCACGTGGATGTGTCGCGCGGACCGGTTCACCACCAGGCGGGGACGCTCCGAGGTGCCGGCGATCTTCTTGCGCAGCCGCGCGTGCCGGCGCAGCCGTGCGACACGTCGAGTGGCGGAGATGTTCTTACCCACCGACTTTGGCGCGTCAGCCTGTGTTTTCGCCATGACTACTTACCTGTCTTTCCGACCTTGCGGCGGACCTGCTCACCCTCGTAGCGCACGCCCTTGCCCTTGTAGGGGTCGGGACGGCGCAGGCGACGGATGTTCGCCGAAATCTGGCCGACTTTCTGCTTGTCGATCCCGGTGACGCTGAACTTCGTCGGCGTCTCCACCGCGAACGTGATGCCCTCGGGCGCCTCGATCAACACGGGATGGCTGTAACCGAGCGCGAACTCGAGGTTGGAGCCCTTGAGCTGCACCCGGTAGCCGACGCCGAAGATCTCCATCTTGGTGGTGTAGCCCTGCGTGACGCCGGTGACCAGGTTGGACACCAGGGTGCGCGAAAGCCCGTGCAGCGAACGGTTTTCCCGCTCGTCGTCCGGACGGTTGACCACTATCGCACCGTCTTCGCTGCGTACCACCGTGATCGGCTCGGCGACCGTCAGGTCCAGGGTGCCCTTGGGACCCTTCACCGAGATCTTTTGGCCGTCGATCGTGACATCGACCCCGGCGGGAACCGGAATCGGCTTCTTACCAATGCGCGACATAGTTTCTTGTTACCTCCCGCCCCTACCACACGTACGCGAGGACTTCGCCGCCCACGCCCTGTCTGGCTGCCTGACGATCGGTCAGCAGGCCCGAGGATGTCGAGATGATCGCGACACCCAGGCCGCCGAGCACGCGGGGCAGGCCGGTGGATTTCGCGTACACCCGCAGACCGGGCTTGGAGACCCGACGCAGGCCCGCAATGCTGCGTTCCCGGCTGGGTCCGTACTTGAGCTGAACCACCAGCGACTTGCCGACCCGAGCATCTTCGGTCCGGAAGTCGCTGATGTAGCCCTCGCTCTTGAGGATCTGGGCGATGTTGGCCTTGATCTTGGAGTGCGGCAACGTCACCTCGTCGTGATACGCCGAATTGGCGTTGCGCAGACGTGTCAAAAAGTCTGCGATCGGGTCCGTCATTGTCATGACAGCGTCTGTAACCTTCCTCGCGATGGTTCCCGTTAGGGGCCTGTCGCGCACCTGTTCTGGGTTGGTCTCTCGTCCTGTGCCTGTTACCAGCTGCTCTTCTGCACGCCGGGCAGTTCGCCCGCGTGCGCCATTTCGCGCAGGCAGATCCTGCACAGCCCGAATTTGCGGTAAACCGCACGCGGACGTCCGCACTTGTTGCAGCGCGTGTAACCACGCACCTTGAAGCGCGGTTTGGCGTTGGCCTTGTTAACGAGCGCCTTCTTAGCCATCTACTCAGTTCTCCTTGAACGGAAAGCCGAGGGCCCGCAACAGCGCTCGTCCTTCGTCGTCGTTCGTCGCCGAGGTGACGACGTTGATGTCCATGCCGCGGACCCGGTCAATCTTGTCCACGTCGATCTCGTGGAACACCGACTGCTCGGCCAGTCCGAAGGTGTAGTTGCCGACCCCGTCGAACTGCTTCGGCGAAAGGCCGCGGAAGTCGCGAATACGGGGTAGCGCAATGGATGTGAGTCGGTCAAGGAACTCCCACATCCGGTCTCCCCGCAGGGTGACCCGCGCGCCGATCGGCATGCCCTCGCGCAATTTGAACTGCGCGATGGACTTGCGGGCCTTGCGGATTTCGGGTCGCTGCCCGGTGATCAGGGCCAGGTCGCTGACCGCGCCGTTGATCAACTTGGCATCCCGGGCGGCGTCACCGACGCCCATGTTGACGACGACCTTGGTCACCGTCGGGATCTGCATGACGTTGGCGTAGGCGAACTCCTTGTGCAGCGCATCGCGAATCTCGTTGCGGTAGCGCTCTTTCAGGCGCGGCTGCACTTTCTCTGCGGTGGTCATGTCAGATGTCCTTGCCGTTGCGCTTAGAAATACGGACGCGCTTGCCGGTCTCCTCGTCGACCCGGTAGCCGACACGAGTCGGCTTACCGTCGGAGTCGACCACCATCACGTTCGAGACGTGAATCGGCGCTTCCTGGGTGACGATTCCGCCCGAGCGGGCGCCGCGCTGGTTCGTCGAAACCGCGGTGTGCTTCTTGATCGCGTTGACACCCTCGACCAGCACGCGGTCGCGGTCCGGGTAAACCTTCAGCACTTTGCCTTTGGCGCCCTTGTCCTTGCCCGCGATCACCAGGACGGTGTCGTCCTTCTTGACCTTCATCTACAAAACCTCCGGAGCCAGCGAGATGATCTTCATGAATCGCTTCTCGCGCAGTTCGCGCCCGACGGGCCCGAAGATGCGGGTCCCGCGCGGGTCGTTGTCGGGCTTGATGATTACCGCGGCGTTCTCGTCGAACTTGATATAGCTGCCGTCGGGGCGCCTGCGCTCCTTGACGGTGCGCACCACGACGGCCTTGACGACATCACCGCGCTTGACGTTGCCACCCGGGATGGCGTCCTTGACGGTGGCGACGATGACGTCACCGATGCCGGCGTAGCGTCGCGACGAGCCACCGAGCACCCGGATGCACAAGATCTCCTTGGCGCCGGTGTTGTCGGCGACCTTCAGCCGCGATTCCTGCTGAATCACTCGATCTCCTGACTGAGTTCACGTGTGCACGGCAGGAGGACACCTCGGCAAACCTCCAGAAAGCAAGGCCCACCACAAACCTGACGTGCGCGGTCTTTGTTACCGAAGGGCACGCAGGGCCTGTGACGCTTGCACGCACCAGCCGAGGTCTGCCCAAGGCAACCCCTAGAGTCTAGGTGAAGACCTGCTCAGCGCCAAATTCCTGGCCGGGCAGAGCTCGCCGGGCGCGCGACCCGCCGGCGCCGCTCGGCCGCACCCGTGTCTAGCAGCGGCGATGCCGGCCCTCGCGCGCCTCAGTCGCCTTGGCGGACCCAGGCAAGGATGTACAGACTCATCGCCACCACCAACGCGATCAGCACCCACTGCACGATGGCCTGGTCGATCCAGGAGCCCGGCGGTGGCGAGCCCGGCAGGATATTTCGCAGCGGGACGATCGCGAACAGCATCGCGGCGTACCAGGTTCCGAACGGGGGCACGAACTTTCTGCGGCCCATCACCATCGGAATGGCCACCAACAGCGCCAGGGTCGGCAGGGTGATCAGGACGACGCAGATGAAAAGGTCAAAGACCAGCGGCCCCTTGGCCCGCTTCAGCGTGATGACTAGCTGCGCGTCATCGAGACCGCGCGAGTTGACGTTGCTGGTTTCGTCGACGCGGCTGATGTCGACATCCCAGCCATCCAAGCTTCCGGTCACTTCGACCCGGGCGGGCAGTTTTTTGCGCTCATCGCCCGAGCCGATCAGGGCATCGGACGAGATTTTCTCGGTTTTGTACGTGTCGAGCGGCCAGTTGGCCGGGTCCCCGTGCGCCTCGATCGTGGTCTCGACCTGCGCGGGCGCCTTGCCCTTCGGGAACTGCAGATCCCCGAGGTCGCTCGTGGGATATAGACGCACCGCAACATCGGTGTTCAGCACGTCGAATCGCTTGTCGTACAGCGAATCCGGGGGATAAACGAGCACGTCCACCTTGAGCCGATTGGCAGTGGTTTTGAAGTCATCGAGGCGCAACTGCACGATGGTGTCGTTGCCGCCGCCCTCGCTCAGGTCCAGTGGCGGCAGCGGTCCCGCCGTCCGCTGCAAGTAGTGCACCCCGAACAGTGAGAAGGCGTAGCAGCCGATGACGACAGCCAGGATGAATGCCCCGAGTGACAGGCGCGGCCGGTGCCGGCTGAAAAAGCCGACCGGCCCCGGCTTCGACGGCTGCTCCGGCTCTGCGGACGCCTGCGTCGGAGGCGTCTCAGTGGTCATCGGTCCGGGCCGGCAACTCGCTGGCGAGGCACAGCTTGAAGGGGCGACACGGGCAGATGGTAGCGAACATCCACACCGCCGGCGCAACTAAATCCGGCGCCCTGCATAGTTCTGTCACCTGCCCGAAAGCCGTCGTTAACGCGCGGCGGCCGATCCATGGTCGGCGACGCAGCGAAATCCGATATGGGTGGTGGCGGTGTCCTGTGATTGCGGCGACCGGGCGGCCGGACGGTAGCGATGGCAGTACTCCGGCGCGCACAGGTGCGAGCCACCCTTCAGCGCCTGACTGACGGCCGGGTCCGCGGGCCCCGAGGGTGTACAGCAGGCCTTCGGTGGCTCGTCGAGCCGATGATGCGCGGAAAACTCGGTGGCCGTCCACTCCCAGACATTGCCGATCATGTCGTGCAGTCCGAACCCGTTCGGCGCAAACTCGCCCACCGGCGACGTTCCCACCCAGCCGAGCGCACCGTCGTTGCGGTACGGGAAGTCGCCCTGCCAGGTGTTGGCCATCAGTTGCCCGTCGGGTTTGGGCTCCTCGCCCCAGGCATAGGTCGTCTCGCGTCCGCCGCGCGCCGCGTACTCCCACTCCGCCTCCGTCGGCAGCCGTCGCCCCGCCCAGCGCGCGTAGGCGGCGGCGTCCGGATACGCGACCTGCACGACGGGGTGGTCGGCCCGGTCCGCGACATCGCTGTCCGGCCCGAACGGATGGCACCAACTCGCGCCGGGCACCCAGTCCCACCACTGCCGCCAGTCGCGCAGATCGACCGGGCCGGGGGTGGGACGGAAAACCATCGCACCCGCGCTCAGCTCGCCGGGATCCACACCGGGGTACAGCGCCGGGTCGATCGGCTGCTCAGCGACCGTGACATAGCCTGTGGCAGCGACGAATTCGGCAAACTGCGCGTTGGTCACCGGGTACCGCTCCACGGCGAAGGGACCCACGGTCACGGTGTGGATCGGCGCCTCTTCGGGGTAGAAGCTCGTCGAGCCCATCCGGAAGGTGCCGCCGGGGAGGTCGACCAGCTCGGTGAGCACCCCCTCAGGGTAGGCGGCGCCCGACCTGCGTTGGGCGCGCTAGTCCGATTGCTTGTACCAGGTGAACATGTAGAGGCCCATCGCCCCGACCAGCCCGATCAGCACCCAGATCACCAAGGCCTGATCAATCCACGCGCCCGGCGGCGGCGCGCCGGGGAGGAAGTTACGTATCGGGATAACGGCGAACAGCATCGCCGCGAACCAGGTGGTGAAGGGTGGCACGAATTTCCGCCGGCCCAGCGCGATCTGGATGGCCACTGCGAACGCCAAGGCCGGCAGGCTGAACAGGACCAGGCAGATACCAAGGTCGAAGATCAGCGGGCCCTTAGCCCGGTGCAACGTGATGATCACACTGTCCCCGCGGTCCGAGTCCTGGCTGGCCTCGCCGACGTGCCGGACGCTGACGTCCCAACCGTCCAGCGCACCGGTGACCTCCACCCGGGCCGGGATGTATTGGCGAGCATCCCCGGCCCCGACGAGCACGTCCGCGGAAAGCGTGTCGGTGCTGTAGCTGTCGAACGGCCAGTTACTCGGGTTGCCGTGTGCCTCGATCGTGGTGGCGACCTGTGCGGGCGACTTTCCCGCCGGGTATTGCAGGTCGCCCAGATCGTTGGGCGGATCCATCCGCACCGCGGTATCGGTCTTCAGCACGTCGAGTCGCTTGTCGAACATCGAATCCTGAGGAATCACAAGAACCTTCACCGTGAGGCGGTTGGCGATGGTCTCCAGCTTCTCCAGCCGGACCAGAACCACGGTGTCGTCGGTCGCATTGAGGTCAGGCGCCTTGATCGGGGCCCCGGACTCCGCCAGCAGGTGGAACCCGAACAACGACAGGCTGTACACCACGATGAAAGCGAAGAGCACGCCCAGACCGAGCAGCAGGCGGCCCTTCTTTTTGGGCGGTGGCGGGGCGGCGTGCGTTGGCGGGGCTTGCGTGGTCATCGGTTACCTCCACGGCGGACAACTGGCAGCAGACTCTCATAGCTGGGCAATTCCAGCTAACCCGAGACGACACGAGGTCAGATGGTAATCAACCCGTCTCAATCGCATCGAAAATGCGACTATTCGCAAACTGCCTTAGTCATCCTGTCACCTTCGGCCGACATTGCAAACTTTCAATTCATCTGATGTTTGTTTGCGCGTCGCTTCGATAACTGCGAATGTCGACGTGTGTCGAACGCGGGGTGGACATGCGCCCCGAAACCGGGCTCGCCGCCGACGCCGGGCGCCGTCTTCGCCGTCCAGGCTACCCAGGCTGCCGGAGACTGAGTGCGCACCCGCCAGGCGGCGCTCCAGTTGATGCGGTTACCCCAGCTCATCGCCGCTATGGACAACCAGCATCGCTAGACTTTGGTCACCGCCCAAGGCCGTCTCACCGGCTGTCGTTCGCGAGGAGGCAATCAACGTGAAGCACAACAAACCGGCTGCCGCCATCAGGGTGCTGACCGCGGCCGCATTGGTGATCTCAGGCTGCGGCAAGCCCCACACATCCCTTTCTTACGCCAACGGAGCGCGGGTCGATTGCGGCGGCAAACAAGACCTCGCCGCCAGCGGTTTGACGGCGCGGGCAAATGCAATGAAGCGATTCGTCGACGCATATGGGAAGGCCTGTAAGGGACAACGTCTCTCCTACACCGCAAATGCGTCAGCAGCGGGAGTCACCGACTTGCTGGCCGGCAAGACCGACTTCGCCGGCTCGGACGTACCCCTTGCCGGCGACCAATACGCGGTGGCCAAGCAGCGGTGCGGCGGCGCCGATGCCTGGAACCTGCCCGTGGTGTTCGGCCCGATCGCTATTACCTACAACCTCAACGCGATCGACTCGCTGGTGCTCGACGCGCCCACGCTGGCCAAGATTTTCAACGGCACCATCACGCGCTGGGACGATCCGGCCATCACCGCGATGAACGCGTCAATGCCGCCGGAGAACATCCATGTCGTCTACCGCGCCGACCCGTCCGGCACCACCGCACACTTTCAGGCCTACCTGCAGGCCGCCTCCGGCGGGGCCTGGGACAAGGGCACCGGCAAGACCTTCAACGGTGGCGTGGGTACCAGCGCTCACGGCAATATCGGCACCTCGGCGCAGGTGAAGAACACCGAGGGCGCGATCTCCTACAACGAGTTGTCGTTCGCGATGGACCAGGGGCTGTTCGCCGCCCAGATCAAGACTCCGGCGAGCCGGAAATCCTTGCGCCCGGTACGCATCGGGTCCGACACCGTCGGCAAGACCATCGCGAATGCCAAGATCATCGGCAAGGGCAACGACCTAGTGCTGGACACCGCGCCCTTTTACAACCCCACCCAGCCAGACGTGTACCCGATCGTGATGGTTACCTACGAGATCGTCTGCTCGAAATACCCCGACCCCGCCGTCGGCCAAGCGGTCAAGGCGTTCCTGCAAGCGGCCGTCGGGCCGGGCCAGGCCGACCTCGACAAAAACGGCTACATCCCGCTGCCGCCCGACTTCCAATCGAGGGTCTTCACCGCTATCGACGCCATCACCTCGGCGTCGATAGAGAATGTGCGGTAAGGCTTTTCGCGCTCTAGGTCTTCCGCGGCGTCAGGTCTTGTTCGGCGTCTTTCGATCTCGATGCCGCCACCAGGCCGAGACGAAGATCGTCATGGCGGCGACCAGGCCGATCAACACCCACAGCACGACGGCTTGGTCGATCCAGGAACCGTACGGTGGATTGCCGGGCAGGATATTGCGCAGCGGGACGATGGCGAACAGCATCGCGCCGTACCAGGTGATGAACGGCGGGAGGAACGACGTCCTGCCCAACGCCATTGGGATGGCCACCCACATCGCCAGAATCGGCAGAGTGATCAGCACCAGGCACACGCCGACATCGAAGATCAGCGGGCCCTTGGCCCGGTGCAGCGTGATGACCACATCATCCATCACATTGGAATCGGCGTCGTCGGGGTCGTGAATGCGGGTGACGGTGGCGTCCCAGCCGTCCAGCTTCCCGGTGACTTCCACACGTGCGGGGGACTTTTCGCGGTTCTGGCCGGTTCCGGTGAAGACGTCGGCGGCGATGATACCCGTTTTGTAGGAGTCGAACGGCCAGTTACCGGGATCGCCCTGTGCCTGGATGGTGGTGGAGACCTGCGCCGGCGCTTTTCCTACCGGGTACTGCAGATCGCCCAGGTCGTTGTCGGGATACAGTCGCACCGCCGCGTCGGTGGTCAGCACCCCGAAGTTCTTGTCGTACAACGAATCCTTCGGGTACACAAGCACATTCACGGTCAGGCGATTCGCCACGGTTTTTAGCTCGCTGAGATTCACCTGCACGACACTGTCCTCGGCCTCGACCTTGCTGAAATCCACCGCGGGCAGCGGCGGCGCGGACTTGGCCAACAGGTGCACCGCTATCAGCGAGAGGACGTAGACACAGACCAGGGCTACGAGAATCCCGAAAGCTATTGCGACTTGCCGCCCGCGCGAATCTGGTTTCGACGGCGGCAGCGGCGGAGCTTCAGCGGTCATCGGACATCACCACCACGACTAGAACGGATAGTTTGCGCCATTCCCAGCAGGCACGGGGTCAGATGCTAGCAGTCGGGCGCCCCTTTTCAGGGGATAACGACCGCAAATTGCTGCATCACCGTGGATTTCGCCGCGCTGTGCCCCGGCGCACTCGCAGGACCCTCCAGATGGATCACCACCAGAAAGGCCTTGGTGTTCGTCCAGATGTGAGTGATGCGGTCGGCGAAGGCGACCCCACCGGCTCCGCCGCTGAGCAATTGACTGCTGTATCCGCAGAACTGAGCCGCCTCGACGCTGACCTGGACGCCGGGCGTGGCGGTGCGCAGGTCGGCGCCGTAGCGCAGGAACGCGCCGCCGGGCTCGAGATCGGTCGGGGCGATCGTCACCTTCGCCGATAGCCCGTCGGGCCCGGTCGCGGTCAGTGCCACATCACCGTCACCCGGCGCCGAGCTCCAGCCGTCGGGCAGCGGCACCGTGAGCTTGGGCGCCACCGGATCCGACACCGATGCCGCGGTCATGCGGCCGTTGCCGGTGGCAGCCGGCAGGCAGGCCAAGGCGTTGGGCGGAATATGGTCGGGAGGTGTGGCCTCGACGCCGGGCACCGGCTCGGCCGGGTCGGATCTGCGCGGTTTCGTCGTAGAAGTCGGCGCCGAGGACGCGGTCGACGCCGTCGTGCTGGCCCGAACGGCGTTGCCGCCGATGGTTTTTCCGCATCCGACGACCCCACCTGCCAGCGCACAGATCACGCCCGCGGCGGCAAGCGTGACAAGCCCAGCCAGTCGTGAGTGTTCAGTCTCGCGAAAATGCAAGCGCAAGTTCGGATTCCACGTCTTGGTAGGGTCGCCCGGACAAGTCGATGGTGACCGCGGCAATGGTTCCGCCGGTGAAGACGAACGGCGCCTTGTACCGGCTGGACACTCCAGACCCGCCGTTTCGGCCGACGGTGATGCCGGCCCCCGCCAATCCGAAGGTGCCAGGGTGGGTAGTTACATCCGCGAGTGTGCCGACCACCTGGTCGTCGATGAACAGGGAGACGTCACCCAGCGGAGTATGGCTCTTCGGCACGGTCCCGGTGCGGGCGTAACTGGCGCCGAAAAGGTGCCTGCCCAACGGCACCGCGGCCGAAGAGGACACTAGCTGCTGGCGCTCGCCCAGGAAGTTGTAGACGTAGTGCAGGCGTCCGTCCTGAATGAACAGCACATGCCCGCCATGCGCACCGCCCTGCTTGTACAGCACGCCTTCGGCGCCGGTGGTATCCAGCGTCACGTCGGCCAGCAACACGAACGAGCGGCCACGAATCTCAGCGGCGGCACCGATGCCCACGTCGGCGCAGTCCGGATAGTAGATGTAACTGTCCCGTTCGCCGACCAGGTAGGGCCGGAATCTGGTCAGCGTCTCCATCATATTAAGGTCGCCCAACGGCAACCCGTTGTACTTGGCGGCTTCGGAAAACCACAGCGCCTTGAGCTCTTCCAGCTTCTCTGGTTGCTCGGCGGCCAAATCATGGCACTGGCTGCGATCGGCCTCGATGTGGAATAGCTCCCAGCGATCGGCGTCGAAGCGCGACCAGCCCGCCGGCGAGGCGGCATGCACGGTGTTGGCGAACCAGCCCTGATGCCAGATACCGCGCGTCCCAAGCATCGTGTAGAACTGCGTCTGCTTGCCGGTGTCGGCTGTTGAATCCGCAAGTGCCGCTTTGAAGCTCACGCCGTCCAGTGGCTTCTGCGGGATGCCCTTCACGGTGTCCGGCGGCGTCATGTTCAGCAGGTCATAGATCGTCGGGGTGATGTCGGCAACGTTGACATAGTTGTCGCGGAACTCGCCGTGTGCGGTAATTCCGTTGGGCCAGGACACGATTGCGGTGTCGGCGATACCGCCTTCGTGCGAGGCGTAGCGCTTGTAGAGCTTGTAGGGCGTGTTGAATGCCATCGCCCAGCCGATCGGGTAATGGTTGTAGGTCTCCGGCCCGCCGAGGTGGTCGAAGAGCTTCATGCTCTCCTCGACGGTGTCGATGTAACCGTTGAAGAACTTGCCCTCGTTCACCGATCCGTTCGGACCCCCCTCACCGCTGGCGCCGTTATCGGAGATCACCACGATGATCGTGTTGTCCAGCTGGCCGGATTCCTTGAGATAGTCCAGGATTCGACCGATCTGGGCGTCGGTGTAGCTCAGGAAGCCGGCGAACACCTCGGCCATCCGCGAAAACAGCTTGCGCTCTTCATCGTTGAGCGAGTCCCAGGGGCGAACCGTGTCCTGCAGCGGCCACGGCTCACCGTTGGGCCCCTTGACGTCGAGATACGGGTTGACGGGCGACAATTCGGTGTCGGGGGGCACCACGCCCAGCGACTTCTGCTTCTCCAGGACGATTTCGCGGTAGCGCTCGTAGCCCATATCGAACTTGCCGGCGTACTTGTCGGCCCATTCCTTGAACACGTGATGCGGGGCGTGTCCCGCACCGGGGCACACATAGCTGAACCACGGCTTGTCCGGCGCGATTACCTTTGCGTCGCGGATGAATTCGATCGTCTTGTCGGCGAGGTCCTTGGACAGATGGTAGCCGTCCTCCGGGGTGCCGGGCGGGTTCACCGGGTGGTTGTCATAGACCAGGTCGGGGTACCACTGGTCGGTCTCGCCCCCCATGAACCCGTAGAACCGCTCGAAGCCGCGTGAGGTAGGCCAGTGCCGCTTCGTCGAGGCCATGCTGCATTCCTCGAGCGGCGTCAGGTGCCACTTGCCGACACAGTAAGTGTTGTAACCACGTTCGGCGAGCACCTCGGAGACCAACGCGGTATCGGTTGGGATCCGGCCGCTGCAGTTCGGGAAACCGTCGGTGAATTCTTCGATGGTGGCCATGCCCACCGTGGTGGCGTTACGGCCGGTCAGCAGTGAGGCGCGGGTCGGCGAGCACAGCGCGGTGGTATGAAATTGCGATAGCCGAATGCCTCGCTCGGCAATCCGCGTCATCGCGGGCATCTCGACCAGGCCGCCGAAGCAGTCCCAGGTGGCGATGCCGGTGTCGTCCCAGACCAAGTACAGGATGTTCGGCGAATTCTCCGGAGCTGTCGGCGCCGCGTACGGGCCCCAATCCGGTTCCGAATCGCGAATGTCCAGCTCGATCTTGCCGTTGAAGTCACGTGATTCAGGGGACATGCGCCGAGCGTAACGCCACGGCGAGAATTCCGATCTTTTTTCGCCCTGGCGCTGCCCCCGCAAGCGGGCGGTGCCCCCGGCTCTCGGGCGAAGCAAACGCCCGAGACCATGAGGCCTCGGGCGTTTCTTGTCGATCGGGAGTTACTTGGCCTTTTCCAGCACCTCGACTAGGCGCCACCGCTTGGTGGCCGAAGTCGGGCGCGTCTCCATCAGCGAGACGCGGTCGCCGACGCCGGCGACGCTGTTCTCGTCGTGCGCCTTGACCTTCTTGGTCGTCCGGATGATCTTGCCGTACAGCGCGTGACGCATACGGTCTTCCAGCTCGACCACGATGGTCTTCTGCATCTTGTCGCTCACCACGTAGCCGATACGCGTCTTGCGGCGGCCACGCGTCTTCGGGTTCGCCGGGGTGTGCTGCGGGCCCTTCTCTTTCGAAGCGCCATCCGCCGCAGCGGCCTTCTTGGGGGCGGCCTTAGCTTCTGCCATCACGATTCCTTATTTCCGTCGGATCCATCAGGACCGCTGGCCAGGCCCAGCTCTCGTTCACGCAGCACCGTGTACACACGGGCGATTTCCGAACGCACCGTGCGCAGCCGGCGGTTGTTGCTGAGCTGTCCCGTCGCCATCTGGAAACGGAGGTTGAACAGCTCCTCCTTCGATTCGCGCAGGCGGTCGGTTAGCTCCTCGTTGGTGAGCTCGCGCAGTTCGCCAGGCGAAATACCCACTGCCATCAGAACTGGTCCTCTCGGGTGATGATGCGTGCCTTGATCGGCAGCTTGTGGATTGCTCGGGTGAGCGCCTCGCGGGCGGTCTGCTCGTTGGGGTAGCTGAGCTCGAACAGCACCCGGCCCGGCTTGACGTTGACCACCCACCACTCCGGCGAGCCCTTACCCGAACCCATCCGGGTTTCCGCGGGCTTCTTGGTCAACGGGCGGTCGGGGAAGACGTTGATCCACACCTTGCCGCCACGCTTGATGTGCCGGTTGATCGCGATACGAGCGGACTCGATCTGCCGGTTGGTGACGTAGGCGTGCTCGAGGGCCTGGATCCCGAAGTCGCCGAAGTTCACCTGGGTGCCACCGCTGGCGATGCCTCGCTGGCGTGGATGGTGCTGCTTGCGGTGCTTAACTCTGCGGGGAATCAACATGATTCAGCTCTCCGTGCTCTGCGGTTCGGGGGCAGGCGCACTTTCGGTCGGAGCCGCGGCGGTCTCTTCGGCGCCCGCGGCCCGTCCAGCCTCGGTGCTGGTGGCCGTGGTACCCGATGCACCGCTGCGGCGTGGGCGGGTGCCCGACGGCCGTTCGCGGCGCGGACGGTCGGCGCCCGCCGGTGTGGCTGCGGCCAATTCGCGCTTGCCGCCGACGATGTCGCCCTTGTAAATCCACACCTTCACACCGATCCGGCCGAAGGTGGTCTTGGCCTCGTAGAGGCCGTAGTCGATGTCGGCGCGCAGCGTGTGCAGCGGAACCCGGCCCTCGCGGTAGAACTCCGAACGGCTCATCTCGGCGCCACCGAGGCGGCCCGAGCACTGCACCCGGATGCCCTTGACGTTGGGCTGACGCATCGCCGACTGAATCGCCTTACGCATAGCGCGACGGAACGCCACGCGGTTGCTCAGCTGCTCGGCAACGCCCTGGGCCACCAATTGTGCTTGCGACTCCGGGTTTTTCACCTCGAGGATGTTCAGCTGGACCTGCTTGCCGGTCAGCTTCTCCAGGTCTGCACGGATCCGGTCGGCCTCGGTGCCGCGGCGGCCGATGACGATGCCGGGACGCGCGGTGTGGATGTCGACCCGGACGCGGTCGCGGGTGCGCTCGATCTCCACGTCGGCGATGCCGGCGCGCTCGAGACCGGTCGACAGCAGCCGGCGGATCGCCACGTCTTCCTTGACGTAGTCGGCGTACTGCTTGTCGGCGTACCAGCGGGACTTCCAATCGGTGGTGATCCCCAGCCGGAAGCCGTGCGGATTGATCTTCTGGCCCACTAGTCTGAGCCTCCCTTCGCGTCAGAAGTCTCAGACGTCTTGGCTTCAGATTGCGGCGCAGCCTTTTTCGCGGGTGCCTTCTTGGCGGGCGCCTTGGCCTTCGGGGCAGATCCAGCCTTCTTAGCCGCCGGCGCCTTCGCGGCGGCCTTGCTGCCCTCTGCGCGGCGAGCCCGCGACGACTTCGACGACTGCTGGTCCTTGCTCGGGCGGCTTTCCACCACGACGGTGATGTGGCTGGTGCGTCGGCGGATCCGGAACGCCCGACCCTGGGCGCGCGGACGGATGCGCTTGGCGGTGGGGCCCTCGTCGGCGTAGACCGACGCGACCACCAGGGTCGCCGGGTCCAGGCCATCGTTGTTCTGCGCGTTGGCCGCGGCGCTGGCGATCACCTTGGCGACCGGCTCGCTGGCGGCCTGCGGCGCCCAGCGCAAGATGTCGAGCGCGTCGGCCACCGACTTGCCGCGCACCAGGTCGATGACCCTGCGCGCCTTAGTCGGCGAAACTCGCACGAACCGTGCTTTGGCGACGGCCGACCGATATTCAGTCGTCGTGGTGCTCATCGGCGCTTGGCCTTTCGGTCGTCCTTGATGTGGCCCTTGAAGGTGCGCGTCGGCGCGAACTCACCGAGCTTGTGGCCGACCATCGCCTCGGTGACGAACACCGGGACGTGCTTGCGGCCATCGTGCACCGCGAAGGTGTGGCCAATGAAGTCGGGAATGATCGTCGAACGGCGCGACCAGGTCTTGATGACCTGCTTGCTGTTCTTCTCGTTCTGTACGTCCACCTTCTTGAGCAGGTGGTCGTCGACGAACGGTCCCTTTTTCAGGCTGCGTGGCATCTGCTGGTACTCCTAGTCCTGGGACTTCCTCAGCGCCCGTGCTTCTTGCCGGTGCGCCGGCGTCGGACAATGAGCTTGTTACTGGCCTTGTTCGGCTGACGGGTACGGCCCTCGGGCTTACCCCACGGGCTGACCGGGTGACGACCACCTGAGGTCTTGCCCTCACCACCACCGTGCGGGTGGTCCACCGGGTTCATCACGACACCACGGACGGTCGGACGCTTGCCCTTCCAGCGCATACGACCGGCCTTGCCCCAGTTGATGTTCGCCTGCTCGGCGTTGCCCACCTCGCCGACGGTGGCGCGGCAGCGCACGTCGACGCGGCGGATCTCACCACTGGGCATACGCAGCGACGCGTAGGTGCCTTCTTTACCGAGCAGCTGGATGCTGGATCCGGCCGACCGCGCCATTTTCGCGCCACCGCCCGGCCGCAGCTCCACGGCGTGGACCAACGTACCGGCCGGGATGTTGCGCAGCGGCAAGTTGTTACCCGGCTTGATGTCGGCGTTGGCACCGGACTCCACAACGTCGCCTTGCGAGAGACCCTGTGGGGCAATGATGTAGCGCTTTTCCCCATCCAGGAAGTGCAGCAGCGCGATGTTCGCGGTGCGGTTCGGGTCGTATTCGATGTGCGCGACCTTGGCGTTGACGCCGTCCTTGTCGTTGCGCCGGAAGTCGATCTCCCGGTAGGCGCGCTTGTGGCCACCACCCTTGTGCCGAGTGGTGATGCGGCCGTGCGCATTGCGTCCGCCGTGACCGTGCAACGGGCGCACCAGCGACTTCTCCGGCTCCGTCCGAGTGATCTCGGCGAAGTCGGACACGCTCGCGCCGCGGCGACCGGGGGTCGTCGGCTTGTATTTGCAAATTGCCATGTCTTATCAGGTCTTTCTCTCGCGCGCGGCTAGGCCGGTGCTCCGAACAGGTCAATCGGCTTGCTGCCCGCGGCCAGGGTGACAATCGCGCGCTTGGTGCCCTTGCGCTTGCCAAACCCGGTCCGGGTGCGCTTCCGCTTGCCCTGCCGGTTCGCGGTGTTCACCGATGCGACCTTGACGGAGAAGATCTTCTCGATAGCGATCTTGATCTGCGTCTTGTTCGAATCGGGGTGCACCACAAAGGTGTACACGTTGTCGTCGAGCAGTCCGTAGGACTTCTCCGAGATGACCGGAGCCAGAATGATGTCGCGTGGGTCAGTGACGGTCGCCATCAGGCCGAAACCTCCTCGGTGCTAGCCGTATTCGCCGCGATGTAGGCGTTGAGCGCCTCGACGCTGAACACCACGTCGTCGGCACGCAGCACGTCATAGGTGTTGAGCTGACCCGGCGCCAGGATGTGCACACCGGGAAGGTTGCGCACGCTCTTGGCACCGGCCTCATCGGTGCTGCCGATGACGACCAGCACCTGCTTGCGATCGGTCAGCGTGCTCAGAAATGCCTTGGCGCTCTTGGTCGACGGAGTCTGGCCCGACACCAGCTCGGTGATCGCGTGGATGCGGCCGTTGCGGGCCCGATCCGACAGCGCCCCGCGCAGAGCGGCGGCGATCATCTTCTTCGGGGTGCGCTGGCTGTAGTCGCGCGGCTTGGGGCCGTGCACGGTGCCACCGCCGGTGAACTGCGGGGCACGGGTCGAACCCTGCCGCGCACGTCCGGTGCCCTTCTGCCGGTACGGCTTGCGGCCACCACCGCTGACCTCGCCGCGGGTCTTGGTCGAGTGCGTGCCCTGGCGAGCCGCCGCGCGCTGCGCGGTGACCACCTGGTGCATCAACGCGATATTGGCTGGGGCGTCGAACAATGCGGCGGGCAGCTCGATCGAGCCGTCGACCTTGCCGTCCGGCGTCTTGACGTCAATCTTCTGGGCTGCCATTACTTCTCACCTCGTTTGATCGCGGTGCGAACCACAACAAGTCCGCCGGTGCGGCCGGGGACCGCACCCTTGATCAACAGCACGCCGTTCTCGGCATCCACCTTGTGCACCACCAGGTTCTGCACGGTCACCCGGTCATTACCCATCCGACCCGCCATCCGCGTGCCCTTGAAGACACGCGCGGGAGTGGCGCAGCCACCGATGGAACCCGGACGACGGTGCACCGCCTGGGCACCGTGGCTGGCGCCCTGACCGCGGAAGCCATGACGCTTCATGGTTCCGGCGAAGCCCTTGCCCTTGGAGGTACCGGTCACGTCGACATAGGCGCCGTCGGCGAAGATCTCCGCCGTCAGCTCCTGGCCGACCTCGTATTCGGCGGCCGCCTCCGGGTTGTCCAGGCGCAGCTCGGCCAGGTGCCGGCGCGGGTTGACGCCCGCGGCGGTGTACTGACCCGTGACGGGCTTGTTGACCTTGCGTGGGCTGATTTCGCCATAGGCCAACTGCACGGCGCTATAACCGTCGAGTTCCGGGGTGCGGATCCGCGTGACCACGTTGGGCCCCGCCTTGACCACAGTCACCGGCACGACCCGGTTGTTCTCGTCGAACACCTGCGTCATGCCCAGCTTGGTACCCAGAATGCCTTTTCTTGCCATGAGTTCGCCGATCCCCTACTGGATGTTGACGTCGACACTGGCCGGCAGATCGATGCGCATCAAAGCGTCAACGGTCTTCGGCGTCGGATCAAGAATGTCGATCAACCGCTTGTGGGTGCGCATCTCGAAGTGCTCCCGCGAGTCCTTGTACTTGTGCGGGGAGCGGATGACGCAATACACATTCTTCTCGGTCGGCAGCGGCACCGGCCCTACGACGCTGGCACCCGCACGGACGACGGTCTCGACGATCTTGCGCGCCGAGGCGTCAATAGCCTCATGGTCGTAGGCCTTAAGCCTGATGCGGATCTTCTGTCCCGCCACGCTTCTCCTACCCTCACTCCTCTTGAGGCCCGGGCATCCGGGCCTGGTGCCACCGGCGCGCCGACTCGAACCAGCCCAGCTGGGGCCGATCGAGCGCTGCGCCGGATACTGCGCCGCTGTTTACCTGTCGTGGTTCACCGGCCCCCGCGGTCGGGCGTGTCACCCTCACACAGCCTTGTTCGCGGACAAAATAGTCGCTCCAAGGATGGGACCGGACGCGCCCGTTTGAGCGCTGGTCGTATACCCAGCCAGGCGCAAACCCGGCTCAAGGCAACCCGAACAGTATGCCCTAGATCATGGCTATGGCCAAATCCCGGGAGCGTGCGGTAGTGGGTCAGTTTGAATCAATGTTTCGTAGCCCGGGTAGGATTGTCCGCGCCGCCGCTACGCTGGGGTTATGCCTGAACGGTCTCGCAAACGCCCACGCGACCTGAACGCGCTCGCTGCCGCCATCGTCGGTGAGGCAACGGGCGAAGACGCTGAGCCCGAATGGCACACCGACGGTAACGACCCGAGTGCCGTTGAGCGCGGCCGAGCAGGCGGCTTGAAAGGCGGCAAAGCCCGCGCAGACAAGCTCACCCCCGAACAGCGGTCAGAGATCGCGAAACATGCCGCAGCCGCACGCTGGCACTCGGAGGCGTGACACCGCGCGAATACCGGGTGCTCGAAGCCGTCCGATCCGAAGCCGAGGGATTGAGGTTTGCGGTAGTTGAAATCGCGGATGATGAAGCCCGCGAGGTGGCGCGGTTCTATCGTCGCGACGAGGCCGACATCTACGCTGCTTGGCGTCTTCGCGAAAGCTAAAGGCCAGTTCGCTGGCATATGTCGTATAATTATCGGTAGAGACAACTACATCAGGCCCCAAAGATAGGGGCCGGTGACGCCCGCCCTGCCAGACGTAACGCCACCGGCCGATTCGCCGGTCGGGTGCTCGAGTTCACCCGACCGACTTCCACTAAAGGGTTGCTGGGGTTGGAAGCCAGGTTCCCCTCTAGGGCAAACCTCCCATCTCTTGGGATGAGCTGTCAGGCTCCTCGCCTACCTCAACCCCGGTGGTGACCGGGGTTGAGGAGTCTCTTAGGGCAAAGCGCCCTCGCCCTTTCTTGATGAGCCCGTGTGAGCCAGCGGCCGCGTAGTTGCCAGCTGCGTAGTAGAGCGCGTTCCGCACGCTTCCGGCCCCAACCTGCAGGCCATTCTCCCTCAGGCGAGCGATGACCTCGTCGGCGTCAAGTACGGCGTCCGGATCATCCAAGAAGACCTGGACAACCTGATCGGTGAGGGATGCCTTTGTTGACTTCCCCGTAGAAGGTTGACCATGCACCACCGCACTTCTGACGGCGAAAGCGTATTTGAGGAGCTGCTCGGTGTGCTGCCGCAGCGCGCGAAGTTCAGCTAGGCGGCGTTCAGCGTCAAGGATGTCTTGATCGAGCTGCGCGGCCAGCGCCGGGAGATCAACTCCAGAGGCCGATGCGGTGGTCATGACTCCAGGATACACGATTTTTTTGAAATCCGACGGGATCTTCAAATCCTGAGTGTTGAATTTTGAAAATTGTCTTGGAACTGGCCCTTTGGTCAAGCATAATTGAGGCATGGTCAACCGGCTCTCCACCGATAAGCGGGCGCAGATCGTGTCCTGCCTGTGCGAGGGCATGTCCATCCGCGCCACTGTGCGCGTGACAGAGGCGGCGAAAAACACCATCACCAAACTTCTGGTCGAACTTGGTGCGGCGTGCGCCGCATACCAAGACGCGGCACTATTTGACTTGCCCTGCAAGAACATTCAGTGCGATGAGATCTGGTCTTTCTGCTACAGCAAGCAGAAAAACGTGCCCGATGAGCACCAGGGCGAGTTTGGTTACGGCGACGTGTGGACATGGACGGCGTTGTGCGCCGACACCAAACTGGTCCCCACCTGGCTCGTGGGTGAGCACACCGCATTCGATGCGGAAATGTTCATACGCGACCTGGCCCGTCGGCTCGCCAATCGGGTCCAGCTCACCACCGATGGCCTGCGCCTGTACATCAACGCTGTTGAGAACACCTTCCACGGCGACATCGACTACGCGATGCTGCACAAGATCTACAACATGCCAGCCGGTGTTGAAAACGAGCGTCGGTACAGCCCGGCCGTCTGCACCGGGATCGACGTGCGCAGCATCAACGGCAACCCTGACCTGTCCAAGGCCAGCACGTCCTACGTGGAGCGCCAGAACCTCACCATGCGGATGGGTATGCGCCGATACACAAGGCTCACAAACGCTTTCAGCAAGAAAGTTGAGAACCTGGCACACGCGGTGTCGCTGCACTACATGTACTACAACTTCGCGCGGCCCCACCAGACGCTCACTAAGGACAACGGCGGCAAGAAGACCACTCCCGCGATGGCCGCAGGGATCGCCAACCGTGTCTGGACCTACCGCGACATCGCAGCCCTACTCGACTAGAAGGCGTTCAACGGCATCGCTCTTAGGGTATCCAGCACGGCGGGGCGCGGAACTTACATGACTATTGGGACAAATTGCACCCAGGATCAGAGGGCTTGACATACCGTCGTGCCATACTGGCGCCAAGCAGGCGAAAGGAGGTTGTGATGGCGGACTACACGGCACGAGAGATCGCAGAATGGTTCTTGGCGTGGGCCGATGACACTGAGGCCGACATCTCTAACCTGAAGCTGCAGAAGTTGCTGTACTACGCACAAGGTCACTACCTAGCGACGAGTGGCAAGCCCCTCTTCGATGACGAGATCCAGGCTTGGGCACACGGGCCGGTTGTTCCAGCGGTCTATCACGCCTTCAAGAGTTACGGCCGCGGCCCAATCGATTTCGATGAAATAGGCGAGGACTTCGATTGGGACCGGTTCAAAGGTGTTGAAGAATTCGTGCTTCACATCTGGGGTAGGTACGGAAGCCTCGCGGCGTGGACGCTGCGTGAGAAAACGCATCGAGAGCCGCCCTGGCGTGATGCGTTCGAGGATGGCGTGCGCCATACCGGTATTGCGCATAACAGTATGCGCGCCTACTTCCTGACGGTGTCCTGAAGCATTGCTACCGAAGCCAAAGAAGGGCAACAAGCCCGGACAGGTTCCAGCGACTGATCCCGCCGACGGAGGAAAGGCGCCCGGCGCTGGCTATCCCGTGCTGTGCCTCCGCCACTTGCAACCGGGATGGGGATTCGAAGAGGCTGCGGCCGACCAATGCCAGGCATTCCTGATCAAGTGGGCGAAGCGCGCTTCCTTCACGTGGACAGAACTTGTACAGCACCACAAGCACGGGCTTGGTTCTGAAAAGATTCCGAGGAGCAAGATCAACCCACAAATCCCCCCGCACCTAGAACTCGATGACTACGTCGTGTTCCGGCACCAGCAGAACCTCCCCTTCGTAGGATTCCGCAGTGGGGATGTCTTCCATGTCCTTTGGGTCGAACGCGAGTACAACGAGCTGTACCAGCACTAGTTAGTTGAGACGCGGTGCCTCCGAGTCACGATCTGGGCATGAGCAGGTGAAATCCCACCGTTCGGGCCATGATCCGGTGAGGTCTCCGTAGCAGCAGAAGCGGATACGTTCGCCGGTATCGCTGGTGAGGGTGACTTCGTGCCAGTCCTCCCACACACGGGTGGACCACATGTACAACCGGCGGGACAACCAACGGCGAAAAGCAACCATCGCGAACGCCTATCAGGACTCCACGCAAGCGCGAAGACCTCAGCCTAGCGCGACACCAAAGAACCGCCTGCAAGAGCGTGTGATCTCGCATCAAACTGACCCACTATCGAGCGTGCTCTTCCAGCATGCTTGTTAGGCACTGTCAGAACCGAATAATCAGCACAAAGCATGCCCCGAAGCCCCGACCCGCTCGTCCACTCCCGAGGTCTGGCAGCGCAGGTCGTATGGTCCACCGATTAGTCGACGGTGCCAGCCAGGCCGAAGTCAGCCAGTGTCTTTTCAGCCAACTCATACAAGGCCCGCCGTGTGTTCTGTGCACCCGGTTGATAAGCGTAGATACTGAGCCGAATCGAGTCTTGGAGGAGCCAAGACTGCACGACCATTTGGCCGCCGGCTCGTTCAAGGCACTGTCGACTTTCGTGCTGGTTGACCACTCGCGCCATGATCCACTCAGAGTCAGTGCCGTCAAGACGACAGAACACCGGGTCCACCTCGCCGAGGTAAGAGCAAATCACCGTGGAATTAGGGTCGGCGAACATCGCATCGAACATCCGTTTCCACACCCGCTTCCTCCTGAACCCAACCAACCGGAGGTACTGCGATGAATCATCGCCCGCCTCCCGTAGCGTCCTCAGCCCCTGCCTGATGCCGGCACGCACCTCACGCAGATCTATCGTTACCAGCGTCGGATCGAGGCTAGTGGTCACCGAAGTGGTTACAAATGACGTTGCGTTCGCATGCGTCTCCCCCGCCGGGCGCCCGCTAATCGGCAAGGACAAAGTGACGGCACCGTCACCAGGACGTTGACGCCCCATGCGCTCCGCAAATTTCGCAGTCCACCCGGCAACTAACGTCTGAGTCGTCCCGCCAAGAGCGTCCGCACAAGCCTGCCAATCATCCAAGCTGACCTGGATCGTGACAGTGGGCGCGACGACGGTGTCATCGTCGTCGCCTTCGTTGACGTTGACGTTGACGTTGACGTTGGTGGGAGGCGATACCGATGGCTGGCCAGCACCTCGAAGGCGACGAGCCCGTTTTGTCACCGCGGCAGCCGCACGGGCAACTTCCGGTACATCCCGTATGGTCCGGCGGGCGTCCTGAGCGAGCGCGCGCCGTCGAGTGCGCGAATCCGGCGGCGGCAAACCCAGATCGCGTGTGTTGCCCAAGACCGCATCGGTGACCTCGGCGATAAGCCCGAAACCATCGATTAGATAGTGGGAACACACCAAGGTAACCGCGGTCGAACCGTCCGTCAGGGGAAGAACACCGAGATGCCAACCGGGACCGCGCTCCGGGTCTACGGGCACTAGTGAGCGCTCATCAGCCCAATCACTGAGTTCAGCGCGTGGACGGGCGCACTCAGCGATATCGATGTCCACCGGTTTCTCGCCTAACACCCACCTATTCCGGGCAAACTTCAGCGGCGAACGCTCGATACGCCGTCGCAATAGCCCCAGACCGAGATTGTGGTGAAACTGCTTGAGGCCATCGAGGTCGATATCGGTGTCATAAACCCACACACATTGGATAACCGCATTGCACCCGATGGCGCGATGCAATGTGAAAAAGCCGTTATCGCCGAAAGCGAGCGAATGGTCCCGTTGTGTATCAACGTCGGATGCGCGGCGTTTACGAGCGGCTCGTGAAAGGCGCCGGGGGGCTGACACGGACCGACTTCCTGCCAGACGGGATTCCTCCGGACCGCTTTGCAGAACGTACGCGTGGTCACGAAGTTCCAGGCGACGCCGCGCGGCGTCAAGCTCGCCAGCTAATGCCAACGAATTAAGTGTTCGAGACATCAGAGCAGTCCGAGCTGTTGCAGGTTGGTGATGTATTGGATGATGATCGGCGCCGTGACGTGGGGGATGTCGTTGGTGGGGCCGATTTGGGCTTGTTGCACCGCTGCACGGAATCGGTCGGTCGATGGTGTGCGTTCACGGGGCGGCGGTGGGGCTTTGAGCTCATTGGAATCACGCTGCAACACCATCTCCAACAGTGAGTGCTGACGCTGTGGTTCCGTTAAAGCACGCAGGCCAGTCTCCAACCGCTGAAACCACTCCCCGAAGTCATCGACACGCTCGATCGGGTAGCCGGCTTCAATCACCCAGTCGACGTACTGATCGGGTCCGATGCCGTCGTCGTCGTGAGGGTTCATGACGTGATAGGTCTCGAACCCGTCGGTTACTTGGGCGCCCAGCGTTGTGATCGCCTCGGCAACGAACTCGACGGGTAGTCCGTTGAAGTGCGTGGGCTGCCGATTGCCCGCGTCGTCGAGTTGGAAGAACGAGGTCGGTGCCACCCGGTGGCCACCACGCTGAGCACCGTCCGGGTGACCATGTCCGACATGTGGAGCTGGCCCGTATACGTGGTGTCGGCAAGGATCATCCCGGAACGAAATACCGCGACCGGGAGCCCGCATAGGTCGTTAGCTTCCCGTAGTAGCACCTCACCAGCCCATTTGCTGTTGCCATAGCCATTGGTCGGGCTGTTGTCGACGACCCGGGTCGGGCTGATACTGCGGATGTCCGCATCCTCGGTAAACGAGGCCGGCTCGATCTGGCGGCCCACATCGGCGGTCGACACGTACGTGAACGGCTTGAGCCTGGTGGTGAGTGCGAGTCGGATCAGCTCGGCAGTGCCCACGACGTTAGACGCAAACACTTCGCTGTAGGGCAGAAAGCCGTTGACATGGGCTGCTGAATCGACAATCAGATCGACAGTCTCGGCCAGCCGCTGCCAGGTTTGCTGGTCCACGCCCATGTTGGCTTGGCCCTTATCGCCGGCAAGGACCTCCAGATGATCGGCGGCCAGTTCCTGGAAATGACGCAGCAACTGCGCGTCACCGCTGTCGAAAGTCTTCTCCAAACGTTGGCGAGCATCCTCATCGGACTTCGCCCGCACCAGGCAGACCAGCTTGCCGCCGGCCCGCTCCATCCGTTCGAGCCATTCCAGTGCCAAGTAGCGTCCGAGGAATCCCGTAGCTCCGGTGAGCAGAACAGTCCGCGCCTCTGTGACCGGACCCGGCACCGTGGTGGCGCCGGCCAATGTCTCGGCATCGATGAATTTGTCCAGGGTCAGATCGCCGGCATGCACCTCGGTGGCGCCGCGGCCGTGTACGGCCGCATAGAGCTCCGACACTGCCTCCTGCGCGCTGGTGTAGTTCTGCACCTGCTCGTTCAAGCCGCTCACGGACGGCGCGTCGAAGACCGTGCGTACAGCCAGGTTGGTGCCGAAGGCGTTGTTGACTGCGGCGAGCACCCGCATCACCGACAACGAATCCCCACCCAGATCGAAGAAGGAGTCATCAACCCCGACCCGCTCCACACCCAACACTTGGGCGAAAATCCCGGCCAGGATCTCCTCAGCGGCGCTTTGCGGTGCCCGATACCGTTGCGCATCCCCATATTCAGGAGCCGGCAACGCCCGCACATCCAACTTGCCGTTGACCGTCAACGGCAACACATCCATAACGACCACAGCCGCGGGCACCATATACGACGGCAACCGCCGCCCCAGCTCCTCGCGCACCACCACCGAATCCACCATCCCGGCCACGGATTCGGTGACATAACCGACCAGCCGCTTGACCCCCGGCGTGTCCTCACGCGCGATCACGACCGCCTGATCCACACCCTCTAAACCAGCAAGTGCTGCGCGTACTTCACCCAACTCAATGCGATACCCACGAATCTTGACCTGCTCATCAACACGCCCCACATACCGCAACTGACCATCCGGACCCCAGGACACCACATCCCCAGTCCGATACATCCGCGCACCCACACCCCCAAACGGGCACGCCACAAACCGCGAACCAGTCAACCCCGACCGACCCACATACCCCACACCCACACCACGACCAGCCACATACAACTCACCGGCCACACCCACCGGCACCGGACGCAACCACCCATCCAGCACCAACAACGCCGCCCCCGACACCGGCCCACCAATCGGCGCCACACCCGATTCCGCCACCATCGGTGCACTAAATGTGGCAAATACCGTGGTTTCGGTGGGGCCGTAGCCGTTGATCATCACCCGGCCGGGCGCCCACTGCTCCACTAATTCAGGTGGGCATGCTTCACCACCGAGCAGCAATGCCACTGATTCCAAACCCTGCGGGCTCAATGCTGCGACCGCTGACGGGGTCTGGGCCAACACCGTGACCTGCTCGGCCACCAACAGGGCGTGGAAATCCTGCGGCGAGGCGACCACGTCCTCGGGCACCACGACTAGGCGCCCGCCATGCAGCAGTGCGCTCCACAGTTCCCATACCGAGAAATCGAAGGCATAGGAGTGGAACTGCGTGCACACCTGCCCCGCCGACAACGCGAAAAGTGCATCCGGTTGTTCGAAGAGCCGGGTGATGTTGTGGTGGGTGACAGCAACACCTTTAGGCACACCGGTGGTGCCCGAGGTGTAAATGACATACGCAATATCGTCAGGAGCCGGACCCGCGGTCACCGCGGTCGCCGGTTGAGCCGCGATCGCCGGGTCATCAACATCAATGACCCACAGATCACGGCCAGCCAGACCCTCGAGGCGCTCAGCAAGGACCGCTGTGGTGATCACCGCGACCGGCGCGGCATCGGTGAGCACGAACTCGATGCGGGTATCAGGCACACTGGGATCGATCGGGACATAGGCCGCCCCCGACTTGAGCACCCCCACAATCGCGGTGATCGCCTCAACTGAACGCGGCATCACCAACGCCACACACTGCCCAGCCCCCCACACCACGGCCAACCAACCACTGCGCCACCCGGTTTGAAGCCTCATCCAGTTGCCGATACGTCAACGACGCACCAGCGAAACTGACCGCCACCGCCTCTGGGACGCGGGTGACCTGCTGGGCGAACAACGCCGGCACCGACACCGGTACGGGACCCACCACCTCGAGCACGTCGCGGTTACTCCACCGATCCAACCGCGCCCGCTCACCAGCCTCGAGCACCTCGATCGACGACAACCGGACACCCGGCTCAGCGGTCATCGCCTCCAACACCCGCTGCAACCGCTCGATCAACGTTTCGATCGTGGCGGGGTCGAACACATCAGTGCGAAACTCCACCGACCCTCGATCCCGGCGGGTTCACCCGTGGCAGTCCAACGTTCAGCCAACGACAACGACACATCCATGCGCGCGGTGCGCGTCTGCACCGGCACCGGAGTCAACGTCACATCACCTAACGCCAAACCCCCCGCCGAATCATCAGCACCCAAACCGAGGTTCTGCCACGCCAACATCACCTGAACCAACGGATGATGCGCCATCGACCGCGTCGGATTCAGGTGCTCCACCAGGACCTCAAACGGCACATCCTGATGCTCGAACGCTTCCAAACTGCGGGTACGGACTTGACCCAACAACTCCCCCACCGTCAGATCCGCACCCAGATCCACCCGTAACACCAACGTGTTAACGAAAAACCCGATCAACGGCTCCAACGCCGGATCACGACGCCCCGCGATCGGGAACCCCACCGCCACATCAGAGCTGGCACTCAGCTGCGACAGCAACACCGCCAACCCAGCCTGAACCACCATGAAACTCGTCGCGTTATGCGCACGCGCCACCGCAGCGATCCGCTGCTGCAACGACACCGGCCACACCACGGGCACACTGGCTCCGCGCTGATCAGCGACCACCGGATACGGCCGATCCGTGGGCAACACCAACCGCTCAGGAAGCCCCGCTAACGCCTGGCGCCAATACGCCAGCTGCCCCGCGATACGACTACCACTATCCGCGACATCACCGAACTGAGCATGCTGCCACAACGTGTAATCGACATACTGCACCGCCAACGGCTCCCACCCCGGAGCCTGCCCGCCACAGCGCGCGGTATACGCCGCACCCAAATCCGCCACCAACGGTGCAATCGACAAACCATCAGCAGCAATATGGTGAGCCACCGCCACTAACACATGCTCGACATCACTGACCCGGAAAAGCTTCGCCCGCAACGGAATCTCACGAGCCAAATCAAAACAATGCAACACCACCGCTTCAACGGCCCGCTCAAGCTCACCGGGCGCCCACCCCGCGGTATCGACCACGTCCCACCCGAAAACAGCATCTTCGGCGGCCACCACGACCTGGCGCGGGACCCCGTCAACCACCGCAAACACCGTCCGCAAACTCTCATGACGAGCCACCACATCAGCAAGCGCGGCCCCCAACACCACCGCATCCAACACCCCACTGATCCCCAACACCGTCGGCATGTTGTACACCGGCGACGGCCCCTGCAACTGATCCAGGAACCACAACCGCGACTGCGCAAACGACAACGGCACCACCTGCGGACGCGGCCGCGCCACCAACGGCTCCACCACACCCCGACCACCAGCTGCATCCAGCCGGGCCACCAACCCCGCCACCGTGGGCGCCTCAAACACCGCACGCACCGAAAGACCCACACCCAAACCAGAATTCACCGCGGCAACCACACGCATCACCGACAACGAATCCCCACCCAGATCGAAGAAGGAGTCATCAACCCCGACCCGCTCCACACCCAACACTTGGGCGAAAATCCCGGCCAGGATCTCCTCAGCGGCGCTTTGCGGTGCCCGATACCGTTGCGCATCCCCATATTCAGGCGCCGGCAACGCCCGCACATCCAACTTGCCGTTGACCGTCAACGGCAACACATCCATAACGACCACAGCCGCGGGCACCATATACGACGGCAACCGCCGCCCCAGCTCCTCGCGCACCACCACCGAATCCACCATCCCGGCCACGGATTCGGTGACATAACCGACCAGCCGCTTGACCCCGGCGTGTCCTCACGCGCGATCACGACCGCCTGATCCACACCCTCTAAACCAGCAAGTGCTGCGCGTACTTCACCCAACTCAATGCGATACCCACGAATCTTGACCTGCTCATCAACACGCCCCACATACCGCAACTGACCATCCGGACCCCAGGACACCACATCCCCAGTCCGATACATCCGCGCACCCACACCCCCAAACGGGCACGCCACAAACCGCGAACCAGTCAACCCCGACCGACCCACATACCCCACACCCACACCACGACCAGCCACATACAACTCACCGGCCACACCCACCGGCACCGGACGCAACCACCCATCCAGCACCAAAAAACCAAGATGGCTCAACGGCACACCAATCGGGGAAGCACTGCTGTCGACATCGCCGAGCGTGACCTCACGAAACGACGCATGCACCGTCGTCTCGGTGGTCCCATACATGTTGATCAACCGCGGCAAACCCGCATGGTTGTCCAACCACGCCCCCAGCCGCGCCGGCTCCAACGCCTCACCAGCGAACACCACAGCCTCAAGCGTGAGTTGACTCGCCAACTCACGCTGCGACACATCAACACTTTGCAACGCATAAAACGCCGACGGGGTCTGACTCAACACCGTGACCTGCTCGGCCACCAACAACGCATGGAAATCCTGCGGCGAGGACACCACCTCATCAGGCACCACCACCAGCCGGCCCCACGCAGCAGAGCACCCCAGATCTCCCACACCGAAAAGTCGAAGCTATTGGAGTGGAACTGCGTCCACACACCTTCACGTGGCAGTCTGGAATCCAGCGAGTCGATCAGGTCGGTGACGTTGTGATGCGCAATCCCAACACCTTTAGGCACACCGGTGGTGCCCGAGGTGTAAATGACATACGCAATATCGTCAGGAGCCGGACCCGCGGTCACCGCGGTCGCCGGCTGAGCCGCGATCGCCGGGTCATCAACATCAATGACCCACAGATCACGGCCAGCCAGACCCTCGAGGCGCTCAGCAAGGACCGCTGTGGTGATCACCGCGACCGGCGCGGCATCGGTGAGCACGAACTCGATGCGGGTATCAGGCACACTGGGATCGATCGGGACATAGGCCGCCCCGACTTGAGCACCCCACAATCGCCGTGATCGCCCGAGCACCACGCGGCATCACCAACGCCACACACTGCCCAGCCCCCACACCACGGCCAACCAACCACTGCGCCACCCGGTTTGAAGCCTCATCCAGTTGCCGATACGTCAACGACGCACCAGCGAAACTGACCGCCACCGCCTCTGGGACGCGGGTGACCTGCTGGGCGAACAACGCCGGCACCGACACCGGTACGGGACCCACCACCTCGAGCACGTCGCGGTTACTCCACCGATCCAACCGCGCCCGCTCACCAGCCTCGAGCACCTCGATCGACGACAACCGGACACCCGGCTCAGCGGTCATCGCCTCCAACACCCGCTGCAACCGCTCGATCAACGTTTCGATCGTGGCGGGGTCGAACACATCAGTGTCGAACTCGAGACGAAGCGCCAATTCATGGCCGGGAGCAACCTGAATCGACAAGGGATAATGGTTGTATTCACGGCTGCTAAACCCGGTGATCGCTAACCCGTCAGCACCCAGCGGGGCTCGGTATCGACCGGGTAATTCTCAAACGCAAACAACGTGTCGAACAACCGGTCATGCCCGGCCACCCGGTGGATCTCGGTCAGCGAAAGATACTGATGATCCAATACTTTCACGTGCTCATCGGTGAGCTGCTCCAACAACTCGATACTCGTCGTCGCCGCGGTGATCGTGGCGCGTACCGGCACGGTGTTGATCAACAACCCGACCATCGATTCCACACCCACCAACTCGGCCTCACGCCCGGAGACCGCAATACCGAACACCACATCCTGGTGACCGGTCAACGACACCAACAACTGCGCCCAACCGGCCTGAAGCACCGTGTTGACCGTGGTGTGACAACGACGCGCCAACACACCGATCGCCTCAGTAAGCTCAGCGGTGAGTTCACACGATTCAATTCCGCGTTGCCCCAACACCATCGGCTCAGACGGACCCACCAACGTCGGAGTCTGCAACCCGGCCAACACTTCACCCCACGCAGCCCGAGCACGATCGAGGTCTTGCTCAGCCACCCACGTCACAAACCGGCGATACGGCGTCGCCACCGCCAACCGCTGCCCGTAATAACTAGCAAAGATCTCCTGCAACAAGATCGGCAACGACCAGCCATCCAACACGATGTGATGATTAGTCAACACAAACCGGTACTGATCTGGTGCCGTGCAGATCAACGCCACCCGAGAAGCCGGCTGATGCTCCAGATCACACACCGCGCCACGCTCAGCCGCACACACCTGCTCAATCTGCACCTCAACATCACCAGCATCAGCAGCGCAAGCCGTGAGGTCTACATACCGCCACCCCACCACAGGATCGGCCGAAATCACCTGCACCGGCTGATCGAACTGCTGGCTAAACCGCGCCACCAAATGCGGGTGACGACCCACCACCACAGCCACCGCATCACGCAACCGACCCACATCAAGAGCCCCCCGTAACGCAATATCGAGCTGCACCGCATACACATCACCGTGATCCCCCACCGCGCTGTGATCCGCCTGGGCGATATTGGCGTGAAAAAGCCCCTGCTGCAACGGAGTCAACGGCAACACATCAGCCACCACACCCACTGACACCAACTCATCAATCTGCTGCTGACTCAACACCACCGGCGCAATATCAGACGGGGTCAACCCACCCCCGCCACCACGAACACACGCACACATCCCGGCCAACGCCTCAAACCACAACTCACTAAGCCGACCAACCGCCGCCTCATCGACCACCGAAGGCGCCCACATCCAGTTCGCACTCAGCGACGGGCCAGCAGCACCATCGATAGTGACCGCATTGAGTTCCACCGAGTGCGCCAACGGCATCGGTATCGCCCCAGTAACACCCACCGAGGACACACCCTGCTCACTGAAAAGCCATAACTCATCGGACAACTCGCCCGGGCCCGCACCCACACGCCCCAAATAGTTGAACCCGATGGTGGGTTCAGGCCCCGACAATTCCACCTCAGGGTTCAGATACCGCAACAACCCATACGTCACACCATCAGGCAACGCCCGTAATTGTTCTTTGACGTCTTTGATCACCGCACCCAACGCGGGATCCCCGGCCACCACCTGCGCCCACGACAACCCACCCAGCCTCAACGACACCGGATACTTCGTCGTGAACCACCCCACCGTGCGCGACAAATCAACATCACCAGCAAGCTCTTCGTGACGGCCGTGACCCTCAACATCAATACCCACCGGCACACCATCACCAGCACCAAGGAACTGCGCCCACGCCAACCCGTACGCAATCAACAACATGTCGTTGATCCCCGCATGAAACGCCGCCGGCACCTCACCCAACAACATCCGAGTCGTCTCAACATCCAACGACGCCGACAACCGCCCCGCCGTAGCAAACGTATCCACACCCGGCGTCACCGCCGCCAACACCGCCGGGTGTCCAACACCTGCTCCCACACCGGCAGCTGCGCAACAACCTCAGGCGCTAACGCATACTCGGCCAACACCGAGGACCACCGCTGAAACGACGACCCCGACGCCAACAACGCAATCGGCGCACCAGCCCGATGCTGAGCCCACCCAATATTGATGTCTTCCAACAAGATCCGCCACGACACCCCATCAACAGCCAAATGATGCACAATCAGCACCAACTGAGCCGTCGAGGCCACCCACAACGCGCTGAGCATCACCCCGGCAGCCGGATCCAACCGCGACCGCGCCCCTACCAACGCCTCATCACTGAGCACATCCACCGACGCCACACACCCGCGGCATCCACCGACCCGCCGGCGGCACCCACAACGACCAACCACCCACACCATCGTCATCCACACGCAACCGCAACATCGCATGCCGATCCAGCAGCGCCTGCACCACCACCACCACATCAGCCAGGCCCACCCCGGCTGGAGCCGACACCACCACCGTCTGGTTGAACTGCCCTACCGGGCCATCCACACCCTGCAACCAACGAATGATCGGAGTCGCCACCACCGACCCCACACCCTCATCAACAGCCACCTCACCGGCAACCCCACCACCCGAGCCAACCGCGCCACCGACTGCTCCACAAAATGTCCCGCGGCCGACACACCAACCCGCCGCACGAGCATGCCCCACCACCTGCATCGACAAGATGGAATCCCCACCCAGATCGAAGAACGAGTCATCAACCCCGACCCGCTCCACACCCAACACTTGGGCGAAAATCCCGGCCAGGATCTCCTCAGCGGCGCTTTGCGGTGCCCGATACCGTTGCGCATCCCCATATTCAGGAGCCGGCAACGCCCGCACATCCAACTTGCCGTTGACCGTCAACGGCAACACATCCATAACGACCACAGCCGCGGGCACCATATACGACGGCAACCGCCGCCCCAGCTCCTCGCGCACCACCACCGAATCCACCATCCCGGCCACGGATTCGGTGACATAACCGACCAGCCGCTTGACCCCGGCGTGTCCTCACGCGCGATCACGACCGCCTGATCCACACCTCTAAACCAGCAAGTGCTGCGCGTACTTCACCCAACTCAATGCGATACCCACGAATCTTGACCTGCTCATCAACACGCCCCACATACCGCAACTGACCATCCGGACCCCAGGACACCACATCCCCAGTCCGATACATCCGCGCACCCACACCCCCAAACGGGCACGCCACAAACCGCGAACCAGTCAACCCCGACCGACCCACATACCCCACACCCACACCACGACCAGCCACATACAACTCACCGGCCACACCCACCGGCACCGGACGCAACCACCCATCCAGCACCAAAAAAAACCAAGATGGCTCAACGGCACACCAATCGGGGAAGCACTGCTGTCGACATCGCCGAGCGTGACCTCACGAAACGACGCATGCACCGTCGTCTCGGTGGTCCCATACATGTTGATCAACCGCGGCAAACCCGCATGGTTGTCCAACCACGCCCCCAGCCGCGCCGGCTCCAACGCCTCACCAGCGAACACCACAGCCTCAAGCGTGAGTTGACTCGCCAACTCACGCTGCGACACATCAACACTTTGCAACGCATAAAACGCCGACGGGGTCTGACTCAACACCGTGACCTGCTCGGCCACCAACAACGCATGGAAATCCTGCGGCGAGGACACCACCTCATCAGGCACCACCACCAGCCGGCCCCCACGCAGCAGAGCACCCCAGATCTCCCACACCGACACATCGAACGCATACGAATGCCACTGTGACCAGACCTGTCCCGCCGACAACTCCACATGAGTATCGAACGCGTCGATCAACTCGGTGACGTTGTGATGCGCAATCCCAACACCTTTAGGCACACCGGTGGTGCCCGAGGTGTAAATGACATACGCAATATCGTCAGGAGCCGGACCCGCGGTCACCGCGGTCGCCGGCTGAGCCGCGATCGCCGGGTCATCAACATCAATGACCCACAGATCACGGCCAGCCAGACCCTCGAGGCGCTCAGCAAGGACCGCTGTGGTGATCACCGCGACCGGCGCGGCATCGGTGAGCACGAACTCGATGCGGGTATCAGGCACACTGGGATCGATCGGGACATAGGCCGCCCCGACTTGAGCACCCCACAATCGCCGTGATCGCCCGAGCACCACGCGGCATCACCAACGCCACACACTGCCCAGCCCCCACACCACGGCCAACCAACCACTGCGCCACCCGGTTTGAAGCCTCATCCAGTTGCCGATACGTCAACGACGCACCAGCGAAACTGACCGCCACCGCCTCTGGGACGCGGGTGACCTGCTGGGCGAACAACGCCGGCACCGACACCGGTACGGGACCCACCACCTCGAGCACGTCGCGGTTACTCCACCGATCCAACCGCGCCCGCTCACCAGCCTCGAGCACCTCGATCGACGACAACCGGACACCCGGCTCAGCGGTCATCGCCTCCAACACCCGCTGCAACCGCTCGATCAACGTTTCGATCGTGGCGGGGTCGAACACATCAGTGCGAAACTCCACCGACCCTCGATCCCGGCGGGTTCACCCGTGGCAGTCCAACGTTCAGCCAACGACAACGACACATCCATGCGCGCGGTGCGCGTCTGCACCGGCACCGGAGTCAACGTCACATCACCTAACGCCAAACCCCCCGCCGAATCATCAGCACCCAAACCGAGGTTCTGCCACGCCAACATCACCTGAACCAACGGATGATGCGCCATCGACCGCGTCGGATTCAGGTGCTCCACCAGGACCTCAAACGGCACATCCTGATGCTCGAACGCTTCCAAACTGCGGGTACGGACTTGACCCAACAACTCCCCCACCGTCAGATCCGCACCCAGATCCACCCGTAACACCAACGTGTTAACGAAAAACCCGATCAACGGCTCCAACGCCGGATCACGACGCCCCGCGATCGGGAACCCCACCGCCACATCAGAGCTGGCACTCAGCTGCGACAGCAACACCGCCAACCCAGCCTGAACCACCATGAAACTCGTCGCGTTATGCGCACGCGCCACCGCAGCGATCCGCTGCTGCAACGACACCGGCCACACCACGGGCACACTGGCTCCGCGCTGATCAGCGACCACCGGATACGGCCGATCCGTGGGCAACACCAACCGCTCAGGAAGCCCCGCTAACGCCTGGCGCCAATACGCCAGCTGCCCCGCGATACGACTACCACTATCCGCGACATCACCGAACTGAGCATGCTGCCACAACGTGTAATCGACATACTGCACCGCCAACGGCTCCCACCCCGGAGCCTGCCCGCCACAGCGCGCGGTATACGCCGCACCCAAATCCGCCACCAACGGTGCAATCGACAAACCATCAGCAGCAATATGGTGAGCCACCGCCACTAACACATGCTCGACATCACTGACCCGGAAAAGCTTCGCCCGCAACGGAATCTCACGAGCCAAATCAAAACAATGCAACACCACCGCTTCAACGGCCCGCTCAAGCTCACCGGGCGCCCACCCGCGGTATCGACCACGTCCCACCCGAAAACAGCATCTTCGGCGGCCACCACGACCTGGCGCGGGACCCCGTCAACCACCGCAAACACCGTCCGCAAACTCTCATGACGAGCCACCACATCAGCAAGCGCGGCCCCCAACACCACCGCATCCAACACCCCACTGATCCCCAACACCGTCGGCATGTTGTACACCGGCGACGGCCCCTGCAACTGATCCAGGAACCACAACCGCGACTGCGCAAACGACAACGGCACCACCTGCGGACGCGGCCGCGCCACCAACGGCTCCACCACACCCCGACCACCAGCTGCATCCAGCCGGGCCACCAACCCGCCACCGTGGGCGCCTCAAACACCGCACGCACCGAAAGACCCACACCCAAACCAGAATTCACCGCGGCAACCACACGCATCACCGACAACGAATCCCCACCCAGATCGAAGAAGGAGTCATCAACCCCGACCCGCTCCACACCCAACACTTGGGCGAAAATCCCGGCCAGGATCTCCTCAGCGGCGCTTTGCGGTGCCCGATACCGTTGCGCATCCCCATATTCAGGCGCCGGCAACGCCCGCACATCCAACTTGCCGTTGACCGTCAACGGCAACACATCCATAACGACCACAGCCGCGGGCACCATATACGACGGCAACCGCCGCCCCAGCTCCTCGCGCACCACCACCGAATCCACCATCCCGGCCACGGATTCGGTGACATAACCGACCAGCCGCTTGACCCCCGGCGTGTCCTCACGCGCGATCACGACCGCCTGATCCACACCCTCTAAACCAGCAAGTGCTGCGCGTACTTCACCCAACTCAATGCGATACCCACGAATCTTGACCTGCTCATCAACACGCCCCACATACCGCAACTGACCATCCGGACCCCAGGACACCACATCCCCAGTCCGATACATCCGCGCACCCACACCCCCAAACGGGCACGCCACAAACCGCGAACCAGTCAACCCCGACCGACCCACATACCCCACACCCACACCACGACCAGCCACATACAACTCACCGGCCACACCCACCGGCACCGGACGCAACCACCCATCCAGCACCAACAACGCCGCCCCCGACACCGGCCCACCAATCGGCGCCACACCCGATTCCGGCACCAACGGTGCACTGATCGAGGCAACCACCGTCGCCTCGGTCGGGCCATAAGCGTTGAGCATCACCCGGCCGGGCGCCCACCGATCCACCAATTCAGGCGGGCAGGCCTCACCACCAAGCAGCAACGCCACCGATTCCAAACCCCGCGGCGACAACGCCGCCACCGCCGACGGGGTCTGAGTGAGCACGTCGACTTTCTCGTCGACCAACAAGGCCTGGAAATCCTGCGGCGAGGACACCACCTCCTCGGGCACCACCACCAGCCGGCCCCCACGCAGCAGGGCACCCCAGATCTCCCACACCGAAAAGTCGAACGCATACGAGTGGAACTGCGTCCACACCTGCCCCGACAACAGGTCCTCAGGCAATGGCTCCGCCAAGTGCGTCAGATTGTGGTGGGTAATCCCAACACCTTTGGGGGTGCCGGTGGTGCCCGAGGTGTAAATGATGTGTGCAATATCGTCAGGAGCAGGACCCGCGGTCACCGCGGTCGCCGGTTGAGCCGCGATCGCCGGGTCATCAACATCAATGACCCACAGATCACGGCCAGCCAGACCCTCGAGGCGCTCAGCAAGGACCGCTGTGGTGATCACCGCGACCGGCGCGGCATCGGTGAGCACGAACTCGATGCGGGTATCAGGCACACTGGGATCGATCGGGACATAGGCCGCCCCCGACTTGAGCACCCCCACAATCGCGGTGATCGCCTCAACTGAACGCGGCATCACCAACGCCACACACTGCCCAGCCCCCACACCACGGCCAACCAACCACTGCGCCACCCGGTTTGAAGCCTCATCCAGTTGCCGATACGTCAACGACGCACCAGCGAAACTGACCGCCACCGCCTCTGGGACGCGGGTGACCTGCTGGGCGAACAACGCCGGCACCGACACCGGTACGGGACCCACCACCTCGAGCACGTCGCGGTTACTCCACCGATCCAACCGCGCCCGCTCACCAGCCTCGAGCACCTCGATCGACGACAACCGGACACCCGGCTCAGCGGTCATCGCCTCCAACACCCGCTGCAACCGCTCGATCAACGTTTCGATCGTGGCGGGGTCGAACACATCAGTGCGAAACTCCACCGACCCTCGATCCCGGCGGGTTCACCCGTGGCAGTCCAACGTTCAGCCAACGACAACGACACATCCATGCGCGCGGTGCGCGTCTGCACCGGCACCGGAGTCAACGTCACATCACCTAACGCCAAACCCCCCGCCGAATCATCAGCACCCAAACCGAGGTTCTGCCACGCCAACATCACCTGAACCAACGGATGATGCGCCATCGACCGCGTCGGATTCAGGTGCTCCACCAGGACCTCAAACGGCACATCCTGATGCTCGAACGCTTCCAAACTGCGGGTACGGACTTGACCCAACAACTCCCCCACCGTCAGATCCGCACCCAGATCCACCCGTAACACCAACGTGTTAACGAAAAACCCGATCAACGGCTCCAACGCCGGATCACGACGCCCGCGATCGGGAACCCCACCGCCACATCAGAGCTGGCACTCAGCTGCGACAGCAACACCGCCAACCCAGCCTGAACCACCATGAAACTCGTCGCGTTATGCGCACGCGCCACCGCAGCGATCCGCTGCTGCAACGACACCGGCCACACCACGGGCACACTGGCTCCGCGCTGATCAGCGACCACCGGATACGGCCGATCCGTGGGCAACACCAACCGCTCAGGAAGCCCCGCTAACGCCTGGCGCCAATACGCCAGCTGCCCCGCGATACGACTACCACTATCCGCGACATCACCGAACTGAGCATGCTGCCACAACGTGTAATCGACATACTGCACCGCCAACGGCTCCCACCCCGGAGCCTGCCCGCCACAGCGCGCGGTATACGCCGCACCCAAATCCGCCACCAACGGTGCAATCGACAAACCATCAGCAGCAATATGGTGAGCCACCGCCACTAACACATGCTCGACATCACTGACCCGGAAAAGCTTCGCCCGCAACGGAATCTCACGAGCCAAATCAAAACAATGCAACACCACCGCTTCAACGGCCCGCTCAAGCTCACCGGGCGCCCACCCGCGGTATCGACCACGTCCCACCCGAAAACAGCATCTTCGGCGGCCACCACGACCTGGCGCGGGACCCCGTCAACCACCGCAAACACCGTCCGCAAACTCTCATGACGAGCCACCACATCAGCAAGCGCGGCCCCCAACACCACCGCATCCAACACCCCACTGATCCCCAACACCGTCGGCATGTTGTACACCGGCGACGGCCCCTGCAACTGATCCAGGAACCACAACCGCGACTGCGCAAACGACAACGGCACCACCTGCGGACGCGGCCGCGCCACCAACGGCTCCACCACACCCCGACCACCAGCTGCATCCAGCCGGGCCACCAACCCCGCCACCGTGGGCGCCTCAAACACCGCACGCACCGAAAGACCCACACCCAAACCAGAATTCACCGCGGCAACCACACGCATCACCGACAACGAATCCCCACCCAGATCGAAGAAGGAGTCATCAACCCCGACCCGCTCCACACCCAACACTTGGGCGAAAATCCCGGCCAGGATCTCCTCAGCGGCGCTTTGCGGTGCCCGATACCGTTGCGCATCCCCATATTCAGGCGCCGGCAACGCCCGCACATCCAACTTGCCGTTGACCGTCAACGGCAACACATCCATAACGACCACAGCCGCGGGCACCATATACGACGGCAACCGCCGCCCCAGCTCCTCGCGCACCACCACCGAATCCACCATCCCGGCCACGGATTCGGTGACATAACCGACCAGCCGCTTGACCCCCGGCGTGTCCTCACGCGCGATCACGACCGCCTGATCCACACCCTCTAAACCAGCAAGTGCTGCGCGTACTTCACCCAACTCAATGCGATACCCACGAATCTTGACCTGCTCATCAACACGCCCCACATACCGCAACTGACCATCCGGACCCCAGGACACCACATCCCCAGTCCGATACATCCGCGCACCCACACCCCCAAACGGGCACGCCACAAACCGCGAACCAGTCAACCCCGACCGACCCACATACCCCACACCCACACCACGACCAGCCACATACAACTCACCGGCCACACCCACCGGCACCGGACGCAACCACCCATCCAGCACCAACAACGCCGCCCCCGACACCGGCCCACCAATCGGCGCCACACCCGATTCCGGCACCAACGGTGCACTGATCGAGGCAAACACCGTCGCCTCGGTCGGGCCATAAGCGTTGAGCATCACCCGGCCGGTCGCCCACCGATCCACCAATTCAGGCGGGCACACCTCAGCGCCGATCACCAACGCCACCGATTCCAAACCCCGCGGCGACAACGCCGCCACCGCCGACGGGGTCTGAGTGAGCACGTCGACTTTCTCGTCGACCAACAAGGCCTGGAAATCCTGCGGCGAGGACACCACCTCATCGGGCACCACCACCAGCCGCCCCCCATGGAACAGGGCACCCCAGATCTCCCACACCGAAAAGTCGAACGCATACGAGTGGAACTGCGTCCACACCTGCCCGGCTGACAACTCCAAATGAGTATCGAACGAGTCGAACATCCGGGTGACGTTGTGATGGGTGACAGCAACACCTTTAGGCACACCGGTGGTGCCCGAGGTGTAGACGATGTGTGCAATATCGTCAGGAGCCGGACCCGCGGTCACCGCGGTCGCCGGCTGAGCCGCGATCGCCGGGTCATCAACATCAATGACCCACAGATCACGGCCAGCCAGACCCTCGAGGCGCTCAGCAAGGACCGCTGTGGTGATCACCGCGACCGGCGCGGCATCGGTGAGCACGAACTCGATGCGGGTATCAGGCACACTGGGATCGATCGGGACATAGGCCGCCCCGACTTGAGCACCCCCACAATCGCCGTGATCGCCCGAGCACCACGCGGCATCACCAACGCCACACACTGCCCAGCCCCACACCACGGCCAACCAACCACTGCGCCACCCGGTTTGAAGCCTCATCCAGTTGCCGATACGTCAACGACGCACCAGCGAAACTGACCGCCACCGCCTCTGGGACGCGGGTGACCTGCTGGGCGAACAACGCCGGCACCGACACCGGTACGGGACCCACCACCTCGAGCACGTCGCGGTTACTCCACCGATCCAACCGCGCCCGCTCACCAGCCTCGAGCACCTCGATCGACGACAACCGGACACCCGGCTCAGCGGTCATCGCCTCCAACACCCGCTGCAACCGCTCGATCAACGTTTCGATCGTGGCGGGGTCGAACACATCAGTGTCGAACTCGAGACGAAGCGCCAATTCATGGCCGGGAGCAACCTGAATCGACAAGGGATAATGGTTGTATTCACGGCTGCTAAACCCGGTGATCGCTAACCCGTCAGCACCCAGCGGGGCTCGGTATCGACCGGGTAATTCTCAAACGCAAACAACGTGTCGAACAACCGGTCATGCCCGGCCACCCGGTGGATCTCGGTCAGCGAAAGATACTGATGATCCAATACTTTCACGTGCTCATCGGTGAGCTGCTCCAACAACTCGATACTCGTCGTCGCCGCGGTGATCGTGGCGCGTACCGGCACGGTGTTGATCAACAACCCGACCATCGATTCCACACCCACCAACTCGGCCTCACGCCCGGAGACCGCAATACCGAACACCACATCCTGGTGACCGGTCAACGACACCAACAACTGCGCCCAACCGGCCTGAAGCACCGTGTTGACCGTGGTGTGACAACGACGCGCCAACACACCGATCGCCTCAGTAAGCTCAGCGGTGAGTTCACACGATTCAATTCCGCGTTGCCCCAACACCATCGGCTCAGACGGACCCACCAACGTCGGAGTCTGCAACCCGGCCAACACTTCACCCCACGCAGCCCGAGCACGATCGAGGTCTTGCTCAGCCACCCACGTCACAAACCGGCGATACGGCGTCGCCACCGCCAACCGCTGCCCGTAATAACTAGCAAAGATCTCCTGCAACAAGATCGGCAACGACCAGCCATCCAACACGATGTGATGATTAGTCAACACAAACCGGTACTGATCTGGTGCCGTGCAGATCAACGCCACCCGAGAAGCCGGCTGATGCTCCAGATCACACACCGCGCCACGCTCAGCCGCACACACCTGCTCAATCTGCACCTCAACATCACCAGCATCAGCAGCGCAAGCCGTGAGGTCTACATACCGCCACCCCACCACAGGATCGGCCGAAATCACCTGCACCGGCTGATCGAACTGCTGGCTAAACCGCGCCACCAAATGCGGGTGACGACCCACCACCACAGCCACCGCATCACGCAACCGACCCACATCAAGAGCCCCCCGTAACGCAATATCGAGCTGCACCGCATACACATCACCGTGATCCCCCACCGCGCTGTGATCCGCCTGGGCGATATTGGCGTGAAAAGCAGCCCTGCTGCAACGGAGTCAACGGCAACACATCAGCCACCACACCCACTGACACCAACTCATCAATCTGCTGCTGACTCAACACCACCGGCGCAATATCAGACGGGGTCAACCCACCCCCGCCACCACGAACACACGCACACATCCCGGCCAACGCCTCAAACCACAACTCACTAAGCCGACCAACCGCCGCCTCATCGACCACCGAAGGCGCCCACATCCAGTTCGCACTCAGCGACGGGCCAGCAGCACCATCGATAGTGACCGCATTGAGTTCCACCGAGTGCGCCAACGGCATCGGTATCGCCCCAGTAACACCCACCGAGGACACACCCTGCTCACTGAAAAGCCATAACTCATCGGACAACTCGCCCGGGCCCGCACCCACACGCCCCAAATAGTTGAACCCGATGGTGGGTTCAGGCCCCGACAATTCCACCTCAGGGTTCAGATACCGCAACAACCCATACGTCACACCATCAGGCAACGCCCGTAATTGTTCTTTGACGTCTTTGATCACCGCACCCAACGCGGGATCCCCGGCCACCACCTGCGCCCACGACAACCCACCCAGCCTCAACGACACCGGATACTTCGTCGTGAACCACCCCACCGTGCGCGACAAATCAACATCACCAGCAAGCTCTTCGTGACGGCCGTGACCCTCAACATCAATACCCACCGGCACACCATCACCAGCACCAAGGAACTGCGCCCACGCCAACCCGTACGCAATCAACAACATGTCGTTGATCCCCGCATGAAACGCCGCCGGCACCTCACCCAACAACATCCGAGTCGTCTCAACATCCAACGACGCCGACAACCGCCCCGCCGTAGCAAACGTATCCACACCCGGCGTCACCGCCGCCAACACCGCCGGGGTGTCCAACACCTGCTCCCACACCGGCAGCTGCGCAACAACCTCAGGCGCTAACGCATACTCGGCCAACACCGAGGACCACCGCTGAAACGACGACCCCGACGCCAACAACGCAATCGGCGCACCAGCCCGATGCTGAGCCCACCAATATTGATGTCTTCCAACAAGATCCGCCACGACACCCCATCAACAGCCAAATGATGCACAATCAGCACCAACTGAGCCGTCGAGGCCACCCACAACGCGCTGAGCATCACCCCGGCAGCCGGATCCAACCGCGACCGCGCCCCTACCAACGCCTCATCACTGAGCACATCCACCGACGCCACACACCCCGCGGCATCCACCGACCCCGCCGGCGGCACCCACAACGACCAACCACCCACACCATCGTCATCCACACGCAACCGCAACATCGCATGCCGATCCAGCAGCGCCTGCACCACCACCACCACATCAGCCAGGCCCACCCCGGCTGGAGCCGACACCACCACCGTCTGGTTGAACTGCCCTACCGGGCCATCCACACCCTGCAACCAACGAATGATCGGAGTCGCCACCACCGACCCCACACCCTCATCAACAGCCACCTCACCGGCAACCCCCACCACCCGAGCCAACCGCGCCACCGACTGCTCCACAAAAATGTCCCGCGGCCGACACACCAACCCCGCCGCACGAGCATGCCCCACCACCTGCATCGACAAGATGGAATCCCCACCCAGATCGAAGAACGAGTCATCAACCCCGACCCGCTCCACACCCAACACTTGGGCGAAAATCCCGGCCAGGATCTCCTCAGCGGCGCTTTGCGGTGCCCGATACCGTTGCGCATCCCCATATTCAGGAGCCGGCAACGCCCGCACATCCAACTTGCCGTTGACCGTCAACGGCAACACATCCATAACGACCACAGCCGCGGGCACCATATACGACGGCAACCGCCGCCCCAGCTCCTCGCGCACCACCACCGAATCCACCATCCCGGCCACGGATTCGGTGACATAACCGACCAGCCGCTTGACCCCCGGCGTGTCCTCACGCGCGATCACGACCGCCTGATCCACACCCTCTAAACCAGCAAGTGCTGCGCGTACTTCACCCAACTCAATGCGATACCCACGAATCTTGACCTGCTCATCAACACGCCCCACATACCGCAACTGACCATCCGGACCCCAGGACACCACATCCCCAGTCCGATACATCCGCGCACCCACACCCCCAAACGGGCACGCCACAAACCGCGAACCAGTCAACCCCGACCGACCCACATACCCCACACCCACACCACGACCAGCCACATACAACTCACCGGCCACACCCACCGGCACCGGACGCAACCACCCATCCAGCACCAACAACGCCGCCCCCGACACCGGCCCACCAATCGGCGCCACACCCGATTCCGGCACCAACGGTGCACTGATGGCCACACACATCGTGGTCTCGGTTGGGCCATAAGCGTTGAGCATCACCCGGCCGGTCGCCCACCGATCCACTACCTCAGGCGGGCAGGCCTCACCGACTGCGACGACGGTCACTGATTCCAAACCCCGCGGCGACAACGCCGCCACCGCCGACGGGGTCTGAGTGAGCACGTCGACTTTCTCGTCGACCAACAAGGCCTGGAAATCCTGCGGCGAGGACACCACCTCCTCGGGCACCACGACCACCCGCCCCCCACGCAGCAGGGGCCCAAAGATCTCCCACACCGACACATCGAATGCCAACGAATGGCACTGAGGCCAAACACCCTCGCGTGGCAGGCTGGAATCCAGCGAGTCGATCAGGTCGGTGACGTTGTGATGCGCAATCCCAACACCTTTGGGGGTGCCGGTGGTGCCCGAGGTGTAAATGACATACGCAATATCGTCAGGAGCCGGACCCGCGGTCACCGCGGTCGCCGGTTGAGCCGCGATCGCCGGGTCATCAACATCAATGACCCACAGATCACGGCCAGCCAGACCCTCGAGGCGCTCAGCAAGGACCGCTGTGGTGATCACCGCGACCGGCGCGGCATCGGTGAGCACGAACTCGATGCGGGTATCAGGCACACTGGGATCGATCGGGACATAGGCCGCCCCGACTTGAGCACCCCACAATCGCGGTGATCGCCTCAACTGAACGCGGCATCACCAACGCCACACACTGCCCAGCCCCACACCACGGCCAACCAACCACTGCGCCACCCGGTTTGAAGCCTCATCCAGTTGCCGATACGTCAACGACGCACCAGCGAAACTGACCGCCACCGCCTCTGGGACGCGGGTGACCTGCTGGGCGAACAACGCCGGCACCGACACCGGTACGGGACCCACCACCTCGAGCACGTCGCGGTTACTCCACCGATCCAACCGCGCCCGCTCACCAGCCTCGAGCACCTCGATCGACGACAACCGGACACCCGGCTCAGCGGTCATCGCCTCCAACACCCGCTGCAACCGCTCGATCAACGTTTCGATCGTGGCGGGGTCGAACACATCAGTGCGAAACTCCACCGACCCCTCGATCCCGGCGGGTTCACCCGTGGCAGTCCAACGTTCAGCCAACGACAACGACACATCCATGCGCGCGGTGCGCGTCTGCACCGGCACCGGAGTCAACGTCACATCACCTAACGCCAAACCCCCCGCCGAATCATCAGCACCCAAACCGAGGTTCTGCCACGCCAACATCACCTGAACCAACGGATGATGCGCCATCGACCGCGTCGGATTCAGGTGCTCCACCAGGACCTCAAACGGCACATCCTGATGCTCGAACGCTTCCAAACTGCGGGTACGGACTTGACCCAACAACTCCCCCACCGTCAGATCCGCACCCAGATCCACCCGTAACACCAACGTGTTAACGAAAAACCCGATCAACGGCTCCAACGCCGGATCACGACGCCCGCGATCGGGAACCCCACCGCCACATCAGAGCTGGCACTCAGCTGCGACAGCAACACCGCCAACCCAGCCTGAACCACCATGAAACTCGTCGCGTTATGCGCACGCGCCACCGCAGCGATCCGCTGCTGCAACGACACCGGCCACACCACGGGCACACTGGCTCCGCGCTGATCAGCGACCACCGGATACGGCCGATCCGTGGGCAACACCAACCGCTCAGGAAGCCCCGCTAACGCCTGGCGCCAATACGCCAGCTGCCCCGCGATACGACTACCACTATCCGCGACATCACCGAACTGAGCATGCTGCCACAACGTGTAATCGACATACTGCACCGCCAACGGCTCCCACCCCGGAGCCTGCCCGCCACAGCGCGCGGTATACGCCGCACCCAAATCCGCCACCAACGGTGCAATCGACAAACCATCAGCAGCAATATGGTGAGCCACCGCCACTAACACATGCTCGACATCACTGACCCGGAAAAGCTTCGCCCGCAACGGAATCTCACGAGCCAAATCAAAACAATGCAACACCACCGCTTCAACGGCCCGCTCAAGCTCACCGGGCGCCCACCCCGCGGTATCGACCACGTCCCACCCGAAAACAGCATCTTCGGCGGCCACCACGACCTGGCGCGGGACCCCGTCAACCACCGCAAACACCGTCCGCAAACTCTCATGACGAGCCACCACATCAGCAAGCGCGGCCCCCAACACCACCGCATCCAACACCCCACTGATCCCCAACACCGTCGGCATGTTGTACACCGGCGACGGCCCCTGCAACTGATCCAGGAACCACAACCGCGACTGCGCAAACGACAACGGCACCACCTGCGGACGCGGCCGCGCCACCAACGGCTCCACCACACCCCGACCACCAGCTGCATCCAGCCGGGCCACCAACCCGCCACCGTGGGCGCCTCAAACACCGCACGCACCGAAAGACCCACACCCAAACCAGAATTCACCGCGGCAACCACACGCATCACCGACAACGAATCCCCACCCAGATCGAAGAAGGAGTCATCAACCCCGACCCGCTCCACACCCAACACTTGGGCGAAAATCCCGGCCAGGATCTCCTCAGCGGCGCTTTGCGGTGCCCGATACCGTTGCGCATCCCCATATTCAGGCGCCGGCAACGCCCGCACATCCAACTTGCCGTTGACCGTCAACGGCAACACATCCATAACGACCACAGCCGCGGGCACCATATACGACGGCAACCGCCGCCCCAGCTCCTCGCGCACCACCACCGAATCCACCATCCCGGCCACGGATTCGGTGACATAACCGACCAGCCGCTTGACCCCGGCGTGTCCTCACGCGCGATCACGACCGCCTGATCCACACCCTCTAAACCAGCAAGTGCTGCGCGTACTTCACCCAACTCAATGCGATACCCACGAATCTTGACCTGCTCATCAACACGCCCCACATACCGCAACTGACCATCCGGACCCCAGGACACCACATCCCCAGTCCGATACATCCGCGCACCCACACCCCCAAACGGGCACGCCACAAACCGCGAACCAGTCAACCCCGACCGACCCACATACCCCACACCCACACCACGACCAGCCACATACAACTCACCGGCCACACCCACCGGCACCGGACGCAACCACCCATCCAGCACCAACAACGCCGCCCCCGACACCGGCCCACCAATCGGCGCCACACCCGATTCCGGCACCAACGGTGCACTGATCGAGGCAAACACCGTCGCCTCGGTCGGGCCATAAGCGTTGAGCATCACCCGGCCGGTCGCCCACCGATCCACCAATTCAGGCGGGCAGGCCTCACCACCAAGCAGCAACGCCACCGATTCCAAACCCCGCGGCGACAACGCCGCCACCGCCGACGGGGTCTGAGTGAGCACGTCGACTTTCTCGTCGACCAACAAGGCCTGGAAATCCTGCGGCGAGGACACCACCTCCTCGGGCACCACCACCAGCCGCCCCCCATGGAACAGGGCACCCCAGATCTCCCACACCGACACATCGAACGCATACGAATGCCACTGTGACCACACACCCTCACGAGGCAGTCTGGAATCCAGCGAGTCGATCAGGTCGGTGACGTTGTGATGCGCAATCCCAACACCTTTAGGCACACCGGTGGTGCCCGAGGTGTAAATGACATACGCAATATCGTCAGGAGCCGGACCCGCGGTCACCGCGGTCGCCGGCTGAGCCGCGATCGCCGGGTCATCAACATCAATGACCCACAGATCACGGCCAGCCAGACCCTCGAGGCGCTCAGCAAGGACCGCTGTGGTGATCACCGCGACCGGCGCGGCATCGGTGAGCACGAACTCGATGCGGGTATCAGGCACACTGGGATCGATCGGGACATAGGCCGCCCCCGACTTGAGCACCCCCACAATCGCCGTGATCGCCCGAGCACCACGCGGCATCACCAACGCCACACACTGCCCAGCCCCCACACCACGGCCAACCAACCACTGCGCCACCCGGTTTGAAGCCTCATCCAGTTGCCGATACGTCAACGACGCACCAGCGAAACTGACCGCCACCGCCTCTGGGACGCGGGTGACCTGCTGGGCGAACAACGCCGGCACCGACACCGGTACGGGACCCACCACCTCGAGCACGTCGCGGTTACTCCACCGATCCAACCGCGCCCGCTCACCAGCCTCGAGCACCTCGATCGACGACAACCGGACACCCGGCTCAGCGGTCATCGCCTCCAACACCCGCTGCAACCGCTCGATCAACGTTTCGATCGTGGCGGGGTCGAACACATCAGTGTCGAACTCGAGACGAAGCGCCAATTCATGGCCGGGAGCAACCTGAATCGACAAGGGATAATGGTTGTATTCACGGCTGCTAAACCCGGTGATCGCTAACCCGTCAGCACCCAGCGGGGCCTCGGTATCGACCGGGTAATTCTCAAACGCAAACAACGTGTCGAACAACCGGTCATGCCCGGCCACCCGGTGGATCTCGGTCAGCGAAAGATACTGATGATCCAATACTTTCACGTGCTCATCGGTGAGCTGCTCCAACAACTCGATACTCGTCGTCGCCGCGGTGATCGTGGCGCGTACCGGCACGGTGTTGATCAACAACCCGACCATCGATTCCACACCCACCAACTCGGCCTCACGCCCGGAGACCGCAATACCGAACACCACATCCTGGTGACCGGTCAACGACACCAACAACTGCGCCCAACCGGCCTGAAGCACCGTGTTGACCGTGGTGTGACAACGACGCGCCAACACACCGATCGCCTCAGTAAGCTCAGCGGTGAGTTCACACGATTCAATTCCGCGTTGCCCCAACACCATCGGCTCAGACGGACCCACCAACGTCGGAGTCTGCAACCCGGCCAACACTTCACCCCACGCAGCCCGAGCACGATCGAGGTCTTGCTCAGCCACCCACGTCACAAACCGGCGATACGGCGTCGCCACCGCCAACCGCTGCCCGTAATAACTAGCAAAGATCTCCTGCAACAAGATCGGCAACGACCAGCCATCCAACACGATGTGATGATTAGTCAACACAAACCGGTACTGATCTGGTGCCGTGCAGATCAACGCCACCCGAGAAGCCGGCTGATGCTCCAGATCACACACCGCGCCACGCTCAGCCGCACACACCTGCTCAATCTGCACCTCAACATCACCAGCATCAGCAGCGCAAGCCGTGAGGTCTACATACCGCCACCCCACCACAGGATCGGCCGAAATCACCTGCACCGGCTGATCGAACTGCTGGCTAAACCGCGCCACCAAATGCGGGTGACGACCCACCACCACAGCCACCGCATCACGCAACCGACCCACATCAAGAGCCCCCCGTAACGCAATATCGAGCTGCACCGCATACACATCACCGTGATCCCCCACCGCGCTGTGATCCGCCTGGGCGATATTGGCGTGAAAAGCAGCCCTGCTGCAACGGAGTCAACGGCAACACATCAGCCACCACACCCACTGACACCAACTCATCAATCTGCTGCTGACTCAACACCACCGGCGCAATATCAGACGGGGTCAACCCACCCCCGCCACCACGAACACACGCACACATCCCGGCCAACGCCTCAAACCACAACTCACTAAGCCGACCAACCGCCGCCTCATCGACCACCGAAGGCGCCCACATCCAGTTCGCACTCAGCGACGGGCCAGCAGCACCATCGATAGTGACCGCATTGAGTTCCACCGAGTGCGCCAACGGCATCGGTATCGCCCCAGTAACACCCACCGAGGACACACCCTGCTCACTGAAAAGCCATAACTCATCGGACAACTCGCCCGGGCCCGCACCCACACGCCCCAAATAGTTGAACCCGATGGTGGGTTCAGGCCCCGACAATTCCACCTCAGGGTTCAGATACCGCAACAACCCATACGTCACACCATCAGGCAACGCCCGTAATTGTTCTTTGACGTCTTTGATCACCGCACCCAACGCGGGATCCCCGGCCACCACCTGCGCCCACGACAACCCACCCAGCCTCAACGACACCGGATACTTCGTCGTGAACCACCCCACCGTGCGCGACAAATCAACATCACCAGCAAGCTCTTCGTGACGGCCGTGACCCTCAACATCAATACCCACCGGCACACCATCACCAGCACCAAGGAACTGCGCCCACGCCAACCCGTACGCAATCAACAACATGTCGTTGATCCCCGCATGAAACGCCGCCGGCACCTCACCCAACAACATCCGAGTCGTCTCAACATCCAACGACGCCGACAACCGCCCCGCCGTAGCAAACGTATCCACACCCGGCGTCACCGCCGCCAACACCGCCGGGGTGTCCAACACCTGCTCCCACACCGGCAGCTGCGCAACAACCTCAGGCGCTAACGCATACTCGGCCAACACCGAGGACCACCGCTGAAACGACGACCCCGACGCCAACAACGCAATCGGCGCACCAGCCCGATGCTGAGCCCACCCAATATTGATGTCTTCCAACAAGATCCGCCACGACACCCCATCAACAGCCAAATGATGCACAATCAGCACCAACTGAGCCGTCGAGGCCACCCACAACGCGCTGAGCATCACCCGGCAGCCGGATCCAACCGCGACCGCGCCCCTACCAACGCCTCATCACTGAGCACATCCACCGACGCCACACACCCGCGGCATCCACCGACCCGCCGGCGGCACCCACAACGACCAACCACCCACACCATCGTCATCCACACGCAACCGCAACATCGCATGCCGATCCAGCAGCGCCTGCACCACCACCACCACATCAGCCAGGCCCACCCCGGCTGGAGCCGACACCACCACCGTCTGGTTGAACTGCCCTACCGGGCCATCCACACCCTGCAACCAACGAATGATCGGGTCGCCACCACCGACCCCACACCCTCATCAACAGCCACCTCACCGGCAACCCCCACCACCCGAGCCAACCGCGCCACCGACTGCTCCACAAAAATGTCCCGCGGCCGACACACCAACCCCGCCGCACGAGCATGCCCCACCACCTGCATCGACAAGATGGAATCCCCACCCAGATCGAAGAACGAGTCATCAACCCCGACCCGCTCCACACCCAACACGGGCGAAAATCCCGGCCAGGATCTCCTCAGCGGCGCTTTGCGGTGCCCGATACCGTTGCGCATCCCCATATTCAGGAGCCGGCAACGCCCGCACATCCAACTTGCCGTTGACCGTCAACGGCAACACATCCATAACGACCACAGCCGCGGGCACCATATACGACGGCAACCGCCGCCCCAGCTCCTCGCGCACCACCACCGAATCCACCATCCCGGCCACGGATTCGGTGACATAACCGACCAGCCGCTTGACCCCGGCGTGTCCTCACGCGCGATCACGACCGCCTGATCCACACCCTCTAAACCAGCAAGTGCTGCGCGTACTTCACCCAACTCAATGCGATACCCACGAATCTTGACCTGCTCATCAACACGCCCCACATACCGCAACTGACCATCCGGACCCCAGGACACCACATCCCCAGTCCGATACATCCGCGCACCCACACCCCCAAACGGGCACGCCACAAACCGCGAACCAGTCAACCCCGACCGACCCACATACCCCACACCCACACCACGACCAGCCACATACAACTCACCGGCCACACCCACCGGCACCGGACGCAACCACCCATCCAGCACCAAAAAACCAAGATGGCTCAACGGCACACCAATCGGGGAAGCACTGCTGTCGACATCGCCGAGCGTGACCTCACGAAACGACGCATGCACCGTCGTCTCGGTGGTCCCATACATGTTGATCAACCGCGGCAAACCCGCATGGTTGTCCAACCACGCCCCCAGCCGCGCCGGCTCCAACGCCTCACCAGCGAACACCACAGCCTCAAGCGTGAGTTGACTCGCCAACTCACGCTGCGACACATCAACACTTTGCAACGCATAAAACGCCGACGGGGTCTGACTCAACACCGTGACCTGCTCGGCCACCAACAACGCATGGAAATCCTGCGGCGAGGACACCACCTCATCAGGCACCACCACCAGCCGGCCCCCACGCAGCAGAGCACCCCAGATCTCCCACACCGAAAAGTCGAAGCTATTGGGTGGAACTGCGTCCACACACCCTCACGAGGCAGTCTGGAATCCAGCGAGTCGATCAGGTCGGTGACGTTGTGATGCGCAATCCCAACACCTTTAGGCACACCGGTGGTGCCCGAGGTGTAAATGACATACGCAATATCGTCAGGAGCCGGACCCGCGGTCACCGCGGTCGCCGGCTGAGCCGCGATCGCCGGGTCATCAACATCAATGACCCACAGATCACGGCCAGCCAGACCCTCGAGGCGCTCAGCAAGGACCGCTGTGGTGATCACCGCGACCGGCGCGGCATCGGTGAGCACGAACTCGATGCGGGTATCAGGCACACTGGGATCGATCGGGACATAGGCCGCCCCGACTTGAGCACCCCACAATCGCCGTGATCGCCCGAGCACCACGCGGCATCACCAACGCCACACACTGCCCAGCCCCACACCACGGCCAACCAACCACTGCGCCACCCGGTTTGAAGCCTCATCCAGTTGCCGATACGTCAACGACGCACCAGCGAAACTGACCGCCACCGCATCACCGACCCGGGCGACCTGCTGGGCGAACAACGCCGGCACCGACACCGGTACGGGACCCACCACCTCGAGCACGTCGCGGTTACTCCACCGATCCAACCGCGCCCGCTCACCAGCCTCGAGCACCTCGATCGACGACAACCGGACACCCGGCTCAGCGGTCACAAGGCCGTCAAAAGCTAGCTCCAAACGGGCCACGTGCATGGCGATCTCATCGTCGGTGTAGCGATCTGGATTCCACCAGAAGTCAATTCGCGGCACGCCGTCACTCAGGCGGGGATAGACGTTGACCGAAATGTCTTGTATCGGGAAGATGGTCAATACATGACTCGCCGCTTCCGAAGAACCGAAACGAAACGGGGCCGTGAAGTCCAGTATGTTGATGAACGGACCGAACTCGACGTTCATGCCAAGACGAGTAGCATCGGCAACCAGGTTCGGCCAACGACGGAACTGTTGATGCCGCAACGCACCGATCAACGCCGTCGCGACCTGGTCAGTCAGTGCACCGATGGTGTCGCTTTCATCGACGCGGATGAGCAGCGGGACCATATTAGAGACCATGCCCGCAGATTTTTTCAGCGCCGCAGTTGTACGAGCAGAAACCGGCAACGACATCCAAATATTCTGGCGCCCTGTTGTTTTCGAAATGAAGGCCGCAACCGTCGCAACTACCCTCGCGACATGGAGCTGGTCGCCCTGGTTGTTCGGCAGTCGATGTTTGCATACCACTTCATGTACCAATGGATGACACGGTGCCACCGACCTATTTGCCCCTGTCAGATCGGTGACATCGAGCGGTCCACGCACCACGGTCTTCCAGTACTCCGCGTCGATGGCACTGCGTGAAGATTGCTGGTACTTCCGATCGGCGTCCCGGATCAAAGCAAACTCGGAAAAGTCGACTTTGGTAGTGACCGCAGCTGACCCCGAGTAGACGGCCGCAATATGCCGAATGATGTTGTTGGCGCCATATGCGTCACAGAGGACATGGTGCGCACGCAGGTAGAAGAACGACAGATTGTCGGTGATCCGCAGCAGCGCGAACTCGGTGAGTCGGTCACGGAGTAGATCAATAGGCTGGCGGTATTCACTTTCCATCCAGCTTCTCGCGGCCGCTCGCGGGTCATGCTCCGCGCGAAAATCGATACAGTGTGCAGTCTGCGGAAACGAGCGGTCGACCATGAAAACCGGCTCGCCGTTATCGTCCAGCGCCAACCGCGCGCATGGTGTGCCAAAACGCGCTGCCGCGGCTTGGCATGCAACCGACAGTCTCTCGAGGTCGACAAAGTGGTCGATCGCTACATAGCCGGCAAAGTTATAGGGAACTTCGGGCTGGAGTTGTTGGGCAGCCCATATTGACCACTGCGCAGCAGTTAGAGGCCCCAGGACGTCCGGATGCGTACCGAAATCGAGCATATGAAAACGAGCTCCCTAATTTTTGCCGTCAGACGTAAATCTGAAATCCCCACGTCTTTGAGTTGGCTTATCGCACAACGCAAGACGCGGCCCCTAACCTCGACAAGGACGCCCGCTGGACGACTCGCTTAAACGAGTCAGACACGTGTCCACGGATCGCCCTGACTTGCCCGTCTACATGTTGGCGTTAAGAGACCTGTCCCTGCGGACGCCATACGTCAGACTGAGTGCCTGTTAACCTCTCGCGCAAACTTCTCGCCCGTATGTCAGGCCAGTTCTGTTCGATATAGTCCAGACACGCAGCACGATCCGCCTCGCCGTAAACCACCCGCCAGCCCGGTGGGGTAGCAGCGAATACCGGCCACAGACTGTGCTGCTCTTCGTCGTTGACTAGGACGAGGAAGCTGCCCTTCTCGTCGTCAAAAGGGTTGCTACTCAACTATTCTCCATGATGTCAGCCCGATGGGTTCGGAGCATGATCCGGCGACTCCACATGGGGCCGGTCACGAGATTCACCCTATATGATCTAGCACACTATATACAATAGTTTCCATAGTATGCACTACTCGACGTAGCCGAAGGGCCGCGTTTCTCCGTTAGATGGGCCTCGGTTACGCAGCTTGACTGGCCGGCGTGGTCACGATGGCCTTGAATTCTAGCCGGATCAACCGTACGAGAGCGGTTCTGGGGCGAGGGCGGTACTAGGCCCGCGCGATCCGGGGGACGATGGCGATCATCATTTACTCTCGGGCGGCCCATCGGCGATGGTCGAGCGTGTTCTTGTGCAGCTGGCTGAAGAAGCTCGTTGTGGCCACATGGTCACTGGGAGCCGTAGACCGGGTCATTGATCCGGCCATCTCGCTGCGACCCCGTGTGTGCACCAATTATCTTGGCCTGAAGTGAGTTGGATAGGTATCCCGCGCTCCCTATTGTCCGGGTGACCGGCCGGAGCCGCGGTGGTGATCACCGATCGCGTGGTAGGCATCTCGCAGGAGAGAATGCGGTCTTTGAACGCCGTCACATGGCGTAACGTAGTGGCGATGTCGGCATCCGACCTCCTCCGATCAGTCCTAAAACAGACGACAGCATGTCCCCCAATCGGTGGACATCACGAGGCTTCCCCTGGCCCTTTTCGTTCACAGTCGCTGTGCTGCAGCACTTTTTAGCACTAACGCGATTCTCGCCGACAGGTAAGGATCGGCGCACCGAGTGTAGCTGGTTTTTCGATCCCTCCGGGGCGTACAACGCGATCAGCACGGAGATCGCGGCGACGAGTACAGCCATTGTGATCGCTGACGCATGCATGCCCGTGCCGAATACGGTCTTGCCGAGCTTGGCGCCCTGCGGCCCAGGTAGCCAGCCAACTCGAACGGCCTTGGCCATTCCCAGCGCGCCGCTCATCTTCCGCGACGTGTCGTTCACCTGCGGATACAACCCCTGCTTCTCGTCGGTGACCGCGCCAGCGATTGCCGAAGTCGTTGGTGCCGTGCAGATTCCGATTCCAGTGGCTGGAATCAGTGCCGGACAGGCGAATTGAGAGACTCGAATGTAAGTCCAGCCCCGTACATGCACACGAAACCTACCTCCATCAGTAGTGCGCCGATGACCCACCGCATACAGATTCCCAAGCGCGGTCGTCGTGCAATGGCGCTGCGGGCGTCAATGGCCGGTGGGAGATTGACGGTTCGCTAATACCGGGGGGTCCCGGCGACAAGATCAACGATCTGCCGTCCCCGCTCAGAAGATGGCTAAACCCCGGATAGCTAGCGAGATACCGAGCAAGGTGAAGGTGGCCACCACGACGTGCTGACGATGCGCCAGCGCCCAGTCGTGCAACAACTGCAGTACAGCTTGAGTTTTCGCTGGAGCCGCTAGATGACTGATAAACACGATCTCGACAACCGCGAACATGCCGACAACGAAAACCACGAGAGCGCTGGCCACGGTGCCGATTGCAGCTCCCGACGCCGCGACGACCGCGAGTAAGAATGGGAGGCTGTCGAGGGGCGGCCCCCCCGTAAACAGACCGACCAGATACGCGACCCACACGGATCCGTTTACCCACGCATCGTGAGCACGCCCGCGCAGCCGCAGAATTGTAGATCCGCCTTCGGTCGCCCGACCCTGGGCGCGGTCCAACGGTTGCGAGATCGCGGTCTGTGTAGTCGTATCCGGGAGAAGCACCGGCATGTGACCACCGGGGGTCGGCTGCGGTGCTTGCTGACGTGTGCGCCACCGCAAGCGCACGGCCAGCAGTGCAGCAATGGATAACATCAGAACAGCGATGCCGATTTGAATGTAATGGACGCCGGAACTGCTGGTGGGGTTGGCCCAATCGTGCGCATGCGAACTAAACGTGTGTGTGACCTGAAGCAACGTCAGGGGAATCACGATTGTCGGAATACACGCCGTCAGGCCGCCCGCCCCGTAGACGAGTAGGTTCTGCACTGGCCGTGGCCGGGAGATCAAGAGAAGAGTAATGCTGAGACGCACCGGATCGAGCGCAGCCAGAAGTGTCAACAGCAGCACTGCCCCCCACATGGCCGGAAACAGTACCCTATTGGCTTCACCACCTTCCTGGCGGCTCTTTGGGACGCGGTCATCCGTAGTGCAGTCTCGCGCGGCCATGCGCGAATTTCCTCGCGCTGTCGAAACTCTTTGGGGCTAGCGCGATTTGCGCGAAAGGTCTGACGCGATGATCGGGAAGAAGGGAGTGCTTCATTCGACCTTCCGTGCTCAGCGTACGCGAGGTGAGGCCTAGGACCGGGTGGCAGCAGCGCCGAATGGAGTCGTCGATGCCCATAGCGCCCACCGGCAGTCGTGCAACCGTGCGACGAGGTAGCCGTTGGAACCGCGGTATCGGGCTCAGCTATGGGAGGCTGGGCCGAGAGGCTAGGCTCCGCTTCAATTCATAGAACGCATACGCGAATTGAAGACATGGAACCGACGATGAAATTTGCACTGGCGAGCTACGGAACTCGTGGCGATATCGAGCCCTGTGTTGCTATCGGCCGCGAGCTCCTGCGTCGCGGGCACGACGTCTGCATGGCCGTGCCACCCGACTTGGTTGAGTTCGCCGAGGAAGCCGTATCCACCGTGGTCGCTTTCGGGCCGAATGTGCAGTCGATTGTGGACGCGCACCGCGACTTCTGGACGAATTTCTTCGGCGGCTTCTGGAGAATCCGACGACTGATCAGGTTGCGGCGTGAAATTGAGGAGCCCGCTCTGCAGTGCTGGGAGGATATCTGCGCCACGATGGCGTCGTTGGCAGCGGACGCGGATCTGCTCGTCACTGGTGTGAATTTTGAACAAGTCGCTGTCAACGTCGCGGAGTACTGTGACATTCCCTTGGCAACACTGCATCTCTTTCCATTGCGGCCAAACGGTCAACTCATTTCGGTCCTGCCGGCGGGGTTGGCCCGTGCCGCAATGACACTGTACGAGTGGATAGCTTCGCACCTACAGAAGAACCTTCAGAACCTACAGCGCCGCAGATTGGGCCTGCCCAAAGCCACCGGGCGGTTGTCGCGCAGGCTCGCCGAACGTGGAGCGCTGGAAATCCAGGCTTACGACGAGGTTTGCTTCCCCGGGCTGGCCGACGAATGGGCAAAATGGAATGGACAACGGCCGTTTGTCGGTGCTCTGACAATGGACTTGGCGACTGATGCCGACACGGACGTCATGTCGTGGATTGCTGCGGGATCACCGCCTATTTTCTTCGGTTTTGGCAGCATTCCAGCCAAATCCCCGGCTGACACACTCGCCGCGATCACCGCGGCCTGCAGTCAGTTGGGCGAGCGGGCACTCATTTGTTCTGCCGCGACCGAGTTCGGCAATGTTTCCCACGCCGACCATGTAAAGGTAGTGAGCACAATGAATTTCGCGGCCGCCTTTTCTTCCTGTCGCGCGGTCGTGCACCACGGTGGCACCGGCACCACGGCCGCGAGCTTGCGTGCCGGAGTCCCCATCCTGATCCTTTCGACGGACATTGACCAAACAATGTGGGGCGCTCAGGTCAAGCGCCTCAAAGTCGGTACTGCGCGGCGTATGTCGAGCATGACCAAAACGACGCTAGTTGCGGACCTTCGCACCATCCTCGCCCCGGAATACGCCACTCGGGCGCGCGAAATCGCCGCTCAGATGACTAAATCAGTCACGAGCGTTGTGACTGCCGCCGATCTTGTCGAAGATCTCGCGCGCGGGCACTCGATCACTAGATCTCATCAGCGCTAGTCCGGACGATGCTGCGACGTCGCCCACTCCGGTGGGCCGACACATGCTGCCGCGCTGGCGAGTTCACGTGCCAGCTCGCTGCCGCGGCACAGCGCCGCGACATCCTCGGGCTCGCTGTCGTAACGGTGCTCGATGAGCGGGGGTACGGCCGGATCCGCCGACACCAGCGAGATGCGCCCGCGCGCCCGCGGCTGCACCAGCGCGACCCCGAGATGCGGCCAGTCGGGATGTCCCGCGGTACCGTCGCCGGTCATCGCGACGAACCCGCCCGTGTACGGCCTGATCTCGATGTCATCGGCGGCGGTATTGAGCATCACAGCATTCAGTTATTCGATTCGATCGAAACGACACACCCCGCGTCAGTCATCAAAACTGCTATGGCACAGCCGATTCCGAAGGTTCGGCATATAATAAGAGGACCTACGGCATCCTAGGCCGACCCGTTGGCGGCCGGGCCTTTTCGATGGCCCTCATTTATTCGAAAACGTCGGACCAAAAGTCATGCGGCGAAGCACGCACTACCCTAAGGCGCGGCCGTAAGCCCGGTCGTCGGCGCAGTTGAGCAACGGGTCGGTCAACAGCCGTTCGACCAGGCCTCGCGAGCAGGTTAGATAGTCGATTTCGAATAGGTGGAAGGACAGCGGTCCTTCGCCGATGGCCGCCGCGCACTTACCGTCGGATTTATGGGCAAATCCGGGCGAAGCCCGGGCAGGGGAGGACTAATGAGCACACCAGTTGTGAATGCCGCCGCGAAGGTGCTCACCGACCCGATCGCCTACACCGACGACGGAAGTTTCCATGCGGCGCTGGCCCAGTTACGAGAACATGCGCCAGTTTCGCTGGTCGATCATGCGCCCTACCGGCCGTTTTGGGCCATCACCAAGCACGCTGACGTGATGGCGATCGAGCGGGCCGACGACTTGTTCATCAACGAGGCCAGGACGGTGCTGGCTCCCGCCGAAGTCGAGGCGCTCGCTCGCACCCGGCTCGACGCCGGGGTGGGGCTGCGCACGCTGGTCCACATGGACGGCTCCGAGCACCGGGCGTTTCGCGCGATCGGCGCGGACTGGTTTCGGCCCAAGGCAATGCGAGCGCTGCAGGCTCGCGTTGCCGAGCTTGCCAAGATCTATGTCGACAAGATGATGGCCGCGGGCGACGAGTGCGACTTCGTCCAAGAGGTCGCGGTGAATTACCCGCTGTACGTGATCATGTCGCTACTCGGGCTGCCGGAATCGGACTTTCCCCGGATACTCGCGCTCACCCAAGAGCTCTTCGGCGTCAGCGACGCCGAACGTCAACGCGGCAGCACCCCCGAGCAGCAGCTCGAGGTAGTGCTGGAGCTTTTCGACTACTTCACCGCGCTCACCGCGTCGCGGCGCGAACAGCCAACCGAGGACCTGGCTTCGGCGATCGCCAACGCCAAGGTGCACGGCAAGCCGTTGTCCGACGTCGACGCCGCGTCCTACTACATCATCGTCGCCACCGCCGGACATGACACCACCAGTTCGACGATCGCCGGCGGCCTGCGGGCCTTGATCGAAAACCCGGATCAGCGAAAGCGATTGACCGACGAACTGGCACTGATGCCGATGGCCGTCGAACAAATGATCCGATGGGTCACGCCCGTCAAGGAATTCATGCGCACCGCCGTCGAGGACACCACAATCCGTGGAGTGCCGATCGCGAAGGGTGAATCGCTATATCTGTCCTACGTGTCGGCCAACCGCGACGAGGACGTCTTCGACGAGCCGTTCCGCTTTGACGTCGGCCGGGATCCGAACAGGCACTTGGCATTCGGCTACGGTGTTCATTTCTGCCTGGGCGCGGCGCTGGCCCGCATGGAGCTGAGCGGCCTTTTCACCGAACTATTGCCACGGCTGAAATCCATTGACCTCAATGGAGAACCGGAACTGGTCGCCACGACGTTCGTCGGTGGATTCAAGCACCTGCCGATTCGATACTCGCTGCGCTAGCCCTCCCTTGCGCGCGCTGAACGTGCAAAAACCCATCGACGGCCGCAAGCGCGCATTCCCGATAGTCGAAGTCCGGCAGCGTGGACAGACGCCCCAGCACCAGCGGACCGATCAGCAGGGCGATGGCCCGGGACCGGTCGACCTCACCGAGTTCCGCGGCCTCCGGACTGTCGAATAACGCGTCGAACGGCGCCGCGTACTGCTGGGCGATGCGTTCGCGAAGCGTGGTGATCGCCGGGCTGTCGGTGGAACTGCCGCGATGGGGCTCGGGCAGTTCCTCCAGATCACGGCCCAGAGACAGCCAGGACATGGCCGTCATGACCGCGGGCGCTTGGGCCACCGATTCAGCCTGGGCGAGCACTAGAGCGATAAGCCGATCCCGCAGCGAGCCTTCGTCGGGCGGAATCGGAGACGGCGGTATCAGGCTGTTGAACGCCGCGGCCAGCAAATCATTTCCACTGGGGAAGTGGCGATACAGGGTAGCTCGTGCCACGTTGGCGGTACGGGTCACCGCTTCCACGGTCACCGCACTGGGGCCACCGGTGCTGAGCAGCGACGCGGCAGCTTCCAGCAAACGAGCCCGCGATCGTGCGGGCCGCGGATCCGTACTTTCCTCGGTGATTGTGACCCACCTCCCTGTTTAGAAACAAGACCATCGGTCTATCTACGAGACTATTGGTCTCGAAACCTGGCACGCCCCTGAAGGGAGGCGCATCTGATGGTCGATGTCCTGACCCGGCCTGCCCAGCGTACTGATGCAGGGAGCATTGGCGGTAGTCCTAGGGCGCGAGCCTGGACGCTTGCGGTCGCCTGCATGGGGGTCGCGCTGGTCGTCGCGTCGATGACGGCGCTGAGCACCGCGCTAGGTGATCTCGCGGTGGCGACCTCGGCGACGCAGTCGCAGCTGAACTGGATCGTCGACGGCTACACCGTGGCCCTGGCCTGCCTGCTGCTCCCGGCGGGGGCGATCGGTGATCGCTACGGCAGGCGCGGCGCGTTGCTGACCGGTCTGGTGGTGTTTGCGCTCGGCTCGGTGGCGCCGGCGATATTGCACACCCCGCTGCAGATCATTGCAGGCCGTGCGGTGGCCGGGGTGGGAGCGGCGTTCGTGATGCCCGCGACGCTGTCCCTGCTGACCGTGGCCTACCCGAAAGACGATCGCATGAAAGCCGTCGGCATCTGGGCCGGGACGGCCGGCTCCGGCGGGGTGTTCGGGTTGATCGGTTCCGGCCTGCTCCTTCGCTTTTGGGATTGGCACGCGATCTTCTGGTCGCTCGGCATCGCCGGGCTGGTGATCTTCGCCCTAGCTTGCACCGTCTCACCGTCACGCGACAACGCCGCTCCCCGCATCGACGCGCTCGGCGCGGTCCTAATCGGTGCCGCCGTCGCTATCGCGGTGGCCGCCATCCTGGAAGCCCCAAATCGGGGCTGGGAGGATCCGCTGGTGTGGGGCGGCATTGGCGCCGGGGTGATCATCGCGGCGCTCTTCGGCGTGGTCGAATTCCGGCGGCAGCATCCACTTTTGGACGTGCGACTGTTCGCCGACCCCAATTTCGCCACCGGGGTAGCGGCGATTGTGGTGCTATTCGGAGCGACATTCGGGTTCTTCTACATCGGCATGCAGTACGTCCAGCAGATCATGGGCTACTCGCCGCTGACGACGGCAATTGCTTTTGGGCCCTTCATGATCCCGCTGGGCATCTTCTCGGCGCTGTCCTTTTGGTATGTGCCCAAGCTCGGCCTGCGCCTGGTGCTGTTCATCGGCACGCTGCTGATGGCCGTTGGTTTCGCATGCATGTACGGACTGGGCCTGCACTCGAGCTACTCCCAATTCGCCTGGCCGACGCTCATCCTGGCCACGGGTATCGGGATCTGCACGGCACCAACGACTTCGGCGATCATGGGCGCGGTTCCCGACGAAAAGCAAGGCGTAGCATCGGCGCTGAACGACACCTCACGCGAGATGGGTGGGGCGTTGGGCATCGCCGTCGCCGGTTCGATCCTGGCCGGGCGTTACTCCCACGAGATCGCGCCGCAATTGGCGAGCTTCCCGCCGGCGGTGCGGGGCCCGGCCACCGACTCACTCGCCAAGGCCGTCGAGATGGCCGGCCAGCTCGGACCGCAAGGGGCCGCCCTGGCCGAGCTCAGCAAGACCGCTTTCCTGACCGCCATGCATGCGTCGACGATCGTGATGGCCGTGATCGTCGCCGCGATTTCGATCCTGATCGGATTGTGGGCTCCCGGGCGAGATGGCCGACAACTGCGCCTGGTGCGCCGGGCGCTGTCCCGAGCGGGGGTTCGGCACGAAGGCGCCACTCGGGCTCCGCTCACCGATTAGCGACCGTTCCAGCACCGGTGCATTCTGCACCGAAGGCCCGCTCAGGCAACGAATTCCGCCGCGCGGTGCCCGAGCATCACAATGGTCGCGTGCGGCCCCCGGCTGGTGACGCCCGGCAAGACGGAGCCGTCGATCACCCATAGGTTGTCCAGCCCGCGCACGCGGCACCAGGGGTCGACGACCGCGCGCGGGTCACCGTCGGAACCCATCGGGGCGCTGGCACACAGATGCTGCGACGTCGCCCACACCGGTGGGCCGACATATGTTGCCGCACTGGCGAGTTCACGTGCGAGCTCGCTGCCGCGGCGCAGCGCCGCGACATCCTCGGGCTCGCTGTCGTAGCGGTGCTCGATAAGCGGGGGTACGCCCGGATCCGCCGACACCAGCGAGATGCGCCCGCGCGCCCGCGGCTGCATCAGCGCGACCCCGAGATGCGGCCAGTCGGGATGTCCCGCGGTGCCGTCGCCGGTGATCGCGACGAACCCGCCCGTGTACGGCCTGATCTCGATGTCATCGGCGGCGTTGAGAACCACCTCCAGCACGGGCCGGCCGGTGGCCACCGTCCAGTCGGTGGGGAGCACCCATTCGGGGTGATCACTGCAGAACATCCCCACCGGCAGCGGTGCCACCACCGGCAGGCCGAGCGCCCGCAGCATTGGCTCATCGCCGATGCCGGACAGCATCAGCAGTTGCGCTGATTGGATAGCACCGGCGCACAATATGATTCGGTCGGCGGTAAGCCCGAGAGGCCCTTGCGGACCCACCGCGTCGACGCCCGCGGCGGCGGTGCCCTTGAAGCGCAATCGTACTGCCCGGGTCCGCGACAGCACGGTCAGGTTGGATCGCGCCAGCGCCGGCAGCAGATATCCTGCGCCCGACCCGATGCGTACGCCGTCGACGATGTTGAGCGGCACCGCACCCACACCTGGGACCAGCTCGGGCCCGCAATCATTGAGGTCGGCAATCCAGGAAAATCCGGCGGCCTGCGCCGCAGCGATAAAACGTTCAGTGGTACCGGTCATTTCGTGCGTACGGCGCACCAGAATCGGGCCGCTGCCGCCGTGGGCGGGACCGGTGAAATCCAGGTCGGTCTCGATGGCCCGGAAATGATCGATGACGTCGGACCAAGCCCAGCCCGGTATCGCGGAACGATCGAAATCGCGGGGCAATCCGCGACAAAAGTACCCGCCGTTGACGGCCCCGGAACCGCCGACCGTTGACCCCCGCACGATCGGCAGCTCGCGCACGGGGTGATCGGTGATGCGGCTCGCATAGCGCTGCACCAGCGGGCTGCCCGCCCCGATCGGCAGCTGCAGTCCGTTGGCGGTTTGGGCCAGCAGCGCCGGGTCAGCCAGCGCTGGCCCAGTCTCGAGGACCGTCACGGTTCGGCCGGGATCGGCGGAAATACGTTCGGCAACAACCGATCCAGCACTTCCGGCGCCGACGATCAGCACATCGCTGTGCGTGGTGGCCAAGGTGGCGGCTAGCTCCGGATCTGCGGCTTGAGCGCGCGCAGGTTGCGTTCGCGGACCACGCCCCACCACAGCCCGAGGCCGTAGGCCAGATCGTCGACGCGCTTGAGCAACAGATAGGTCAGCAGCCCGATCGGCTCGGCCTCGTCGCCGGTGGCGTCCCGGCGGCGCAGCCAGTCGACCACGCCGTCCATCACCGCAGCAACGACGACGACGCGTCTACAGTGCCGGGACACGATGGCCGCGACCAATGCCACGGGCCAGTAGTGCCGGCAGATGGCCGAGGCCAGCTGCAGCGCCGCCGACCACAGACCGCGGGTCGCGATCACCACGACGTCGGTGAACGCGGTGTCGGCGCTACGCATGGCCTTCGCGATGCGCCGACCCGTCACGATCGCGACCACGATCGACGCCACCTGGGACAGGCTGGTGCCGAGCGCCATCAAGATCCACGCCATCAACGCCCACCCCGAGATCACCACCGGGGCGGTCTTGTCGGGATGGCGCACCGACAGCGGAGCCGCGGAACCACCGTAGAAAGCCTTGCGCGCAAGCCAATCCCGCAATTGCGTGCGGTGATCGTGGGCGACCAACGCGATCGGCTCGTAGCGCAGCCGGGCGCCCGACTCGATCAGCCGCCAGCACAAGTCGACGTCCTCGCCGGACTGCATGGTCTCGTCGAAACCGCCGACCTCACAGATGGCCGAGCGCCTGCAGATGATCGCCGCGCTGGGCACGTAGGACACCGTGCTGTGCGGCAGCACCGGCGCTTCACGCTGCCCGAGGTCCAGCGAGGAGTGCACCGCCTCGTACCGGGCCACCACGTTCTCGCTGTGCGCCAGGCCCACGATGCGCGGCGCCACCAGGGCCACGGTCGGGTCGCAGAAATGCCCGAGCAGCGCTTCCAGCCAGCCGCGGCGCGGCGCGACGTCGGAGTCCATGAACGCGACGAAGTCGGTGGTGCACGCGGCCAGGCCGGTATTGCGCGCCGCTGCCGGTCCCTTGCTGCGGGAGTGGTGCAACACCTCGATATCGCAGTGCGTGCCGGCGAAGTCTTCCTGCGCGATTGGCGACAATGACCCGTCGTCCACCACGATCACGCGCAGACCGCGCAACGAGTTCAACAGACGTCGCACGCCGGAAACGTTGTCCCGCACCGGGATTACCACGGTGACGTCGCGATGCGACGGGCCACCGGCCGGGCGCGGATGGGCGACGGTGGCGTCCAGCAGGGTGCGGGCCAGTTGGGCGCTGACGTCGTCGCGAACCTTCAGCCGGCCATCGGAGAGCAGGCCCTGCGCAGCGGGGGCCAGCTTGAGCAGGCGGGTCGGTGACCCGCCCAACAAGGCCGAGCCGTCGCCGAGCACCCGCACGCGGCGATCGACCTGAACGGCGAACCCGTCGGGCAGTCGAGGCGCGGTCATATGCGCCGCTCTCCCCCGCAAGCGGGCGGTACCCCCACCTCATCGCTTTCGCTTTGCATCGTCGCCGGCCCGCTCATGTCAGCATCCCCTCGGGACCGGGCGACCACCGCACGACGCGGCGCACACAACCGTCGACCATCTCCGAGAAAATGCGCTTGCCCTCCGCCGCGGTGGCGGTGGTCGGGTCTCCCAGCACTCCCACCGGGCTGACCGCCGCGACTCCGCCGGCGCGCATCCTCGGGAGCAACTCGGCCAGCGGCGCCCGATTCCCGGCGAGCCACCGATCGGTCAGCACATCGGACGGCGAGATATGCAGCAACACCGATGTTTCGGTATGGCCGGCATGGGCATCGGCCCCGGCGGTCACGCAGGGGCACCATCCGACGTCGCGGCCTTCGGCACGAAGAGCGGTCACCGCGCGGTGCAACGCCTCCGCGTTGCCGCCGTGGCCGTTGACGAAGACCAGCCGCTGGGCCCAGGATGCGGCCGACCTGCCGTACTCGACCAGCAGCATCGTCAGGGCGTCGGTGCCGACGGAGATCGTTCCGGCGAAACTCTGATGCTCGCCGCTGGCGCCGTAGGCGATGGCCGGCGCGACCCACCACGCCTCCTCGAGGCCTGCCCTGGCCCCCCTGGCGACCGCCGTCGCGATACGGGTATCGGTGTCCAGCGGCAGGTGCGGACCATGTTGCTCGGTCGACCCCAGCGGGATCATTATCGACGCCGAGTTGGGAAATAGCTCGCTCGACGTCGCAGCTCCTAATTCGCCGAGTACGGGCACTCGGTGATGGTAGGCGGAATTCACCTGGCGTGCACCAATTGTTGAGCGTTCAAAGTTATTTTTTTTCTGGGTTGTTCATCGAGGCGCCGAAATTCGGCTCGTCCGTCACGGTTGCCACGCGCGCATCACAATTTTCGCATACGTCGATTTTCGCTGACAATCCCACATTCGTGCGATTTCGGCAGCCGCGCACGACGAAGCCGGCACGACACCCAGGTCCGAAATTGGGCAAAGCCGCCCGACATGCTGGGAATTAGGTCGACCGAGTCGAAGTCAGGGCCGTCCCGCCGGCGGAACGCCGAGCACCCGGGTGAAGCCGTCCGGTATCAGAATGTCGTCCGGGGACAAGTCGTGGACCGAGGAGTGCCCGAGCGCCATGAGTGCCGAGTCGAGACCCCCACGCAAAACGTCGAGCACGTTCTCGACGCCGGCTTGACCATTCGCGGCCAGGCCCCACAGATAGGCACGGCCGATCATCACCGCCCGCGCACCGAGCGCCACGGCCTTCACCACGTCGCTCCCGCGCCGGACGCCACCGTCGAGCAACACCTCGACCTGCTCACCGACCGCCGCCACCACCGCGGGCAGCGCACGGATCGACGCGGGCGTCCCGTCCAGGTTGTTGCCGCCGTGGTTGGACACCGATATCGCTGAAACACCGGCATCCACAGCTCTTTTCGCGTCATCGACGCGCATGACACCCTTGAGCATGAACGGTCCGCCCCACAGCTCGCGCAACCAGGCGATGTCTTCCCAAGTCGGCGGGGGCGTGCCCATCCATTCCCCGTAGGCCTGGAAGAAAGGCGGACCGGCCTCGCCGCGGCGGGCCTGGTTCGGCACCGACAGCGCCGGCGGACGCATGGTCTTCGCCCACTTCACGAACCAGCGGGGTTTGAAGGCCGCTTCCGGGGACAACCGCAGGATGGTCCGCAGGTTCATCTCTTCGGGAATCTTGGGGCTACCCCAGTCGCGCCCATGCGAGAAGGACCAGTCGGTGGTGACGATCAAACCGACCGCGCCGGCTGCGCGCGCCCGCTCGACCCGCTCCGCGATCGCGTCACGCCCGCCCAGCCAGTACACCTGAAAGAACAGCTTGGAGTTTGCGGCGATCACTTCCTCGATCGGCTTGCTGGCGAACGACGACAACCCCATCGCCGTTCCCCGTGCCGCGGCGGCACGCGCAACGGCGACCTCGCCATCGGGGTCGACCGCCTGAACACCGGTCGGCGAAATCAACACCGGCATGGAAATATCTTGTCCCATCACGGTTGTCGATAAGTCGCGCTTTTCCTGCGCGCCCACCACATGGGGTGCAAAACCGAGTTCGCCGAATGCTTCGACGTTGTCGGAGACCGTGATTCCTTTTTCGCTGGCCGCAACCAGGGCTGCATAAACGGATTTCGGCAGCCGGCGCTTTGCGCGCTGCTGCGCGATCGCAATGGTTTCAAACCATTCGTCGGCCATGGCTAGACGGGGCTTTCGTTACACGGCCGCGCCGGCGGTTGCTGGGGCGGGCGTAGCGACAGGGTCAGCGGCACCGGTTGGCGCACTTTCTGTCCGCGAGAGTGGTCGGCACGCGGGCGCGGCGTCTGCCGGTCGCGGGCCAGGGCCGACGCACTGTGCCCTTGGACGCATTCGGGATCCGGCCCGTCCATCGGCAGGCCGGTAAAGAATTTGGCCGCCATGCAGCCGCCACGGCAGCTGTCGTAATGCCCGCAACTGCCGCAGGCGCCCGCTGATTGCGGCTCGCGCAGCTCGCGGAAGAGCGGGGCATTCCTCCAGACATTGGCGAATCCGACCCCAAAACCGGTGTCCGTCAACACGTTTCCGGCCAGGAAGCGGTCGTGGATGGCGAACGGACAGGCGTAGACATCGCCCACCGGATCGATCAGGCACACCACCCGGCCGGCTCCACACATGTTCAGGCCCGACAGCGCGCCGGCGGAGCCGAGCGGCGCCAGATGGAAGAAGGAGTCGCCGGTGAGCACCCGGTCTCCCTTGGCAACCAACCAGTCGTAGAGCTGGACCTGCTGGGCCGCGGTCGGGTGCAGGTCTTCCCACACGTCCGCGCCGCGCCCGGACGGCCGCAACCGGGTGATCCGCAGCGTCGCGCCGTAACGGGTTGCCAGAGCGGCGAATTCGTCGAGTTGGTCGACGTTGTGCCGGGTGACCACGACGGAGATCTTGGCGTCTTTGAATCCGGCCGCGGCCAGATTCTCCAGTGCACGCACCGCCATCGCGAACGACCCCGGACCGCGGACCGCGTCGTTGACCTCGGCGGTGGCGCCGTCCAGCGAGATCTGCACATCCACGTAATCGCTGGCCGCCAGTCGCGCGGCGACCTGCGGCGTGATCCGGACCCCGTTGGTCGAGAACTTAACACCGACATGGTGGGCGGTGGCGTAGTCGACTAGCTCCCAAAAGTCCTGGCGCACAGTGGGTTCCCCGCCACCGATGTTGACGTAGAACACCTGCATGCGTTCCAGCTCATCGATGATGTCCATGCACTGGCGGGTGGACAGCTCGCGCGGATCGCGCTTGCCCGACGAGGAAAGGCAGTGCACGCAGGCCAGGTTGCAGGCGTAGGTGAGCTCCCACGTCAGGCAGATGGGTGCGTCTAGCCCGTGTTCGAATTGCTCAATGAGCCGGGGTACGGGGGCGGCTGTTGTCATTGATGGTCCTCCTGGGGCACCAGCATGCGGGAATCGATCAACACACCCAACGCGTGCAGGTATGGCCCCTGCTCGGAGTCGTCGACCCCCTCGGCCCGCAGGGCCGCCCGGACGTCGGGATGGTCGGCCAGCGATCGCACCACCGAGAGGATGGTGCGGTTCTTCAGAAAAGAAAGCTTGCGGGTGCCGAAGTGATAGAGCAGTGCGCCAAACGGTTCCGGTCGAACCGCGACCTGCGGGTGCAAGCGCCAACCGCGATCAGGGTCGAACCGGCCTTGGGCCGGTCGAGCCTGCGCGGATGCAGGCACGGTCAGTAGACCCCGCACATTCCGTCGATGGACACCTCTTCGACGAGGGTCTCGGTGACCAGCTCGGCCTCGGTTTCGATTTCGCGGTCCATATGAATTGCCTCTCCTACGCTCTCGACAACGATGGTCGATCTTGCCACAATCGTGGTCAGAATATGGCATCGAGTGCCGAAATGGAAGGGCGGGTCTGATGCTTCCGCAGTCGCGAGTCGGCCGGCGCCGCTCGACGACAACGGACCACATCACCGACGTCGCGATCGAGCTGTTTACCAAGCAGGGATTCGCCGAGGTGAGCGTCGACGATGTTGCGCAGGCCGCCGGGATCTCGCGGCGCACGCTGTTTCGCTACTACGCCTCCAAGAACGCCATCCTGTGGGGTGACTTCGACACCCATCTCGCACATCTGCGCGACCTGCTCGACAAGGTCGGACCGCGAGTCCGGCTGGGTGGGGCGCTGCGAGCAGCGTTGCTGGCGTTCAACACCTTTGACGACTCTGAGACCGTCCAACACCGCCAGCGGATGCGCGTCATCCTGGAGACCGCCGAACTGCAGGCGTATTCGATGACGATGTACGCCGGCTGGCGCGAGGTGATCGCCGAATTCGTCGCGCGGCGCAGCGGCGCCAAGACGACCGACCTGCTGCCGCAGACCGTGGCATGGACGCTGCTCGGCGTCGCGCTGTCGGCCTACGAGCATTGGCTACGAGATGAATCCATCACGTTGCAGACCGCGCTCGGCAAGGCCTTCGACGTCGTCGGTGCCGGGCTGGACAAGCTGTAATTGTGAGCGCCAGCAGCGAGCACCTGCTGCACACCCTGCGCGCGCAGGGACGGTTCTGCGGCGCGTCGGGATCCGCGATGTACGACGAGCTGTTCGAGTTGGTGGCTTCCGACGTCGAAGCCGGTGGCATCTTCGCGGCGGTCCTGTCTGGGCACCAGGACGTCCCGTCGCGCGAGGCGGTGCCGCTGCGGCTGCTGGGCGGTTTGCACCGGTTGGTGCTCGACGGCCGGGCCGCAGCATTGCGCGCCTGGTATCCCAGCACCGGTGGCGCCTGGGATGCCGGCAGCGCGTGGCCCGAGATCAAGCTCGTCGCGCAGCGCCATGCCGAGTCGTTGCGCGCCGCGCTGGAACAGCCGCCGCAAACGAACGAGGTGGGCCGATCGGCCGCGCTGATCGGCGGCCTGCTGCGTATCAATCACGAAATCGAGCTGCCGATACGGCTTTTCGAGATCGGGTCGAGTGCCGGGTTGAACTTGCGGGCCGACGAGTATCACTACCGCTATGGCGGCGGGCAGTGGGGACCGATCGACTCGCCGGTGTTGATTGACGACGCGTGGCAGGGTCGATTACCGCCGGCCGGCTCGGTGCGGATCACCGAGCGGCGAGGGTACGACATCGCCCCCGTCGATGTCACCGGCACCGACGGGGAGATGACCGCGCTGAGCTACGTCTGGCCCGACCAGTCCGCCCGCCTGGAGCGGCTGCGCGGCGCCATCGCGGTCGCCCGCAAGGTGCCGGCTCAGCTGGTACGGCAGAGCGCCGACGCCGCGGTCGCCGGGCTGACCCTGGCCGACGGTGCGCTGACCGTGCTGTGGCATTCGATCACGTGGCAATACCTGTCGCGGGACGAGCGCGCCGCCGTGCGCGCTCGCGTCAATTCGCTCGGCGAGCGTGCGAATTTCACCGCACCGTTCGCCCACCTCACGATGGAACCCGCGCGCGATGGCCCGGGCGGCCCGCTCAGGTTCCTGGTGCGCGTGCGTCGCTGGCCGGGCGGCAACGCCGTGGTTCTGGGTGAATGCCATCCGCACGGTCCACCCGTGAACTGGCAATAGGCGCAATCGGAAAAGTTTTCGCCCCCAACCCGTCGGAGTTTGCGCCGCCGCGGCGACGATAAGGGTATGAGCGCCGAAACGGATCGCCAATCCGATGCTCGACGCGCGCTTTTGGCGCTCTACGACGAGGCGTTGCCCGTGGTGTACGGGTACTTCGCCCGACGCTGCGGCGATCGTGGCGCGGCGGAGGACCTCACGTCGGAGACCTTCCTCGCGGCGATGGACGTCGCGCGCCGGGTCGAGCCGCCGCCGGTCTCGATCCCCTGGCTGCTCGGCGTGGCCCGGCACAAACTGGCCGACCACTATCGGCGCGGTCAGGACCGGCTCAGCGTGCCGGTGGCCGAGCCGCCCGAACCCGTCGAGGCGGCCGACGACTGGGACGCCGAGTTGGATCGCATGGTCGCCGAGGCCGTGCTGGCCCGGCTGACCGAGCAACACCGGGTGGTGCTGGTGCTGCGCTACATGGACGACTGCAGCGTCGGGGAATGCGCCGAGCTGATCGGACGCACCGTGCGCGCCACCGAAGCACTACTGGTCCGGGCACGGCGCGCATTCAAGAAGCACTATCCGGAGGGAGGCACGTCATGACTCAGCGCGACCACAGCGACCCACTGCGCGTGCTGCACACCGATGACCTTCCGGTTCAACCCGATCCGGTATTTGCCGCGCGACTGCGCCGACAACTGGAATCCGCACTGTCGCTACCCGAAGGAGTTGTCATGAGCGGCACTACAACTGCCCTCGCAGAACTGGCCGAACCCGTTGCTCCGAACGCGCCGCGATCGGCCGCACTGCCCTACCTGAGCGTGGCGAACGCACGCGCCGCCATCGCCTGGTACGCCGGGGCGTTCGGCGCCGTCATCGTCGGCGATCCAACTGTCATGGACGACGGGCGGATTGGGCACGCCGAACTCGCGATCGATGATGGCGTGCTGTATCTGGCCGACGAATATCCGGAGCTCGGCCTGAAAGCACCTGTGACTAACGTCGTTTCGGTTAGCCTGATGCTGCATGTCGCCGATACCGACGCTGCCCTGCACCGAGCACGTGAACACGGAGCCACCGTCGAGCGAGAGATCTATGAAAATCACGGAACCCGCACCGCCACCATCGTCGACCCGTTCGGGCACCGTTGGATGCTGTCCGGGCCGAAGGCGTTGCGCATCAACACGATCCAGCACGGCGACATCGGATACGTGTCGGTGTGGACCCCGGACGCCGATCGCGCGGCGGCCTTCTACGGACGCGTCCTGGGCTGGACCTACGATCCTGCGTCACACCAGGTGACGAATACCGACCTACCGACCGGGATTCTCGCCACCGACGACGCCGCCACCCTGTTCTGCTGTTACGCCGTCGAGGACATCGAGGCTGCGCGCATCGCGATCGCCCAGGCGGGTGGCGTCCCGGGCGAAATCCGGGACACCGACTACGGCGTGCTACTGGACGCTACCGACCCCCAGGGTACGGCGTTCGCGGTTCACCAGCCGCTTGCCGGTCGAAAGCGCCCGGAAATCAACGGTTCCGGGCCCGGTGAACTGTCCTATGTCACCTACGAGGTGGCGGATGCGGCCGGGTTCCGCGAGTTCTATGGCCGAGTGCTGGGGTGGACTTTCGACCCGGGCCGCGTGACCGACGGCTGGCAGGTACTGGGGTCGCACCCGATGGCGGGCGCCGCCGGCGGCAGCGAGCGTCCCACCGCCGTGCCGATGTGGACGGTCGCCGATATCGAAGTGGCGGTCGCGCGGGTGCGCGAAGCCGGCGGCACCGTGCTGGCCGAGCCGGCGCGCCAGCCTTATGGCATCAGCGCCGAGTGCACCGACGACCAGGGCGCGCGGTTCTACCTTGGGCAGCTCTAGGTGCCCAGCGCCTCGGGGTTCGCGATCCGGATCGGCGTTCCGTCCAGCCAGGCGACCACGGCTTCGATGCTGTCCGAATAGAAAGCGGCCAGCATCTCGCGGGTGACGTACCCCAGGCGCGGGGAGAGCGTCACATTCGGCAGGCGGCGCAACGGATGGTCGGGCGCGGGCGGTTCGACTTCGTAGACGTCGAGTCCGGCGCCGGCGATACGCCCGGCCCGCAGCGCCGAGATCAGCGCCGTCTCGTCGACGATCGGGCCTCTGGAAGTGTTGATCAAGTAGGCGTGCGGTTTCATCAGGGCCAGCTCGGTTTCGCCGACCACGCCTCGCGTCCGTTCGGAGAGCACCAGGTGGATGGAGACCACATCGGAGGACGCGAACAGCGCCGCCTTCTCGACCCGGCGCGCACCGGCCGCCGTCGCGGCCTCCTCGGTCAGGTTCTGGCTCCACGCAACGACTTCCATGCCGAACACGCTTGCGTACTCGGCCATTCGCTTGCCGGTCCGGCCCAGCCCCAACAGCCCGAGGGTCTTGCCGGCCAGCGTCACACCGACGCTGCTCTGCCACCCGCCATCGCGCATCCGCCGGTGCTCTTCAGCCAGGTTGCGCACCGTCGCGATCAGCAGGCCCCATGCGAGTTCGGGGGTGGCGTCGCGGACCCCCCGGAATCGCGGATTGGCGAAATCCGAATGGGCGACCAGGACGCCGGATTCGCTGGCCGCGGCCATGTCGAGGTTCGGCAGGCTCATGCCCACGATCGTTATCAGTTTCAGGTTCGGTAGACGCTCGATCAGCGTGCGCGGCAACGCCATCCGTTCGCGCAGGGTGCAGATCACGTCGAACGGCTGCAGCGCGGCTACCGCTTCCGCTTCGGAGAGATGCCGGTCGAAGACGGTGATCTCGGATCGGCTGCGCACCGGCGACCAGTCGGCGAGCTCGAGTGCCATACCGGCGTAGTCGTCGAGGATCGCCACCCGGGGCATGGGTGTCAGCCTAGCATCTCCGAAATCGGTGTTGCCGCAGCGATTTTGCCACGGGCCTTCATAACTTTGCCCGGCAAACCGCCGCCCACCACGCCGACCACCACGCCGTCCCGCTCGTAGTAGGCCAGGAACTTTCGTCCGTCGTCCTCGACGAGGTGCACGATGTCGGTGGCTTCCGGCTCCCCCAGGCACTGGATCTTGACGTCATACTGGTCGCTCCAGAAGTACGGCACGACCGTGATAGACGGCACCTCCTGGCCTAGCATCGCGGGCACCACTACCCGGGCCTAGTCGGCCACGTTGCTCCAATGCTCCACGCGCGCTTGATGTCCCGTCGCATCACGCCACGAGGCGACATCTCCCAGCGCCCACACGTTGGGCACACTGGTGCGCCCTGCTTCGTCGCAGATGACACCGCTGTCGACGTCGACGCCGCTGCCTTCCAGCCATTCGGTGGCCGGTCGGGATCCGATCCCGACGACGACCAGATCGGCCGTCAGCTCGGTGCCGTCGGACAGCACCACCGTGTCGACCCGGCCGTCACCGCGCACCGCGGCCACACCGATGCCGGTCCGCACATCGACGCCTTCGCCGCGATGCAGCCGCGACACCAGTTCGCCGATCTGTTCGCCGAGCACCGAAGCCAGCGGCGTCGGCTGCGGCTCCACCAGCACCACGTCGACCCCCAGGCTGCGCAGGCTGGCCGCGACCTCGCAGCCGATGAAGCCGGCGCCGACCACCACGGCGTGCTGCGCTTCCGACGCGTGCTCGCGCAGCGCCATGCTCTCGTCAAACGAGCGCAGCACCCGAATGCCCTCGAGATCCGGGAAGGCGGGAATGCGCCGCGGAACCAACCCCGTCGCGATCACCAGCTCGTCGTAACCCAGCGAGGTTCCATCGGAAAGGGCCAGCGTCTGCGCGGCGGTGTCCAGACCGGTGGCCGCCGCACCGAGCCGCAGCGTGATGTTGTTCTCGTCGTAGAACTCACGCGGCTTGAGGGCGACGTCGTCGACCTCTTTGCGCAGCACTTCCTTGGACAGTGGCGGCCGATCGTAGGGCAGATGGACCTCGTCGCTGACGATCGTGACGGGCCCGGTGTACTCCGACCGGCGCAATTGCTCGGACGTGCGGGCCGCGGCGAGCCCGCCCCCGACGATCACGATTCCTTTATTGCTCACGTGGAGTTCATAGCACGCGAGGCGATCAGTACTTTAGGGCGCCCTTATCGACGGGGATCTGCATTCCGGTCACCGTGCCCGCGCCGTCGCCGGCCAACCAGGCAACCACGTCGGATACCTCTTCGGCCGCCATGAATCCTTTGTACTGCATCGGCATTGGCGGGAAGCTGTGCACGAAGCGGGGATGCTTGGCGAAGATCTCCATCATTGCTTCCGGTTCGATCATCGGGGTGTCGATCGAGTAGGGATGAATCGAGTTGACCCGGATGCCGTATTCGCCGAGCTCGATCGCCAGGGTGTTGGTCAGCGCGGTCAGCCCGAACTTGCTGGCCGAGTAGTGGCCGTTGCCCGGCGTGGCCTTCAGACCGGCCGACGAGCTGACGACGATGAGCGATCCGCCGTTGCCCGCTTCGATCATCGCCGGAATCGCCGCACGCAGGGTACGCCAGGTGCCGGTCAAGTTGACCCCGATCACGGTGTCCCACTGCTCGTCGGACAGTTCCCAGACCCGGCCCCAGCCCAGCACACCGGCGTTGGCCACCACGATGTCGAGCCGGCCGAACTGTTCCACGCCGTCGGCCACCAACTGGCGCACGGTGGGGTCGTCGCGAATGTCCCCGGCGCGAGCCAGAATCTTGCGGCCCTCGGCCTCCACCAGCCGGACGGTCTCGCTGAGGTCCTCGGGGGTGGCCGGCGTGTACGTCACGGTCTCCGACGCCGACGCGCAGAGGTCAAGCGCGATGATGTCGGCACCCTCGCGGGCCAGCCGCACGGCGTGCGCGCGCCCTTGCGCGCGGGCGGCGCCGGTAACGAATGCCACCCGTCCCCGCAGTGATCCTTCACGTCCCGACACGGCACGCCCCTTTCGCCGAGTCACAGGCTAGCAGCGAAACTGAAACGTGTTCTAAGTTGGTTCGAAGACTCGGCGAACTCAGATCTCCGAGATGATCTGGCTCCGCCGCGCGCTGTACTCCTCGTCGGTCAACGCGCCACTGGCGCGCAACGTCTCGAGCTGTTGGAGTCGCTCGGCGATCGACGTCTGAGGGGCGGTCCCAACGGGCGCCCCCTGCGCCGCGGGCGCCTGCTGGGCCGCGCGCCGCACCACGGCTTGGATTTGCTCGCGCAGCCCCGGGTTTGACCGGATGTCGACCATCCGATTGAGCGGGACATTGTTGTCCTTGAGGATCTGCAGGATCTCCATCAGCGGACCCGCCTGCCCGCTCAGGTCGTAGGTCCTGTTGTCCTCGGCCACCGTGAACTGCGCCGGCACCAGCCCGTTGACCAAAGCGCTTCGCTCCCAGTCGATTTGGTATTCCTGCGTGGTGGGATCGAGCAGTACCACGAGTTTGCGCGCGGTCAGATTGCCCAACCTGGTGACGGTCACGATGACCCGGTCCTGACTGTCGAACGGTGTGAACCCCGGTCCGGAGATGTGCAGGTCGACCTTCACCAGCGGCTGGTCGTTGATCCGGGTCCCCGTCTCGGAGAGCCCGGTGATCTGCGCGAGCGCCAGCACCCCGTGCTGCTCCAGCAAAGCCGATTTCGCCGCCGACTTCGCTCCGTAGTTGGTCAGCGCGAGCGCGATGAGCACGTCGGCCACGGTGATCAGCAGGCCGACATAGAACATCCACTGCAGCACGTTGCCCAGGCCGAGAGTGAAGTAGACGACCAGGAAGATCGGCCCGACCAAACCACCGCACAGCAAAACCACCAACTGTGTCTTGAGATAGCGCGCCAACACGTGTTTCTCCTCGCCTCGCCGGGAAGTTCGTGTCAGATTAGCGCTGTCGCGGACGCCGTATCCATAGTCGGCGTCCAGCCATCAGCCCAGGCCAGTCAGCGCGAGGGTGTGGAAGGCCGGCCTTTGGGAGGGGCGGGCGCGGGAGGAACGGCGGGCCCGTTCGATGAGGTCGGCATCGCCGCGGGCAACATCGTGGCCGACGAGAGTTCCGCGGCCACTACGTTCGCCGCGGCAACCGAGGCGGTCGCCGGTCCGGACACGTCCGCTGCCGTTGCCGCTGCTGCCGGGGTCGCCGCCGCTCCCGCAGCGACTGCTGCCGCCGCCGAACCATAAGCCGGAGTTTGTCCGTGCGACGCCGCGGGCACCGAAGCCGGTGCGGCCGCCGCCGTGGTGGTCGCGGCCATCGGGGTCACCGTCGCCGCGACGGGGGCAGCCGCAGGTGCGGCCATGGCAGTCGGCACCGCGGCGCCCGGCTGCACAGCCGCCGCCACCGGCACCCCCGACGCCACGCCACCGGCCTGTGCCGCGGCGCCGATAACCGCCTGCTGCGAACTCAGCGCCTGGCCCGATGCACTCGCCGCGCCCAGCACGGGCTGCGCGGCCGCCTGCAGCGGTGCGGCATTGACGACCTCGGTGTCCGCATATTGCGTCGCGCCACCGCTCATGAGCTGCACGAATTGGTCATGGAACAACGCCGCCTGGGCGCTGATCGCCTGGTACGCCGCGGCATGCGCGCCGAATAGGTGCGAGATGCTCGCCGACACCGCGTCGGCGCCGGCGGCCTGAACGACCGAAGTCGCGCCCGACGCCGCCGAGTTGGCGGTGTTGATGGCGGTCCCGATTTTGGCCAAGTCTGATGCCGCGGCCGCCACATACTCCGGCGTCGCATTTACGAACGACATCCGAGCCTCCCGGCCAGGCCGCGACGGTCCACTTCCCCAACCGTCAATTTCAGACTGGACATTGCAGGATCTTACCGGAAATTCGCTGACCAGGTGTGCAGCTTTAGCGGGGCCGAAATACATCAGGCCCGGACCGCCACGATGGCAGTCCGGGCCTGATGCTTTAGAGCTAGTTGATGATCTTGACGACCCGGCCGGCGCCGACGGTGCGGCCACCCTCACGGATCGCGAACCGCAGACCGTCGTCCATGGCGACAGGCTGGATCAGCTTCACCGAGATGTTGGTGTTGTCACCCGGCATCACCATTTCGGTACCCTCCGGCAGCGTCACCACACCGGTCACGTCGGTGGTGCGGAAGTAGAACTGCGGACGGTAGTTGTTGAAGAACGGCGTGTGCCGGCCGCCCTCGTCCTTGGACAGGATGTAGACGCTGCCCTCGAACTCGGTGTGCGGCGTGGTGGTGCCGGGCTTGACCACAACCTGGCCGCGCTCGACGTCCTCACGCTTGATACCACGCAGCAACAGCCCGACGTTGTCGCCGGCCTGACCCTGGTCCAGCAGCTTGCGGAACATCTCCACACCGGTGACCGTGGTCTTGGTGCTGGTCGGCTTGATGCCGACGATCTCGACTTCCTCGTTCACGTTGATCACACCGCGCTCGACACGGCCGGTCACCACGGTGCCACGACCGGTGATCGTGAAAACGTCCTCGACGGGCATCAGGAACGGCTTGTCGGTCTCGCGAACCGGGTCCGGAATCGACTCGTCGACGGCGTCCATCAGCTCCTCGACGGACTTGACCCAGTCGGCGTCGCCCTCGAGCGCCTTGAGCGCCGAGACGCGGATGACCGGAGCCTCCTCGTCGAACTCCTGGGCGGCCAGCAACTCGCGTACCTCGAGCTCGACGAGCTCCAGCAGCTCCTCGTCGTCGACCATGTCGGCCTTGTTCAGCGCGACCAGGATGTAGGGCACACCGACCTGACGCGCGAGCAGCACGTGCTCGCGAGTCTGCGGCATCGGGCCGTCGGTCGCGGCGACCACCAGGATCGCACCGTCCATCTGGGCCGCACCGGTGATCATGTTCTTGATGTAGTCGGCGTGACCCGGGGCGTCCACGTGGGCGTAGTGACGCTTCTCGGTCTGATACTCCACGTGGGAGATGTTGATCGTGATACCGCGCTGACGCTCCTCAGGCGCGTTGTCGATCTGGTCGAAGGCGCGCGACTCGTTGAGGTTCGGGTACTTGTCATGCAGGACTTTGGTGATCGCCGCGGTCAGTGTTGTCTTGCCGTGGTCAACGTGACCGATGGTCCCGATGTTGACGTGCGGCTTCGTCCGCTCGAACTTCGCCTTCGCCACTTCTATGTCCTCCTGGACTGATTGGTGCTTTTGAAAAGCAGTGTTGATGTTGTTGTAAGTGCCGCGGTGGTAACCGGGCCAGGTTACTCCGAGCTGGTGTTCACTCGCCCGTCGCCTTCGCTTTCGACGATTGCTCGCCTCCGAGCTCGTGAGTTGACACTCACTCGCCCGTCGCCTTCGCGATGATCTCCTTCGAGACGTTCGCCGGGACTTCGGCGTACGAGTCGAACACCATGGAGTAGTTCGCCCGGCCTTGAGTCTTGGACCGCAGGTCGCCGACGTAGCCGAACATCTCCGACAGCGGGACGTGCGCCCGAACGACACGCGCACCAGCCCGCTCCTCCATGGCCTGAATCTGGCCACGGCGGGAGTTCAGGTCGCCGATCACGTCACCCATGTAGTCCTCGGGTGTGGTCACTTCGACCGCCATGATCGGCTCGAGGATCACCGGCTGGGCTTGCTGCGCAGCCTTTTTCAGCACCTGTGACCCTGCGATCTTGAACGCCATTTCCGAGGAGTCAACCTCGTGGTAGGCACCGTCGAGCAAGGTGACCTTCAGGTTCACCAACGGGTAGCCGGCCAGCACGCCGTACTGCATCGCGTCCTGGGCGCCCGCATCCACCGAAGGGATGTACTCCCGCGGGATGCGACCACCGGTGACCTTGTTCTCGAATTCGTAGGTCGCGCCGTCCTCGCCGGTGAACGGCTCGAGGTTGATCAGCACCTTCGCGAACTGACCCGAGCCACCCGTCTGCTTCTTGTGGGTGAACTCGACCTTTTCCGCGATCCGCCTGATGGTCTCCTTGTAGGCGACCTGCGGCTTGCCGACGTTGGCCTCGACCTTGAACTCGCGGCGCATCCGGTCCACCAGAATGTCCAGGTGCAACTCGCCCATACCGCCGATGACGGTCTGGCCGGTCTCCGCGTCCTGGTGCACCTTGAAGGTGGGGTCCTCTTCGGCGAGCTTCTGGATCGACAGCGACAGCTTTTCCTGGTCGCTTTTGGTCTTGGGCTCGATGGCCACCTCGATGACCGGGTCGGGGAAGGTCATCGACTCGAGCACGATCTGCTGGTTGGGGTCGCTCAGGGTGTCACCGGTGGTGGTGTCCTTGAGGCCGATCACCGCGTAGATGTGCCCCGCCGACGCGGTCTCCACCGGGTTCTCCTTGTTGGAGTGCATCTGGAACAGCTTCCCCAGCCGTTCCTTCTTGCCCTTGGTGGCGTTGATGACCTGGCTGCCGGAGTCGACCTTGCCCGAGTACACCCGGACGTAGGTGAGCTTGCCGAAGAACGGGTGCGTGGCGACCTTGAACGCCAGCGCGGAGAACGGCTCGTCGGTCGAGGGGTTCCGCGTGATCTCCTCGTCCTCCTTGCCGGGCGCGTGGCCGATGGCCGGCGGCACGTCGAGCGGCGAGGGCAGGTAGTCGATGACCGCGTCCAGCATCGGCTGCACGCCCTTGTTCTTGAACGCGCTGCCGCATAGCACCGGGTAAGCCTCCGAGCTGATGGTCAGCTTGCGGATGGCACCCTTGATCTCGGCGACGCTGAGCTCTTCGCCGCCGAGGTATTTCTCCAGCAGCGCCTCATCGGTCTCGGCGACTGCCTCGAGCAGCTTGGTGCGGTACTCGTCGGCCTTCTCTTGCAGTTCGGCAGGAATGTCGATGGTCTCGTAGGTCTCGCCGAGCTTGGTTTCGCCGCGCCACACCTTGGCCTTCATCTCGACCAGGTCGACGACGCCCTCGAAGTCGCCTTCGGAGCCGACGGGCAGCTGGATCGGGATGACGTTGGCGCCCAGGCGCTCTTCCATCGTGCGGACCGAGAAGTAAAAGTCGGCGCCGATCTTGTCCATCTTGTTGACGAAGCAGATCCGCGGCACGTCGTATTTGTCGGCCTGCCGCCACACCTGTTCGGACTGCGGCTCGACGCCCTCCTTGCCGTCGAACACGGCAACGGCACCGTCGAGCACGCGCAGGCTGCGCTCCACCTCGACGGTGAAGTCGACGTGCCCGGGTGTGTCGATGATGTTGATCTGGTTGTCGTTCCAGAAGCAGGTGGTGGCCGCGGAGGTGATGGTGATCCCGCGCTCCTGCTCCTGCTCCATCCAGTCCATGGTGGCGGCGCCGTCGTGGACCTCACCGATCTTGTAGCTGATACCGGTGTAGTAGAGGATGCGCTCCGTCGTCGTCGTCTTGCCGGCGTCGATATGCGCCATGATGCCGATGTTGCGGACCTTGGTCAGGTCGGTCAGCACGTCCTTCTGTGCCACAGAAGTCTTCCCACTCTTTCGATTGCGTAGTTAGTTCGCTGTCAGTCTGCGCCGGCGACTCTGCCGTTTGGCGCCGGCTGCGCCTCTACCAGCGATAGTGCGCAAAGGCGCGGTTGGCCTCGGCCATCTTGTGGGTGTCCTCACGCCGCTTGACGGAAGCCCCGAGGCCATTGCTGGCGTCCAGGATCTCGTTCGCCAGCCGCTCGATCATCGTCTTCTCCCGGCGAGCCCGTGAGAAGCTGACAAGCCAGCGCAGCGCCAACGTGGTGGACCGGTCCGGACGCACCTCGACTGGCACCTGGTAGGTGGCACCACCGACACGGCGGCTACGCACCTCCAGGGCGGGCTTGACGTTGTCGAGAGCGCGCTTGAGCGTGATCACCGGGTCGGTGCCGGTCTTGTCGCGAGCCTGCTCGAGCGCACCATAAACAATGCGCTCAGCGACGGATTTCTTCCCCTTGAGCAGAACTTTGTTGACCAGCTGGGTCACCAGCTGAGACCCGTAAACCGGGTCGTTGACCAGCGGACGCTTCGGCGCGGGCCCCTTGCGCGGCATTAGCTCTTCTCCTTCTTGGCGCCGTAACGGCTGCGAGCCTGCTTGCGGTTCTTGACACCCTGGGTGTCGAGCGAACCGCGGATGATCTTGTAGCGCACACCGGGCAGGTCCTTCACACGACCACCGCGCACCAGCACCATCGAGTGCTCCTGCAGGTTGTGGCCCTCACCCGGGATATAGGCGGTGACCTCGACCTGGCTCGTCAGCTTCACACGCGCGACCTTCCGAAGAGCCGAGTTCGGCTTCTTCGGAGTGGTGGTGTACACGCGGGTGCATACGCCACGGCGCTGCGGGCTGCCCTTCAGGGCCGCGGTCTTGACCTTGGCGATCTTATCGCGGCGACCCTTGCGGACCAGCTGCTGAATGGTTGGCATCTACCGGCTTTCTATGTTTCGTTACTTGTCAAGTCTCTGTACTGCAGTTATGCCCCGCCGCAATACCCCGCGGCCGGGTGTGTCGCACCCGCTCAGCACCAGACTCGTCCGATGCGTGGTGGACATGCGAATTCGCCCGGCATCCACTTCCTTACGTCAGGCGCCGTAAGCCGCCAGGCACGAGCCATCACAATACCCGCCGCTGGTCGGGCAGGTCAAAGCGGCCGCTGGGCGCAACCGCTCACCTCAGCGCGCGCGTCCGGTGCACCGCTATTTCGGCGGAGCACCGTCCGGTGCGGTGCGCCTGTCCAGGCCCGTTGCCAGCCGCAACACCATTTCCGTGAACAGCGCGTCGGTGTCGATGTCGTCCATCACACCGGTCATCTCCAGCAGAACGAAGCCGTGCAGGGCGGACCAGAATTCGAGCGCGGCGAAAAAGGCTTCCTCGCCGTCGAGGCCGTACGACGACAACACCGAGATCACGGGGGCAGCCGCGCCCCGGGTTGCCGCGGTGTATTCGGGGTCGTCCCCGCCCAGCGGCATCCGGGTGAACGCCGAGTACCGCCCGGGATGGTGATGGGCGTAGCTGCGGTATGCGCCGGCCATGACCAGCACCGCGTCGTCGCGCGCGCGCCCCTCCCCGACCCGGTTGAGCATCGTGATGATGTCGTCGATGACCCGGATCCGCACGGCGCGACGCAGGTCTTCGAGGCTGTCCACGTGGTTGTAGAGCGACGGGCCCTTGGTGCCCAGCTGTGTCGCCAGCGCGTTGATGGTCAGCGAGTCCCAGCCCTCGCGGTCCAGGAACGTCAGCGCGCCGTCGACGATGCCGTCACGGCTCAGCTTTCCGGGCCGGGACGCGGACCTGCCGCCGCGTTGGCGCACTGCCGCCGACGGCTGTTCCGGATGAACTGCCATGGCGATCGCCCTTCGATTGCGGTGAATTAGGTGAAGGTCAACTAATGACTCTAGTTGACAGAGTCGCCAATCTACTCGGAGGGATCCGAGGCGGGTCGCGGTCGCCCGCGACGAAAAATGTTTGCCATCGAGCAGGCAAATGCACGTAGGCTCAGTCCAGCAGATCCCGCCGACACGAAGGGGGCCGCGGTGCGCTGGAGAACCGTCGCCGGGTCGCTTGCAACCTGTGTCATCGCGATTGCGGCCACGCTCGTCGTGCAGGCGCCGGCAACGCAGGCCAAAAACGGCGACACCCACGTCATCGGGCAAGACACCACGCAGGTGCTGGATTGCAACGGCGGAACCCTGATCGTCAACGGCACCGGGAATTACATCAACGCGCTGGGCAACTGCTGGGCAGTCACCGTGATGGGCTCGGGCAACACGATCATCGTGGACACGGTCACACACGACATCACGGCGTACGGCTACGACCAGACGGTCTTCTTTCACAACGGCGAGCCGATCCTATGGGACCGCGGCCGTGAATTGGGCATGGTTAATCGGCTGCAGCAGGTGCCCGCCTGAGGTGCAGTCTCGCTACCGAGGAGGGGATTTTGCGCGTCCACATCACTGACCATCCGTCCAGGCTCGCGGCGCTCGCCGTCGCGGCTGTAGTGCTAGGCGGCTGCAGTTCGACCGCCAACCCGCCCGGGAACCCGAGCACGACGACCAAGAGCAGCGCGCCCACCACGACGACGGGCGCGGCGGCGCCGACGACTTCCGGCAGCGAAAGCACCACGGCGTCAGTCGAAATCGGGGACACGCTGAATTACGGATCGATGGGGACGACGGCCACGCTCGACTGCGCCAGCGGCAAATCGCTGGATGTCGCCGGTTCCAACAACACTTTGACCGTCACCGGCAGCTGCGTGACGGTGAATGTCGGCGGCACCAACAACAAGATCACCATCGACAAGGTCGACACCCGGATCACGGTGCTGGGTCTCGACAACACCATCACCTACAAGGATGGCGAACCGAAGGTCGACAACCTCGGCTCGGGTAACACCATCAGCAAGGGCAGCTGACCGGCTAGCCAGCGGGAGCCCCGTGGCGGCCGGCGCCGGCCGCGAACCGCCCCGCGCCTTCGTTGGCCTCGGCGGCAACTTTCCAGATGCTCGCGAATTCTTGGTCGATTGCCGACGATTCCGGCAACCCCCACTGCTGTAGCGCGGAAAGCCGGTCCGCTCGCAGGCACTGCTGCGGTAGCGCGGCCAACTCGGCGGCCAACTTCTCGGCGGCCTGTCGCGATTCGCCCTTGGGGACAACGCGATTGGCCAGTCCCATCGCGAGCGCTTCGTCGGCTTTCACACCGCGACCGGTGAGTATCATGTTCATCGCCCGGCTCTGCCCGATCAGGCGTGGCAGCCGCACGGTGCCGCCGTCGATCAGCGGCACCCCCCAGCGACGGCAGAACACGCCGAACACGGCATCCTCCTCGGCCACCCGCAGATCGCACCATATGGCCAGCTCCAGACCGCCCGCGACGGCATAGCCACTCACCGCGGCAATCACGGGTTTGGACAACAGCATTCGCGAAGGGCCCATCGGGCCGGGGCCGGTGGTGTGGATCTCGTTGGACTCCGACGTGCCGAAGGCCTTCAAATCGGCTCCCGCGCAGAAGGTTCCGCCGTCGCCCCACAGCACCGCCACCGAAGCGGAGTCGTCGCGGTCGAACTCGTCGAACGCGGCATACAGCGCGGCGGCCGTCGGGCCGTTCACGGCATTGCGCGCTTCCGGCCGGTTGAGGATCACCGTGGTCACCGGGCCCATGCGCTCTACTCGCACCGGATCAGTCATCTCGCCTCCAGAAGTTGAGTTGCGTCGCGCCGCTGCAGCAATTCGGTCGCGAAGTCGTGATAGACACTGCGCAGCCGCACGCCCGGCCAATCGTCGGGCAGCAGTTCGTCGGGCAGCATCGGATCGGTTAGCAGGTGCCGCACTATGGCGGCGGCCACCACGAACCGGCCGGGAATGTCGCAGGCTTCGGCCATCTCGTCGAGCAACTTGTTTCCGGCCTTCACCCAAGCGGGCAGATCCCACAGCTCGGCGACCAGCTGTTCGGGTTCGTCGTCGCGCGCCTTGAGCACGCGCACCCGGTCGGCAACGTCGGGCTCCAAGTCGAGGTCGAGGTTGTCGGGGCGCATCCAGACACCCTCGCGCAGTTCACCGAAACGCTTGCGGTACATGCTGGCTCGCTGCGCGGCCCGGGTGCGGGCATCGGCGCCCACGCTAGTGACGATCACGACGTGCCAGTCTCCATCCCAGGCTCGGGTTGGTGGCCGCATCGCCTCGTCCTGGCGACTCTGACGGGCCAGCAGCCGATCCGAAAGCCGGTACCCGTCGGCGGACCGGATCAGGTCGCCGGCGCCGACCATGCGGGTCAGCGCGACCCGCAGCGTCGTCTCCTTGATCCCGAAATCTGCTGTCAGCCTGATCAAGTCGCTCGCCGTTGCCCAGGCGGGGTGGGCGCCGAGCAGCACGCTCAGGACCACCGACCGGGCCGTCATGTTCGCCATGGCTACACCCCGGAGGTACGGCGGCCATGGTCGCCAAACGGCTCGTCGCGATGCCGGACCGCTTCGCGGAAGCCGTGCTCGACGGAGTCGGCAACGAAGTCGTGGCCCTCCTGGGTGTGCCTGGCGACACCGTCGAACACCGTGCTGACCATCCGGCTGGTCGCCACACCCTGTTGCAGCAGAGCGGAATTCAGCGCAAGTTTGACCATGATCAGCTGATTGACCGGAACGGCCGCGATGCGCTCCACCAGCCGCTCGGTGCGCTCGTCAAGGTCTTTGGGTTCCGGCGCCTCGACGGCCAGGCCCCACTCCGCGGCCTGCGCGCCGGTGATCGAATCACCAGTGAACAGAAGACGTTTGGCGCGCTGATCACCGAGTCGATGCGCCCACAGACCGGCCGCCGGCACACCCCACACCCGGGTGGGCGGGTAGCCGATTTTGGCGTCGGCGGCGGCGATCACCTGGTCGGCGTGCAGTGCGATATCGGTGCCGCCAGCCACGCAGTAGCCGTGGATTTTGACCACCGTCGGCTTGTCGGCGTGCATCAGGCTGGAAAACCCGCGCACGAATCGACTCATCATCTGATAGTCGATCATCGGGTCCCACGGCCGGTCCGGCAAATGGTTGACACCCTGGGTCTTCCCGTCGAGCACGGTGCCTTGATATGCCCCGGTGCCGCCGGCCGAGCCGGTGCGGTCGGCATAGGCGGACAGGTCGAAGCCGGCGCAAAAGCCCTCGCCGCGACCGGATACCAGAATGACGTGGACGTTAGGGTCGAGATCGGCACGCTCGACCAACGCCGAGAGCTCCAGCGGGGTGTCCGCGACGATCGCGCTGCCCTTTTCCGGCCGGTTAAACGTGATCCGCGCAACCCGGTCGGTGACCTCGTAGGTCATCGTTTTCAGGTTGTCGAAGTCGACCGGCCTGATCGCATGTGTCACGGGCGCCGCTCTCCCCCGCAGGCGGGTGGTGCCCCCACCTCATCGCTCATTTCTCTATTGTCGACGGCGCGGGTCATCTTGTGGCTCAGCCCTTTACCAGGGACCGCTCCAGGATAGGGGCCAGATCCAGACCGGTCGGCATGGTGCCGAACGCACCACCCCATTGCCCGTCCAGACGCGTCGCCAGGAATGCCTCGGCCACAGCGGGGTGGCCGTGACGCACCAGCAGCGAACCCTGCAGGGCCAGGCAGATGTCCTCGGCGACCTTGCGGGCGCGGTACTGGATGGTGTCGAAGTCGCTCAGGTCGTGCCGGAGCCGTTCGACGTGGCTGCCCAGCCGCGGATCCTGGTGCGTGCTCTCTTCCAGCTCGGCGAACAGCACCTCGACGCATTCGGGCCGAGTTGCCATGGCGCGCAAGGTGTCCAGCGCACTGACGTTGCCGGATCCTTCCCAGATGCCCATCAGCGGCGCCTCGCGGTACAGGCGCGGCATGCCGGACTCTTCGACGTAGCCGTTGCCGCCCAGGCATTCGAGCGCTTCGGCGGCGTGCGGGGTAGAGCGCTTGCACACCCAGTACTTGCTGGCCGCCAGGCCGATGCGGCGCAGCAGGGCTTCCTTCTCGTCCCCGCGCAACGCGGCGTCGGTGGCACCGGCCATCCGCATCGCGACGATCGTGGCGGCCTCGGCCTCGACGGCCAGGTCGGCGAGCACGTTGCGCATCAGCGGCTGATCAATCAGGTAGGCGCCGAACGCTTTCCGATGCTGGGCGTGGTGGATGGCACGGGTCAGCCCGGTACGCATGCTGGTGGCGCTGCCCAGGGTGCAGTCCAGGCGGGTCAGGTTGACCATCTCGATGATGGTCGGCACCCCGCGCCCCTCCTCGCCCACCAGCCAGGCGGTGGCGCCGTCGTATTCCACCTCGCTCGAGGCGTTGGCGTGGTTGCCGAGCTTGTCTTTGAGTCGCTGCAGGAACATCCGGTTGCGGGTGCCGTCGGGCAGGATGCGCGGCAGCATGAAGCACGACAATCCGCCGGGCGCCTGCGCGAGGACCAGGAAGATGTCGCACATCGGCGCCGAGGTGAACCATTTGTGGCCGATCAGGCTGTAGGTGCCGTCGCCGTTGGGGGTCGCCTGGGTGGTGCCGGCGCGCACGTCGGAGCCACCCTGCTTCTCGGTCATCGACATACCCGCGGTGATGCCGGCCTTCGTGGTGGCCAGTTTGAGTTCCGGGTCGTACTCGCGACTGGTCAGCAACGGCTCGTAGACGGCCGCCAGCTCGGGGTTGTAGCGCAGCGCCGGGACGACGGCATACGTCATCGAGATCGGGCAGACGTGGCCCGGCTCGACGTTCCACGCCGATGTCTTCGCGGCCCGGACCACGTGAGCGCCCGGGCGGTCGTCGGCCCACGGCGCCGCGTGCATGCCGTGCGCGATCGCCGCGCGCATCAACTCGTGGTAAGCCGGGTCGAACTCGACCTCGTCGACCCGGTGCCCGGTGCGGTCGTGCGTATGCAGGATGGGCTGATTGCGGTCGGCGAGCTCGCCCCAGCGCTGGGCTTCGCGACTGGCCGACAAAGCCCCCACCGCGTGCACCTCGTCCAGTCCCCACTGCCCGCCCTCGCGGATCAGGGCCTCGACGAGCATCGGTGAGGTGGCGGGGTTGTAGTTCTCCAGCGGCGGAACCTGGTTGGTGACGACATGCGTGTCTGACATGCCACCCATATTACAGTTTTCCAACAACCGCACAAGAGGTGTAATGCGCTGGTCTGGGGCTCAGGCGTTGGCGTTCTCGCGCAGGAACGCGATGTCGTCTTTGCGGCCCTCGTCGGACGTTTCGCAGATCACCGGCGCGCCCGCGGCCTTGACCGCCGCGACCAGCAAGTCGGGATCGATCTGGCTGGTGCCCAGGTTGGCGTGCCGGTCCCGGCCCGAGCCCGCCTCGTCCTTGGAGTCGTTGCAGTGCACCAGATCGATCCGTCCGGTGATGGCCTTGATCCGATCGACGGCATCGACCAGCGCCTCGCCGGCCGCCCACGTGTGGCAGGTGTCCAGGCAGAAGCCAATTCCACTGTCGCCGATGACATCCCACAACCTGGCGATGGTGTCGAAGTGGCGGGCCATCGCGTGGTCCCCGCCCGCCGTGTTTTCCAAAAACACCGGCACGGTGGATTCCAGCTGATCGAGCGCCTTGCGCCAGCGCTGAAAACCCTCGTCGAGGTCGTTGTCGTCGGCGACGTGGCCGCCGTGCACGATGACCGCCGCGGCGCCGATGTCGGCGGCCGCATCGCACGTCTGCTGCAGGATCTTGCGCGACGGGATCCGTACCTTGTTGTTCGCCGACGCGACATTGATCAGGTAGGGCGCATGTACGTAGATCGGCAGCGCGGCGGCCTTCAGCACGGCGGCGTCCTCGCGGGGCTTGGGCGCCTTCCAACTCTGCGGGTTGCCGAGGAATATCTGTACAACGTCAGCGCCCTCGGCCTCCGCTGCGGCCAGCGGGTCTTGGGGACTGACATGGGAACCGATCAGCACGTTGGCCAGTGTAGTGAGCGGCACCGACGGGCGAGCACGCCGCTGGACCGCGCGGGGAGAACGTGAGATCGCCTGAGCAAACACGGATGCTCGACCGATTCGGCGGTGGATTCGATGCACAGCACTGACTGGATTTGCTGCTTCCCGCCCGCATTCGCGAGCTCATCGAGCGCGATTACTACTCGAAAGTCGACGCGAGCCTGACGCTCGAAGAGGTGGCCAAGGATCCGACCTTTCTGGAGGATCCGATCAGCCACCTCGCGCTGTTCACCGATCACGGCGTGATGCACATGCGCGACGTCGCCCACCGCATCGTCGACATGATCGCGAATGTGTCGGGAGTCAAGATCGACGAGCGGCCGCAGCTTCGGCTGGACTTCATGACGAGCTACGGCTGCCTACTCGCCTACGCCCGTGACATCGGGATGTCCGACCTGAATCCCTTTGGGCGAGCGGTCCATGCGGAGTTCGGCGGGCACGAGGCGTTCGGTGGGGCGGCCTTCGACGAAATCGTCGACATCCTGTGGGAGGAAAACATCGGGAACCTGGCCTGGCGGGTGCTGCGCCTGACCAATGCCGGGGTGTTCGAGGGGCCCCCGCAACCGATCCTGCGTGAACTCGCGTCGCTCGGCTATGCGCACAGCAAGAGCTCCGTGCCCGCCTCCGTACTCAACGGCACCAACGCCCTGCGCGAAAGGATGCTCCACATCCTGAGCCATCCTCTCGAGGCGCTGTACCACGCGAAGCGAGTGACGAAGAGCCGCAACGACGACCAGCGCGCGCATCACCAGGCCGCGCTGCAGCACGCGGCGAGTCCGGAGGCATTGGAAGAGCACCGCGCGCAGCTGCTCGGCCGGCACTACGACGATTTCGAGGGCACGGCGTTCGCCTGGCTGGAAGTTGTTGCGCCGCAAGCCCAAGAGTTCGTCGCCGACGTCGTGGACACCATCCGCTGCCTACGCTGCGCGGATGCACTGCGCCAGCGCGGCACCCACCTGAGGAGCTCGCGCAACTATCAGATTTTCATCGACCAGCGGACCGCCAACGCGGCCTATGCCCTGCACGACCGGGAGGGACGCACGTACCTTCTCGAGGGCGACAACCCGATCAATGCCGGCGAGGCCAACCTCGAGACCTCGGTAGTCACCCATGAAGGCGACCTGCGCTTCGCCTTCTTCCGGGGCAGCTTCGGATCCGAGGAGGCCGTGCGTCGCGCGGCGCACAACGCGGCGGTCATCGTCGACGACATCCAAGCTGACGTCGTGGACAGCTTCATCGGCGGGGCGGGCGAAACGGCGGACGGCGCACCAGCGTGCTGCTCGAACACACCGAAGACAATCCCGAATTCGCGGCGCTGGTAGCCGATTTGGTAATCGCCCGGCCACCGTCGCTCAAGGATCGCGTCATCTGCGTACCGGCATTGCGCAACGCTCCCGAGCCGGAGCGGCGGCGTTTCCTGGCGGGCAACGCGCTCGACTGGGACCACGAGAAGCGCATGGCATTTCTGCGTAAGGTCGCGGCCCGCGGGTACCGGACCGGCCACATCGATCCCGGCATCGGCTTCAAAAGCACTCGCCTGAGCCATCTTTCGCCCGGCGAATGCCTGACCGAGGTCGGCGCCCGGGCCAGCTGTGTATATCCCATCGACGGCCGGGCTACGCGGCCGGCCGTCGGGCGGCTACGACTATTTTTGGGTGCAGCCGTGGGAACCGTTGGGTGTCACCGGCGTGGCGCGGGGCGACTGCCGGAACTCCACGGTGATCGCCGAGGACGAGGTGGACGCGCTGATCCTGCCGAAGGACGTCTACTTGCGGCACCGGCACCGCAATTACACGCCCGCGGAGTTCTCCGAGCTCATCCGCACGCTGGGGAAAGCGGACGCGCATAGCCTGCTCGCTCGGCAGCGGCGCGTGAGGTGCATCGTTTGGGTGTCCACGTGCGAAGCGCACCTCAGTTTTCGAAAGGCGCCGTCGGGTAAGGCGTTAACCGCGGTTCGGCTTGTTGCGACCAGATCCAAGTCAACGACATCAACAGACCGAGCACGGCTGCCTCGAGAAAACTGCCCGATACTGACCAGGCCGTCATCACCGGCAATGGCGTATGGATGACATGGAACAACGAGGCAGCAATTGCATCCTGAGCGCCATGATCAACACGGCAATCTGCAGTGGGCGGCCAATGCGGGAATGAGCGCATCCACGCCATACGGAAAGACACAGCGAGTATCGGTAGGTTGGAAAACACGACGCACCGCAACCGCGAACAGACCGGTGGCGGCATGAATGATGATGTCCGGCAGCGCTTTTAGCGCCCCATAGAGCCAACCTCTCGTCGAGGGACTTGAGCTGTACACGTTCATAACCCAGGAACGGAGTGTCTCGTTGAGCCCGCACCGCAACAGGAACAGCACCTCGTGCGAGTCAGCCGAACCTTCCACTGCAGCGCCACCCAACCACGGATTCCGTTGTTGAATGGCACGCACAATGTTGAAAACGTCGTTATCAGTGACTGGAAGTGCGATATACGTCGCCATGCGTGGTGAGGGTCCGCTATCTTGGCCAGATGACAGCAACGGTGGCGCTCGCCGAGAGCTGGATCAACGGCGCATCGGAAGTCACCTCTGGAGGCCGGCATGCAGTGATCAACCCTGCCAATCAGCAAACGGTCGCCGAATTAACCCTGGGTACGCCCGCCGACGTCGATCGCGCCGTTGCCGCGGCGCGCCTCGCACTGCGGGAACGGGCCACCACCCCCGCCCAACGCTGCACCGTGCTGACCAGGCTGGCAGACCTGACCGAACTACACACACCCGAACTCGTCGACGACGAAGTGCGCCAAACCGGTAAGCCCCTGCGATTGGCCGAGGAATTCGACGTGCCCGGCACAACGCGGGTCAGGATTGCACCGCGAGCCTCCCCCGAGATCAACACCGGCTGCGTCCAGCTATTCACTCGACGAACACCTAACCATCAAACACGTGATGAGCGACATCACCGGAGCAGCCGAAAAACCCTGGTAACGAACAGTCTTCACCCACCCAAAGTGGCCTGATCCCCGCCCCTCCTGCAGCCGCACTTCGATACACGCCGCGTCTGGGGCGCACGCCGATTATCTCCGAACTGACCAGAAAGGCCTAGCTAGCGCATGACCAAGTTAGAAGTGCAGCGCAACTCGTCGTCTGCCACGACCACGCAATCGCGCAGATCACCGATGCGAATCTTGTTAGTAGGCGCCGGGGGGGTGGGCGCCGCGTTTTGCTCGATTGCGGCGCGCCGCAACTTCTTTCAGCACGTCGTGGTCTGTGATTACAACGAAGCGAAAGCAAATCAAGTCACCCACGCATTGGCTGATAGCCGATTTAGCGCAGCTGGCTTGGACGCCGGATCTGCGGACGCGGTGGCCGCCACGGCACGGCAACACCGGATCACCCACGTCGTGAACGCGGTTGACCCGCGGTTCGTGATGCCGATCTTCGAGGGGGCGCTGGCTGCCGGATCCGACTATTTGGACATGGCGATGAGCTTGTCCCAACGCCATCCCGAAGAGCCCTATCGGCTGGCTGGAATCAAGCTGGGTGACCAGCAGTTCTCCGCCGGAGAGCAATGGCAGGCGGCTGATCGGCTTGCGCTGCTCGGCATGGGGGTTGAGCCGGGGCTTTCCGACGTATTTGCCCGGTATGCCGCCGATCACCTGTTCGCCGAAATCGACGAGCTTGGCACCCGTGACGGCGCCAATCTCACCGTGGATGGATACGACTTCGCGCCGTCGTTTTCCATCTGGACCACCATCGAGGAGTGCCTCAACCCGCCGGTGATCTGGGAGCACGACCGTGGCTGGTTCGTCACTGAACCCTTCAGCGAGCCAGAGGTTTTCGACTTCCCAGAAGGCATCGGCCCGGTGGAATGCGTCAACGTGGAGCACGAGGAAGTGCTGCTGATGCCGCGATGGGTCAAAGCTAAGCGGGTTACCTTCAAATACGGTCTGGGCTCTGAGTTCATCGACGTGCTCAAGACGCTCCACAAGCTCGGCCTGGACCGCACGGGAAAGGTCGCGGTCGGTGGCGCGCAAGTCAGCCCGCGCGACGTGGTGGCGGGATGCCTGCCCGATCCGGCGACCCTGGGACCGAAGATGCACGGAAAGACATGTGCAGGTCTGTGGGTGACCGGAACCGGCAAAGACGGCGACCCGCGGTCGACCTACCTGTATCACGTCGTCGATAACCAATGGTCGATGGACGAGTACGGGCACCAGTGTGTGGTCTGGCAGACGGCGATCAATCCGGTTGTGGCGCTTGAGCTCTTGGCTAGCGGGACCTGGCACGGTTCGGGGGTGCTCGGCCCGGAAGCGTTCGACTCGGTGCCCTTCTTGGAGCTACTCAGCGCCTACGGGTCACCGTGGGGCCTACAGGAGTTGCCCATCCGAAGTTGAGTCACATCCGTGGACTCACCGCACAACTGCACGCTTTGCCAGACCAAGCGATCAGCAGGAGGTTTCATGACCAAGGGTGAAGCTACGAGCATCCCCGCGAATAGCAAGGGCCTCAAAGGCGGCGTGGTCGGGTTGCTCTCCAGCATCGTCATCGGCACGGCCTCCACCGCACCGGCCTACAGCTTGGCGGCGACATTGGGACTCATCGTGGCCCACCGCGGCGCGTTGCTTTGCGGCGTCAAGGCTCCGGCGATCGTGCTGCTCTCATTCATCCCGATGTATCTGATCGCGGTCGCATACCAGGAGCTGAACAAAGCCGAACCCGACTGCGGGACCACATTCACGTGGGCATCGCGCGCATTCGGGCCGATCACCGGTTGGCTCGGTGGCTGGGGCATCATCGCTGCCGACGTGATCGTGATGGCTAACCTGGCACAAATCGCCGGCACGTACTCGTTCACGTTTGTCGCAGATCTCGGCTGGCATTCGGCGGCCAGCCTGGCCAGCAGTACAGTGTGGACGACGCTCACGGGCGTGATCTGGATCGCAGCGATGACCTACATCTGTTACCGCGGCATTGAAGTATCGGCTCGGCTGCAGTACGTACTGCTATCCGTCGAAGTCGTTGTGTTGGCGGCCATCTCAGCCATCGCGCTGATCAAGGTTTACACCAATAGCGCCCCGCCGGGCTCGCTGCGGCCATCGCTGTCCTGGCTGTGGCCCGGCGGTCTGGATTTCGGCACGTCCATCGCCCCAGCGTTGCTCATCACAATTTTCATCTACTGGGGCTTTGACTCCGCGGTAGCGTGCAACGAGGAGTCCGACGATCCCGGCCGCACCCCCGGGCGCGCGGCCGTACTTTCGACCTTCCTGCTGCTGGCAACCTACGCCTTGGTGACGGTGTCGACCATCGCGTTCGCCGGCATCGGCGTCGAGGGCAGTGGTTTGGGCAATCCAGATAACTCTGACGATGTCTTCGCCGCGTTCGGCTCAGCCCTGTTCGGTGACGGCGTGCTCGGCAAAATCGGGCTGCTGTTGCTTTCGGCATCGATCCTGACGTCGGCGTCGGCTTCGACGCAGACGACCATCATGCCGACCGCGCGGACCACACTGTCGATGGCGGTGTTTAAGGCGCTGCCCGGCTCATTCGCGAAGATGCACCCTCGATACCTGACGCCGACCGTGTCGACGATCACGATGGGAGCGGCATCGATCCTGTTCTACGTGCTGTTTACGGTGATCAGTTCGAGTTTGCTAAGTGCCCTGATCGGGTCGGTCGGATTGGTGATCGCGTTCTACTACGGACTCACCGGCTACGCCTGCGTCCGGTACTACCGCAAGACCCTCACCAACTCACTTCGGGATTTCATGATGCGCGGAGTGCTTCCTCTGCTGGGCGGCGTCTTGCTGACAATCGTCTTCATCTTCGGCCTGATCGAATACGCCAGGGCGGACTGGCTCGTCGACCAAGGTCGCAATGTCACGATCTTTGGGTTCGGCGCGGTGGCTGTGGTCGGCGTGGGCTCGATGGTGCTCGGGGCGGTCCTAATGCTCGCTTGGTGGGCAATATCGCCCAGCTTCTTTCACGGTCGACGCTGCCGCGTCAGAGCGCCGAAGCGTTGTCGGAACCGCCCGTGATCGCTATCCCACACTGCGCGCCGCAGGCCTCGTGCGCTACCCAGACGGTGATCGCCGAGGACTTGTTCAACCTGCCGGCGAGTGAAGGTGTCGCCATCCCGCCGCAAAACGGCTAGCTTGTCGCTGCGGCAGTTGATCGCCGCATCGGTCAGCACTCGCGTGGTCTCCTGGAACGAGGCCGCACTCAGCCACAAGTCGGTGGCCAACGACGCCTTCGTGATACCCATCAGCACCTCGTGCGGGTCAGCCGAACCTTCCACTACAACGCCACCCAACCACGGATTCCGTTGTTGAATGGCATATCCAATGTTGAAAACGTCGTTATCAGTCACTGGAAGTGCGATATACGTCGCCATGCGTGGTGAGGGTCCGCTATCTTGGCCAGATGAAAGCAACCGTGGCGCTCGCCGGGAGCTGGATCAACGGCGCCACGTCATGAGCGACATCACGAGTAACCGAAAGACCCTGGCACCGAACAATCTTCACCCACCCAAAGTGACCTGATACCCGCCGAGAGATCATTGATACGAATTCCGCTAATAGGCCTCGGGACTGCGTGTGCCGCATCCTGCTTGATTGGATTGCGCCACAATTTCCTCAAACACATTGCGGCCTATGACTATAGCGATGCAAGGGCGAGTCATTTTCCCGCCACGGAAGCGTTGGTTCATCGCCCTTCCGAGAGATACCCAAAGCGTATGGCGATAACAGAGCATGCAACAGCTGGCTGTGTCGGACCGGTCATTTCGGCCTCGTGCTCCGGCGAACTGTATCGATTTGAATCCGGGGAGGTAATATATATATGAGCGACAGCGATGCAACACAATTTACGGTAAAAAGCAAATTGGCTTAAAGACGGTTCAGTTGGATTGTTATCCAGCATCGTCATCGGTACCGCCTCAACCGCACCTCCCTACAGCCTCGCGGCCACGCTAGGGCTTATCGTTGCACGCAACGGAAACATACTCTGCGGCGTCAAGGCACCCGTGATCGTGCTGATCGCATTTATCCCGATGTATATGCTCGCTATCGCTTACAAAGAGTTGAATCGAGCCGAACCGGACTGCGGTACCGCATTCGCTTGGTCCTCCCGGGCATTCGGACCAGTCGCCGGATGGATCGGCGGATGGGCAATCATCGCCGCGGACGTGATCTTGATGGCCAACCTGGCACAAATCGCCGGCTCGTACTCGTTTACATTTGTCGGCAACCTTGGCTGGCACTCAGCGGCCCACCTCGCTAACAGCACGGCGTGGACCATGGGCGCGGGCGTGCTCTGGATCGTCGTGATGGCCTACGTCAACTACCGCGGTATCGATGTGTCGGCCCGTTTACAGTATGTCTTGTTGTCCGTCGAACTTGTTGTCCTTGTTGGCGTTGCGTTCATCGCACTGATCAGGATTTACACAAGCCACGGCGGGCCGCACTCGCTGCAACCCTCGTTGTCTTGGTTGTGGCCAGGTGGCTTGGACTTCGGTACAAGTATCGCCCCGGCAGTCCTGATCACGATCTTCATCTTCTGGGGTTTCGAGACCGCAGTGACCTGTAACGAGGAGTCCGACGACCCAAGTCGCACCCCTGGACGCGCCGCCGTGATGTCAACCGTCTTGCTGGTACTTACCTATATTTTGGTGACGGTGGCGAGCATTGCGTTTGCTGGCGTTGGCCGCGAAGAAGGCGGTCTGTCCAATCCGGACAGCGCTAACGATGTCTTCGCCGCGATCGGTCCGCCGTTGTTCGGACACAGCTTCCTCGGCCAGATCGGTCTGCTGCTGTTGTCGGCATCGATCCTGACATCGGCGTCAGCCTGTACCCAAACATCGATCCTGCCGGCCGCGCGAACGTCGCTGTCGATGGCATCCTGCAAGGCGCTGCCCGAATCATTCGCCAAGATGCACCTCAAGTATCAGACGCCGTCGGTGTCGACGATCGTGATGGGAACTGTGTCGGTCCTGTTCTACATATTGTTCACGATGATCAGCCCGAATTTACTGAACGCCCTCGTCGGTTCGATCGGGCTCGTCATCGCGCTCTACTACGCGATGACCGGTTACGCGTGCGTACACTACTACCGCAAGACCCTCACCACATCGGTGCGCAATTTCTTCATGCGCGGTGTGTTTCCGCTGATCGGTGGGGCGACACTGACGGTCGTTTTCGTCTTCGCGTTGACCCAATACGCTCAGGCGGATTGGCTTGTCGACAACGACGGCCATAATGTCACGATCTTCGGATTCGGCGCGGTGGCTGTAGTTGGCGTCGCTTCAATCTTGATCGGCGTTATTCTGATGTGCATCTGGTGGGCAATGTCGCCCGACTTCTTCCGGGGTCGCACGCTGGAGCGCCGCCACGCGGGAACTACACCCGTTCCCAGCTCCGAATCTGCGGCTATCGCAACGCCAATGGTGCAGCCGATCAGCGCCACCGACCTCTCCAGCGAACTTATGGCGGCAGAACCGGTGCTGGAGCCTCCTCTTCGATGAGAGATTGCATTTTTGGCCCATAAACAAAACCCATAAACACAATATGGGCCCCGGGGACCCAGAAAAAAGGGGAGCAATGAGCAGAACTTGTGGATGAGTCTCGGTGTGCGGGCGTAATAGTGGGCGCACCTTCCCGAGGATGATCTGAATGTCCGAGGTCTGATCAAGAGCCGGCGTTGGCGCGCTGGTTCGGGAATGGTCGTCCATGCTCGGATCCACCTCAAGATCCGCCTCGAGCAGTTCGCGGTACTTCCAAGTCGACCGGTCCGGCCGTGGTGAGCACCGTTTTGCGGCCATGGCCGTTGCGGGAGTTGCCCGAGCCATTACCGGCCGGGCTTGTCAAGCTAGCTGTGTAAGGTGTGGCGGCCGTTTGTCTTTGGGTCATAGTGGGAGTCGGTCGGGGAATCGGATGGTGACGGTGTTGAGTGCTTCAGTCCAGTGGTAGGTTCCTTGCCCTTGGTTGCCTCGTTTCTGGTTGATGTGGCGCATGGCTAGATACAGCAGTTTCATGGCCGTGGCGCCGGAACGGAGGTCGCCTGAAAACACCCGATCCACAGGCCTTGACAATTTCTCCCCATAAAGTGTGCGCCCACGAAAAAGCCCCGGGGATGAACCCGGGGCTTTTTCGCTTGTCGACCAGGCCCGATTGTCCGACTCGTCGGCGACTACCTCGCCGCGTCGTCGTCGAACTAGCGGTAGTCGCTGTATCCGTAGTCGTCCAACGGAACTGCAGCACCGGTGGCCTGACCGAAGTCCGGGCTGTAGTACTGATCCTCGTAGGACGGGATCGTGTACGCCGCGGCGCGGGCCTCCTCGGTCGGCTGAACCTGGATGTTGCGGTACCGGTTGATTCCGGTACCGGCCGGGATCAGCTTTCCGATGATCACGTTCTCCTTCAGACCGTTGAGCTTGTCGCTGCGGCAGTTGATCGCCGCATCGGTCAAGACTCGCGTGGTCTCTTGGAACGACGCCGCACTCAGCCACGAGTCGGTGGCCAGCGACGCCTTCGTGATACCCATCAGCACCGGACGCCCGGCCGCGGGCTCGCCGCCCTCGGCCACCACCCGACGGTTCTCCGACTCGAAGCCGGCACGCTCGATCAGCGAGCCGGGCAGGAACTCCGTCGAGCCCGAGTCGATGATGGTGACGCGGCGCAGCATCTGGCGAACGATCACCTCGATGTGCTTGTCGTGGATCGACACACCCTGAGCGCGGTAGACCTCCTGGACCTCGCGGACCAAGTGGATCTGCACCTCGCGGGGGCCCTGCACGCGCAGCACCTCGTGCGGATCGGCCGAGCCTTCCATCAGCTGCTGGCCGACCTCGACGTGGTCACCGTCGGAAAGCACTCGCTCGGAACCGTCTTCGTGCTTGAACACACGCAGCCGCTGCCGCTTGGAGAGCTTGTCGTAGACCACTTCCTCCCCGCCATCGTCGGGAACGATGGTGATCTTGTAGAAGCGCTCGCCGTCCTCGAGCTGAACCCGCCCGGTGACGTCGGCGATCGGCGCCTTGCCGCGCGGCACCCGAGCCTCGAACAGCTCCTGGACACGCGGCAGACCGCCGGTGATGTCCTCACCGACACCACCCTGGTGGAAGGTACGCATGGTCAGCTGCGTGCCCGGCTCACCGATGGACTGCGCGGCCACGATACCGACGGCCTCGCCGATGTCGACCAGCTTGCCGGTCGCCATCGAACGCCCGTAGCAGGTCGCACACACACCGGTACCGGTGGTACACGTCAGCACCGAACGCACCTTGATCTGCGTGATTCCCGCGGCCAGCAAGGCCTCGATCGACGGGTCGCCCAGGTCCTCACCACGCGCGACGACGACGTTACCGGCCTCGTCGACCGCGTCGGCGCCCAAAGTCCGTGCGTACGCCGAGGTTTCGATGTACGGGTCACGGATCAAGGTGCCATCGGGCTGACGCTCGGCCAGCTCGACGATGATGCCGCGCTCGGTCTCGCAGTCGTGCTCACGGACGATGACGTCCTGTGACACGTCCACCAGACGACGAGTCAGGTAACCCGAGTCGGCAGTACGCAACGCGGTGTCGGCCAAGCCCTTTCGAGCGCCGTGCGTGTTGATGAAGTACTCCAGCACGGTCAGGCCCTCGCGGAACGACGACTTGACCGGACGCGGGATGAACTCACCCTTCGGGTTGGTCACCAGGCCCTTCATGCCGGCCAGTGTTCGGGTCTGGGTGAAGTTACCCGTGGCACCCGAGTCGACGATCGTGATGATCGGGTTGTCGGCCGGGTAGTGCTCGCGGAGCGCCTTACCGACCTCGTCGGTGGCTTCCTTCCAGATCTCCACCAGCGCCTCGTTGCGCTCGTCGTGGTTCAAAGCACCACGCTGGAACTGCTTCTCGACCTTGTCGGCCCGGTCCTCGTAGTGGTCGAGGATCTCCTTCTTACGGGGCGGCACCAACACGTCGGCCATCGAGACCGTGACGCCGCTTCGGGTCGCCCAGTAGAAACCGGCGTCCTTGAGCTTGTCGACGGTCTGCGCGACCACGATCATCGGGTAGCGCTCGGCCAGGTCGTTGATGATCGCGGCCTGCACCTTCTTGTGCATCTGCTTGTTCACGAACGGGTAGCCCAGCGGCAGCAGCTCGTTGAACAGCACCCGACCCAGGGTCGTCTCGGCCATCCACGCATCGCCTGGCTGCCAACCGTTCTGGCCGAACAGCTCGGCCTCGATCTCGGCCGGCGGACGCAGCTGCGTCAATCGCACCTTGATCTGAGCCCGCACCGAGAGCAACCCGCGGTCGGAGGCCATGATCGCCTCGGCCGGCGACGAGTAGACGCCCTGCTCCGGCTGGTCGTTGGCGGCCGCACGGTATTCGCCTTCGGCGCCAGCCACCTCGGTGGTCAGGTAGTACAGCCCAGTCACCATGTCGAGTCGCGGCATGGCCAACGGGCGGCCTGACGCGGGCGACAGGATGTTGTTCGACGACAGCATCAGGATGCGAGCCTCGGCCTGCGCCTCGGCACTCAGCGGCAGGTGCACCGCCATCTGGTCACCGTCGAAGTCGGCGTTGAACGCCTCACACACCAACGGGTGCAGCTGAATGGCCTTGCCCTCCACCAGCATTGGCTCGAAGGCCTGAATGCCCAGTCGGTGCAGGGTGGGCGCGCGGTTCAGCAGAACCGGGTGCTCGGCGATGACCTCTTCGAGCACGTCCCACACCTGGGGACGCTGGCGCTCGACCATGCGCTTGGCGCTCTTGATGTTCTGCGCGTGGTTGAGGTCGACCAGCCGCTTCATCACGAACGGCTTGAACAGCTCCAGCGCCATCAGCTTGGGCAGACCGCACTGGTGCAGCTTGAGCTGCGGGCCGACCACGATGACCGAACGGCCCGAGTAGTCGACACGCTTACCGAGCAGGTTCTGACGGAACCGGCCCTGCTTACCCTTGAGCAAGTCGCTCAACGACTTCAGCGGACGGTTACCCGGCCCGGTCACCGGACGGCCGCGGCGGCCGTTGTCGAACAGCGCGTCAACGGACTCCTGCAGCATCCGCTTCTCGTTGTTGACGATGATCTCGGGCGCACCGAGGTCGATCAGCCTCTTGAGACGGTTGTTGCGGTTGATCACGCGGCGGTACAGGTCGTTCAGGTCGGACGTGGCGAACCGGCCACCGTCGAGCTGCACCATCGGGCGCAGCTCCGGCGGGATCACCGGCACCGCGTCGAGCACCATGCCCATCGGCGAGTTGCCCGACTGCTGGAAAGCCGCGACGACCTTCAGACGCTTCAGAGCACGAAGCTTCTTCTGCCCCTTGCCGTTTCGGATGACGTCACGCAGGATGTCGGCCTCGGCGTCGATGTCGAAGTTCTCGATCAGCTTCTGGATCGACTCCGCGCCCATGGCCCCGGTGAAGTACTCGCCGTAGCGGTCGACGAGCTCGCGGTACAGGTTCTCGTCGACGATCAGCTGCTTGGGAGCCAGCTTGGTGAACGTCGTCCAGATGTCCTCGAGACGGTCCAACTCGCGCTGGGCCCGGTCGCGCAGCTGGCGCATCTCACGCTCGCCACTATCCCGAACCTTGCGCCGCGCATCGGCTTTCGCGCCCTCGGCCTCCAGCTCGGCCAGGTCGGCCTCGAGCTTCTGGGCACGGGCCTCCAGGTCGGCGTCGCGCTGATCTTCAACAGCTTTGCGCTCCACCACCATTTCGGCCTCGAGCGTGGACAGCTCGTTATGCCGCATCTCGTCGTCGACCCCGACGATAACGTAGGCGGCGAAGTAGATGATCTTCTCGAGATCCTTCGGCGCCAGGTCGAGCAGGTATCCGAGGCGCGACGGCACGCCCTTGAAGTACCAGATGTGCGTGACCGGTGCGGCCAGCTCGATGTGGCCCATCCGCTCGCGACGCACCTTGGCGCGAGTCACCTCGACACCACAGCGCTCGCAGATGATGCCCTTGAAGCGCACGCGCTTGTACTTGCCGCAGTAGCACTCCCAGTCGTGAGTCGGTCCGAAGATCTTCTCGCAGAACAGGCCGTCCTTCTCGGGCTTGAGCGTGCGGTAGTTGATCGTCTCCGGCTTCTTGACCTCGCCGTAGGACCACTGACGGATGTCCTCAGCGGTGGCCAGGCCAATACGGAGTTCATCGAAGAAGTTGACGTCTAGCACGTAACTCCCTTTCCCCTTGCGGGACTAGAAACTAATTAGCGCCGTGGCTTTCGCCACGATCAGGCCAGATCCTCGACGGACGCAGATTCGTTGCGGGACAGGTTGATTCCCAGGTTCGCGGCGGCGCGCTCCAAGTCTTCGTCCTCGCCCTCGCGCAGTTCGATCGCCGCACCATCCGACGACAGAACCTCGACGTTGAGGCACAGCGACTGCAGTTCCTTGAGCAACACCTTGAAGGACTCGGGAATACCCGGCTCCGGGATGTTCTCGCCCTTGACGATCGCCTCGTACACCTTGACCCGGCCGACGGTGTCGTCGGACTTGATGGTCAACAGCTCCTGCAGCGTGTACGCGGCGCCGTAGGCCTGCATGGCCCAGCACTCCATCTCACCGAATCGCTGCCCACCGAACTGCGCCTTACCACCCAACGGCTGCTGGGTGATCATCGAGTACGGACCGGTGGAACGGGCGTGGATCTTGTCGTCCACCAGGTGGTGCAGCTTCATGATGTACATGTAGCCGACGGTCACCGGGTACGGGAACGGCTCGCCACTGCGGCCATCGAACAGCCTTGCCTTGCCGTCCGCATTCACCATCACGTCGCCGTCGCGGTTGGGCAGCGTGCAGGACAGCAGACCTTGCAGCTCCTCCTCCTTGGCACCGTCGAACACCGGGGTCGACACCGTCTGGTCGGGCTGCGCGTGCCGCAGGCCCTCCGGCAGGTTCGCCGCCCACTCGGGCGTGCCCTCGATGTTCCAGCCGGCCTTGGCGACCCACCCGAGGTGGGTTTCCAGGATCTGGCCGATGTTCATACGTCGCGGCACACCGTGGGTGTTCAGGATGATGTCGACGGGCGTGCCGTCCGGCATGAACGGCATGTCTTCGACCGGCAGGATCTTGCCGATGACGCCCTTGTTGCCGTGGCGTCCGGCGAGCTTGTCGCCGTCGGAGATCTTGCGCTTCTGGGCCACGTAGACGCGGACCAGCTCGTTGACACCGGCAGGCAGTTCGTCGTCGTCCTCGCGGGAGAACACCCGAATGCCGATCACCTTGCCGGACTCGCCGTGCGGCACCTTCAGCGAGGTGTCGCGGACCTCGCGGGCCTTCTCACCGAAGATCGCCCGCAGCAGCCGCTCCTCCGGCGTCAGCTCGGTCTCACCCTTCGGCGTGACCTTGCCGACCAGGATGTCGCCGTCACGAACCTCGGCACCGATGCGCACGATGCCACGCTCGTCCAGGCCGGCGAGCACCTCGTCGGAGACGTTCGGAATGTCCCGGGTGATCTCCTCGGCGCCCAGCTTGGTGTCGCGGGCATCGATCTCGTGCTCCTCGATGTGGATCGAGGTGAGCACGTCCTCTTCAACCAGGCGGTTGGAGAGGATGATCGCGTCCTCGTAGTTGTGGCCTTCCCACGGCATGACCGCCACCAGCAGGTTCTTGCCGAGCGCCATCTCACCGTTTTCGGTGCAGGGACCGTCGGCGATCACCTGGCCGGCCTCGACCCGGTCTCCCGCGTCGACGATCGGCGACTGGTTGGCACAGGTGCCGTGGTTGGACCGCGCGAACTTGCGCATCCGGTAGGTGTGCCGGGTGCCGTCGTCGGCCATCACGGTTATGTAGTCGGCGGACACCTCCTCGATCACCCCAGCCTTGTCGGCCACCACCACGTCGCCGGCGTCGATCGCGGCGCGCAGCTCCATACCGGTACCGACCAGCGGCGCCTCGCTGCGCACCAGCGGTACCGCCTGGCGCTGCATGTTGGCACCCATCAGGGCACGGTTGGCGTCGTCGTGCTCGAGGAACGGAATCATGGCCGTGGCCACCGACACCATCTGGCGCGGCGACACGTCCATGTAGTCCACCTCGGACGACGGGACGTACTCGACCTCGCCCGCCTTCCGGCGAACCAGAACACGCGACTCTTCGAACCGGCCGCTCGCGTCGATCGGCGAGTTGGCCTGAGCCACGACGTGGCGGTCCTCCTCGTCCGCGGTCAGGTACTGGATCTCGTCGCTGACCACACCGTCGACCACCTTGCGGTACGGCGTCTCGATGAACCCGAACGGGTTGACCCGCGCGTACACCGACAGCGAACCGATCAGACCGATGTTCGGACCCTCAGGGGTCTCGATCGGACACATCCGGCCGTAGTGCGACGGGTGCACGTCACGGACCTCGAGGCCCGCGCGCTCGCGCGACAGACCGCCCGGCCCCAGCGCCGACAGGCGGCGCTTGTGGGTGAGCCCGGACAGCGGGTTGTTCTGGTCCATGAACTGCGACAGCTGGCTGGTGCCGAAGAACTCCTTGATCGCGGCGACGACCGGCCGGATGTTGATAAGGGTCTGCGGCGTGATGGCCTCGACGTCCTGCGTGGTCATCCGCTCGCGGACCACCCGCTCCATCCGGGACATACCGACCCGGATCTGGTTCTGGATCAGCTCACCGACGGTGCGCAGACGGCGGTTGCCGAAGTGGTCGATGTCGTCGGTCTCCACCGGAACCTCGGTGCCGCCGGGAACCGTCATCGTCGGCTGGCCCTCGTGCAGGCGCACCAGGTACTCGATGGTCGCGACGACGTCCTCTTCGGTTAGCGTCGACGACGTGATCGGCTCGCCGGCGTTGAGGCCCAGCTTCTTGTTGACCTTGTAGCGGCCGACGCGGGCCAGGTCGTAGCGCTTCTCCTTGAAGAACAGGTTCTCCAGCAGGGTCTGCGCGGACTCCTTGGTCGGCGGCTCGCCCGGACGCAGCTTGCGGTAGATGTCCAGCAGCGCCTCGTCGGTGCCGGCGGTGTTGTCCTTCTCCAGCGTCGACATCATGATCTCGGAGAAGCCGAACCGCTCGTGGATCTGCTCGTTGGTCCAGCCCAGCGCCTTGAGCAGCACGGTGACCGGCTGACGACGCTTGCGGTCGATGCGCACACCGACGGTGTCGCGCTTGTCGACGTCGAACTCCAGCCACGCACCGCGGCTCGGAATCACCTTGACGCTGTGCAGCAGCTTCTCGGTCGACTTGTCGATCGACTCGTCGAAGTACACACCGGGCGACCGGACCAGCTGGCTGACCACGACGCGCTCGGTCCCGTTGATGATGAACGTGCCCTTTTCGGTCATCATCGGGAAGTCACCCATGAAGACCGTCTGGCTCTTGATCTCACCGGTGTTGTTGTTGATGAACTCGGCCGTGACGAACAGCGGAGCCGCGTACGTCATGTCCTTGTCTTTGCACTCGTCCACCGGCGCCTTGACTTCGTCGAAGCGGGGGTCGGAGAACGACAGCGACATCGAGCCCGAGAAGTCCTCGATCGGCGACAACTCGTACAGCACCTCTTCGAGGCCACCGACCGGGTTGACGTCCCCGCGTCCGGAGGCGATCTCGCGCCAACGCGGCGAGCCGATCAACCACTCAAAGGAGTCGGTCTGCACGTCGAGAAGCCCCGGAACCTCAAGCGGTTCGCGGAGCTTGGCGAAAGATACTCGGTCAGGTGCTCCAGGCACGGAGTTGTTAGAAGAGGAATCCGTCTTGCTCTGGCGAGAATCTGCCAAGATGCATCCTTCCAGCACCTCGTGCGACTCACGAGAACCGGGCTCACCGGGCCTGTTCGCCGCAACTTGTTTCGGTTAAGCCGGCGAACGAACTGCCCGAACCTCACGCGCGCAACTAAATAGCTGAGCCGCAGAGACGGCTCAGGCTAAGACCACGGTGTCAGGTGGCGGGCGAGGTGGGCAGGAAGTAGCCAGCACAACGCCCAACAATAGCGCAGGCGCGCGCATTCCTCAACTACCCATCCAAGGGAGTCGACGCTGGCTGGCATCTCGAATTTCCCGTGGGTACATGCTGCCCAACAGATTGACCTGTGCACGCCTATTCGTCAAGAGGAAGGCGCGGCAAGTTGTCGCCGAATTCCTGCGGCCGTCGCTTCCGGTGCGCACGAACAGACCCGACCACGGCAAGGCGCGGTCGGGTCTGGAAATCAGACGATTGTCAGTCGCCGAATTCGTGTGCTTGGTATTTGTGGGTGCCCTCGAGGTCGTCGAGGATGGCGGTTTGCGCCTTCTTGGGCAGGGTGTGCAGCATCTCGCGCACCCGGGCCTGGCGACGGGCCACCCCCTTGCGCTCGGGCATTCCCGGCGTCGCCGTGATCTGCGGCGGCACGCCCTCGATTTCCTCGGTACCACCGGCGTGGTGACCGGCGTCAAGCAGCGCCTGCTCCTCGGCCATGGTCGCCTCGTCCTTTTCCTCCGACATACCGATCGGTCCGATACGCCGACCGTTGAGGAACTGACGCACCACCGGCTCATCGCTGGTCAACAGCACCTCACGCGGACCGAACATGACCAGATGCTTGCGGAACAACATGCCGATGTTGTCCGGCACCGTACGTGCGATGTTGATGTTGTGCGTCACGATCAAGATGGTCGCGTCGATCTGAGCGTTGATGTCCAAAATCAGCTGGCTCAAATACGCGGTACGCACCGGGTCCAGACCGGAGTCCGGCTCGTCACACAAAATGATCTGCGGGTCTAGCACCAGGGCGCGGGCCAGGCCGGCACGCTTGCGCATACCACCGGAGATCTCGCCGGGGAACTTCTTCTCATCACCGCCAAGACCGACCATTTCCAGCTTCTCCATGACGATGTCACGGATCTCGCCTTCCTTCTTCTTCGTGTGCTCACGCAACGGGAAGGCGGTGTTGTCGAACAGGTTCATCGACCCGAACAACGCCCCGTCCTGGAACAACACCCCGAACAGCGTGCGGATCTCGTAGAGCTCCTTAGCCGAACACTCAATGATGTCGGTGCCATCGATGACAATCGAGCCACGCTCCGGACGAAGCAGCCCGATCAATGACTTCAAGAAGACCGACTTACCGGTACCCGACGGGCCCAGCAAAACGCTGACCTCCCCGGCGGGGATATCCAGGGTCACGTCTTCCCAAATCCTCGATGACCCGAAGGACTTGGTCAGACCACTGACCTCGATAGCAACGCCCATAGGGAATCCTTCCGTCGACGCATGCCGCCACCTGCCCCTTTGTGTGGCATGAGTCACTGTAGCGCACCCCCGGGACCACGCAGCACGGTTGCACAGCACCGGAGCGAAAAATTCGCTGACCTGAGACCCACCCCTGCACGCAGGCTAATGCTCCTGGCAGTGACGGTAAAGGGTCAGATTGTCGGAGCCCAGTTGCCGTGGAAGCCCATCGGCACCCGCTGGGGCAGGTGCACGGTCGCGACGGATTCGAGCGTCTGGGCGTCCAACAACAGCAATTGCCCTTCGTCACGGCCCTGGTGGTAGCCGTAGCCCATCAGAACGCCGTCATCCTCGTCACGCTGCGCCGAGCCGTTTGTGGGATTGGGCACAAAGGACATCTCGCCGAGTAAAAGACCCGGTTCCAGCGCCGCGGCCACGCTGGACCCCGTCACGTAGTCGTGCTTGTACAGGGCCGAGGTCATCTCGGTTGCCCCGCCGGAGAGGAAGCCGCCGTCCAGCCCGACGGCGTAGCCGAACCGGTGGCGCGCACCCAGCACCGTCTCGTCGATCCGCGGAAACTCCTGCGGACGATTGTCGCGACGTTCGGTGGCGACCGCCCCGGTGGTCAGGCTGATCGTCCAGCGATCCAGCGTGGGCGGGCTGTCGCCGGGACCGCGCAGGTCGCGGTCGAACATCTTCGCGTAACTACACACGTCGAGCACCAGGACCTCTTCTTTTGTTCGGGGCCCGTCACGCATCTCCGAGTACGCATTGAGCGGGTGAAAGACGTAGCAGGGCTCGACGTCGAACCAGCGCACGTCGTCATTGCCACCCTCGCGGGGCATCACCCCGATGCGCGCCGGATAGCTGTCCTTCCAGCTGTACGGCATCCGATGCATGGGCCGCCGATTGCCGTTGATCGCCGTCATCATCGGGCCGGGAATCCTGACCCGGCCGAGCACCGACTGCAGTACCAGGCGAGCCGGCGAACTGAGCCAGCGCGGCACGTTGGCCGGCGCGACCTGCATCGGGTCGAACGTGACCGGCAGGTCGTAGATCACCACGTACTTGTCGGTCAGCGAGAAGTCGTGCATCATCGGCGACCCGCTCACTTCGATGTCGACAGTGCGCCGGGCGCGGCCGTCCGTGTCGATCACCGAGTACTGCACAGTGCGTCCGCGTCCGAAGCTGTAGGACACCGCGTGCAGTTCGCCGGTGCGCGGATCCCGATGCGGGTGGGCGGTGTAGCCACCGAACAGGGTGCCGTCGAAGTCGCAAGGCCCGGCGGTGTCCAGTTCCTCGGTGAGCTCGTAGTTGGCACCACCGCCCTCAACGAGTGCCAGCGTCTTTCCGGCGTGGGTCAGCACGTTGGTGTTGGGGCTGACCGACAACATCCCGACGCGCGGATTCAGCCCAGGGCGCTCGGGCTCGCCCAGCGCGACGCTCGTCGGTGGGGTGCGGACCCATCGGTTGCGATACCAGCAAGCCTTGCCGTCGCGCAACGCGACCCTTTCACCATCGCATCGCCGGTGAACCAGTGATAGGTGGCCGGGTCGACCTCCGCGGCCGGGTTGGGCCCGTTGCGCAGGTAGCGCCCGTCCAGGTGCTCGGGGATCTGCCCGGTGACGTCGAGGTCGGTCGCGGTCACTTCGGTGTGTACCGGCGCCAGGAAGCCCTCGAGATAGGGGTTTTCGGATTTGACTGTCTGTGTGGAAGTCATGGGCTGAACTCCTATAACGTTGTTATGTCAGCGTTATTGAGACCGTACGCCGGTGATGAGAAGATGGCAAGGCCTCATCAGAGATGGTTGGAGAGATGACGTCGGAAGTTCGGCGCAATGTGCGCGACGAGATGCTGCACGCCGCGGTCGGCCTGCTCGATAGCGAGGGCCCCGATGCCCTGCAGACCCGCAAAGTGGCCAGCGCCGCGGGGACCTCGACGATGGCCGTGTACACCCATTTCGGTGGGATGCGGGGTCTGATCGCCGCGGTCGCCGAGGAGGGGCTAAGTCAGTTCGACGCCGCCCAAACGGTCCCGCAGACCGCCGATCCGGTGGCCGATCTATTCACCGTCGGTAGTGCCTATCGCCGCTACGCGATCGAGCGGCCGCACATGTACCGGCTGATGTTCGGTAGCACCAGCGCGCACGGCATCAACGCACCGGCCGGCAACGTCCTGACGCTGACGGTCGCTGAGATCGAGCAACACGGACACAGCTTCGCGCACGTGGTGCGGGTGGTGCGCCGGTGCATGCTGGACGGCCGGATCACCGTCGGCGGCTCCGACGACGCGGCCGTGGTGGCTACCGCCGCCCAGTTCTGGGCATTGATCCACGGATTCGTGATGCTGGAGCTGGCCGGATGCTACGGCGACGACGGCTCGGCGGTGGCGCCGGTACTCACCGCGATGACTACGAATCTGCTTGTCGCGCTTGGAGACTCCGCGGAGCGGGTGGCGCGGTCGCTGCAGTCGGCGTTTTCCGGCTGAACACACGAAGCCCCCGGGACCTAGATTCACTAGGGTTCCCGGGGGCTTCGTGCGCGAGTTGAACTACTTGACGGTGACGGTCGCGCCGGCGGCCTCGAGCTTGGCCTTGGCCTCGTCGGCAGCTTCCTTGGCGACCTTCTCCAGCAGCGGCTTGGGTGCTCCGTCGACCAGGTCCTTGGCCTCTTTCAGGCCCAGGCCGGAGACGATCTCGCGGACCACCTTGATCACGCCGATCTTCTTGTCGCCGGCGGCCTCGAGGATGACGTCGAACTCCGACTGCTCCTCGGCAGCCTCGGCCGGCGCACCACCGGCGGCAGCGCCACCGGCAGCGGCAACGGCTACCGGAGCGGCCGCGGTGACCTCGAAGGTCTCCTCGAACTTCTTCACGAAGTCCGAGAGCTCGAGCAGGGTCATTTCCTTGAAGACGTCGAGCAGGTCATCGGTGGAGATCTTTGCCATGGTGTGGATCCTTCCTTGTTTCGGTTTGTGGGGTTATTCGGCGTCAGCCGGTGTCTCGGCGGGTGCTTCTGCCTCGGCGGGTGCTTCCGAAGCTGCCGCTTCGGAAGCGGGTTCTGCGGCCGGGGCCGCAGCGGCAGCCGGGTCGGCGGCCTTCTTCTCCTGCAGGGCGGCCGCGAGGCGGGCGAACTGCGAAACCGGCGCGTTGAACAGGCCGGCGGCCTTGGCGAGGTTGCCCTTCATGGCACCGGCCAGCTTGGCCAGCAGCACCTCGCGGGATTCCAGGTCGGCGATGCGCTCGACCTCGGCCACCGTCAGCGGGTGGCCGTCCATGTAGCCACCCTTGATGACCAGCGCCTTGTTGTCCTTGGCAAAGGTCTTGATGGCCTTGGCGGCGTCGACGGGCTCGCCGCTGACGAACGCGATGGCCGTCGGCCCCGCGAACAGCTCGTCGAGACCCTCGATCCCCGCTTCCGACGCGGCGCGCTTGATCAGCGTGTTCTTGGCCACGGTGTAGGTAGCCGAACCCGCCAGCGAGCGGCGCAGCTCGGCCAGGTTGGCGACGGTCAGCCCGCGGTATTCGGTGATGACGGTCGCGGTCGAGGCGCTGAACTGCTCGACAATGTCCGCAACGGCGGTGGCCTTGTCAGCTTTGGCCATGCATACCTCCTCGATGAAACTCAGTGAAAATCGTGTCGTCGGTGATCACCCGAGGAACGACGAACGCCCCGGCGCAGGAAGCGGCACGGGGCGTTGAGATACGCCGGCGTGGGAGCCGGCGGCTACAGCCTCGTCCTCCTGCGTGGGCCGCCGGGATGCTCCCGGACCTTCGACCGATTGCTCGGTGACCGACGGTCTTCGGTGGATCGGCACCAAGGATAGCGGCACAACCCGCCGTCAGCCAAAACGGCGAGCTCGCGCGATATCTCAGCATCAACGGCATCCCCGAGCGGATGCTGATCCGTCACCTGCACGAGCTGGTCGACGCGGGAATCATCGACCGTCACGACATCCGCACCGTGCACTACTCGATTTCCGTACGGCAAGACTGTGGAGCCGGTGCTGGCGAGTTTGTCCTATTGGGTCCGAAAGCACGTGCCTCGCAACGAGGTTGGCTAAGCTCCCGCGAGCCGGGCCGCGCCGACCAGGCCGGCCTGTGCCCCCAGTTCGGCGGGCACCACCCGCAATCCGGCCAGAAAATCCAGCCCCGCATAGTCGGTCAGCGCCGCGCGCAGCGGGTCGAAGAGCAGGCCACCGGACTGGGCCACGCCTCCCCCGATGACGACGAGGTCCAGGTCGCACACCGCCGCCACCGACGCGATCATCATCGCGAGCGCGGTGGCACCCCGGGAAAACGCCCGCAGCGCGACCTCGTCACCGGCCCTCGCCCCGGCGGCCAGCTCGCGGGCGCCGGCGTCCGCCGGTGCCGACCAGCCGTTGGCCCGCGCCCAGCGCACCAGCCACGGCCCGGCGGCAACCGTCTCGACGCAGCCGTGGCCCCCGCACGTGCACGGCTGCCCGTCGCGTTCGACGACCACATGGCCGACGTGCCCGGCATTGCCACTGCGCCCGGTGTAGGGCGCGCCGTTGAGCACCAGGCCACCGCCGACGCCGGTCGACACCACCATGCCCAGCAGGAAGCCCGCACCCCGCCCCGCGCCTTGCCACTGCTCCCCCAGCGCCATGCAGACGCCGTCACCGCCCAGGCGCACCGGCACCCCTGGCACCACGGCCGCCACCCGATCTCGCAGCGGAAAGCGTTGCCAGCCTTGGATATTGATCGGGCTGACGGTTCCGCCGGGCAGATCGATGGGGCCAGCCGAAGCGATGCCCACCGCACTAACCGCACCGCCGGCCTTCGCCAACGCTTCGGCGATCATCGCGGCGACCACGTCCCACACCTGGTCCGCCGAACCGCCCGCCGGGGTGGGCCTTGTCGCGGTGTACACCAGCGCGCCCCCGGAGTCGGCAAGGCCCGCAGCGATTTTCGTGCCACCGATGTCCAGGCAGAGGGTCAGCATGGCCGGTCAGTGCCGATGGGTGTTGTCGGGTTGGCGGGGGTCGCCGGGATGCTCGTAGCCGGGGGCGAGCTCGACCAGTGCGGCCAGTCGCTCGTCCAGCCACAGCCGGAAGGCGCGACGACGTGCCGCAGCCCACAGATGCTCGGTGACCGCGGCGCGCGCCTGCGCCAGCGGCGGCCCGTCACACGACGGCGCGCGCCAGCCGCGGCCGTCGGGTCGCAGCGCGGCGAACCGCAGCGGATTGCGGGCGTGGTAGTCGGCGACCTCGCGATCGCTGACCCGGACCGCGGCGGTTACGTCGACGAACAGCGCGCGCGCCCGCGGATCCGCCAGCGCCGCCGCGGCCACACTGCCGATCTCGAGCCGGGCCGTCACGTCGGGCAGCAGCTCTTCCTCGCCCGGCGCGTCGCCGGTGCTCAATTCGCGGGCGGCCACCTCGGCGACGACGACGCGTTCGGTCACCAGAAGTTGGGTGAGCCAGCGCCGCAGTTGGCGGCCCTCGCTGGTGCCCCGGGCGGGCAGGGCGGCAGCGTGGGGGCCGCCGCGCAATCGCGCCTCGGCCGCGTCGACCTCCTCGACCGCGACGGGCGTGCCCGCGACGGTGGCGACCGGGCGCCCGCTCATGTCACGGTCACCTTTGCCGCCGGCGAGTAGACCAGCCGTCCCGCGCAGCCGAACCGCACCAGAGCCCACCACTGGCCGGGTTCCAGCCAGGCGGGCGGACTGACGTCGAAGCAGAAGTCGACGGTGCCGCGCGCCGGCAGCACTGCGCCGAGCGAGGCCGGGCCAACCCACTCCCAGGTGCCCCAGGGGCTGATCAGATGGGCCTCGGCCGATAGGTCGGACGCGGCATTGCTGCCGATGGTCACCACCAGCCGCGCCGTCTCACCGCGCCCAGCGCGATCTCGTCGGGCCCGTCGACGAGGTAGATCAGATCGGCGTCCTGGCCGGCTCCGACCTCGACGATGGTCACGTCCTCGACCGTCTGACGCCAGGCGGACGGGACACTATCTGCGGTGACGCGCAGCTGCGCCCGGATTGGGTACTGGCCGGGCTCGGCATCGGCCGGGATGACCAGCACCACGTCGGCCTCCCGGTGCTCGCCGCCGCCGAGCGTGAACGGCAGCTCGGCGGGCGTCACCGACCAGCCGTCCGGACCCGCCAGCGCGACGATGCCGTGCAGCTCCGCGTCGGTGCAGTCACTGGCCGCGGTGAGCCGCAGGGTCAGCTCGCCGCCCGGTTCGGCGGTCACTCGCTGCGGATGCAGGTGCGCGACGGCCGGTAGCCCACCCAGCGGTGCGGGCCCGCGATTGTGCAGCCAGTACCGCGCGTACAACGGCTGGGCGACCTCGGCGTCCGGGCCCAGCGCGGCGGGCCCGTCGAATGCCTTGGGCATCTTCAGCCGGGCCAGCACGGTGGCGATCTGGTAGCCGTGCAGCTCGATCGATCGCTCGCGCGTCTGCGGCGTCTCCAGCAGGTCGGCAAGCCGCAGCGCGCTCAGCTTGCCAAGGGTGGAACCGACGCTCACCCGGGTAGCGGCCCCGGTCGTTTCCACGAGGCGCAGCGCTACCTCGCCGGGGTCGACGGGGTCGGCGCGACCGGCCGTCAGCGGGTTCCCGGCCGCCTTGAACGCGCCGACGTGCACGGCGCCGGCGGGCTCGACGCTCAGCAGCGATCCGGTGAGCGCTAAGTTGCCTCGCCGTCGATCCGGGAAGACGGGGTGCAGCGGGTGGGAGAACTGCGCGCTGCGGTTCGGGATCTCGGCGTGCCGCCAGTCGCCGTCGCCGCAGGCGAGCGCGTAGTCGAAATGGTGTGTCCAGTGCTGCAATTGGAAGTTCGAGCCGTCCGGCGCGGTGCGGCGCGGTTCGTCGATCCAGGTGCCGGACGGCCAGCCGGTGCAGGACCGCAACAACGCGGTGTGCAGCGTGCCTTCGCTGTCGACGGCGAAGCTCGGCACGCCGCGATTGAGCAACGCCACGGTACGGGATTCGAAATGTTGGGCACCCCGCGCGGCCCGCTGTTTGACGGCGATCTCGGCATCGTCGAGATCGGCTGCCACCGAATCGATTTCGGCATTGAGGCGCTTCTCGTCGGCGCCATCGATCACCAGGACCGGCAGCGCGCGCACCGCACGCAGGTCGACTCCCGGCACCCAGGCCGCGGTGAGCGACGTCTTCGCGGGCACCCACACCCGGGCCCGACCGCGCTTCGCCAGCTGGCGTTCGAGTTCTTTCGCGTACTCCGGATCGGCCTCGGCCAGCACCGCTTTGGTGAAGGCGTTGCGGTCCGGGCCGCCCAGCGCGATCCGGACGTCGGGCAGATTGGAGTCGACATCGAGGTTGCCGTAGCGCGGTTTGTCGGCACCGGTGCAGGTGGCCGTGACGCCGGCCCGGACCAGCGCGACCATCAGCTCGCGGGCCAGTGGCCCGGACGCCGACTCCGACGGCGACACCACCTCGGCCACCGAGACGGCGCGGATGTCCTTTTTCCCCAATCGAATCCGGGCAGCCGACGACAGCCCGAACCAGCTGTAAGCCGGGTTGTCCAGCGTCCACGGCAGGTGCTCGGTGTCCACGGATTGAGACCCGCCAGAAGTTGTGTGCAGCAGCGCGAACCCGCGGCCCACGACGGCGTCGCCCACTTCGCTGACCGGCATGGCGCCCGGCACCGGACACGGCCAGCGCAGCCGCAACAGGCGGTCCTCGCCGCTGAAGTCGTCGATGGTGGTACGGCAGTCCACCCGATCGACGCCGTTCCACAGCGTCAATGTCTGGGTGTAGCGCAGCAATTCACCGATGCGGCCCCGCACGACCAGCCGCTGACCGAGCGGCCCCCGGTAGGCCCGCACCTGCGCCGGTGATTCCGACGAGCCCACCACCGGCCCCTTGGGCAGCAGGTGCCACGGGCCCTCCCCCTGCGTCGGGTGGGCCGGATAGTCGTCGTACACGGCGAGTTCGTTGCCTAGTCTTCCAGCCGCGATCAGCTCGCGGCCGTCCCGAATCAGCGACGCGACTCCCCCACCCCGGTCCGGGTCGGCCGCCAGCCGGTAGTGCTCATTTTCGATCTGGTGCCCGGGAAACGACTCCCAGCCGGTCGCGTCGTCCGCGGGAACCAATCGATAGGCCCGCCAGCCCAGCGATCCGACGTCGCGGGCCAGCCAGCTGACCGAGTGCCCGTCGTGCTCGACCAGCGCGGGCAGCTCGGCACCGTCGGAGTCGAGCACCCGCGCCCCCGCGGACAGTGGCCGATCGATGCGGGCGGTGACGATGTCGGTGCGCTGGTGGGTCAGCGCGTTCCACACCACGACCGTGTCCGCGGGACCAGCGACCGCACCGGACAGCACGGCCAGGGAGTTGTCGCGGGCGGCGCCACCCAGCTCCCATGCGTCGCGCCAGCCGGTCAGCAGATCGAGGTAGACCCGGTCGGACTCCGAGCCGGTGATCGCGTCGTGGTGCGCGCCGTAGGCCAGCTGGACCCACGCCTTGGCCAACGCGGCATGCGGATACTCGGCGCCGGCCATCAGCGCGGCGAATACCGCGTAGCGCTCGGCGTCCAGCACCGCGTTTTCGGCGGCGCGGTTGGCTTGTTTGGTGTCGATGTAGGAGACGTCCTTGCCGGTGTAGATCGGGTTCATGTCGCGCGTCTGCGGCGACGGCGTCCCGCCCTTTTCGGGACCCCGCTCGTCCAGCTCGGCGCGCACGGCGGCGAAGAACTCCCGCGGCAGCGCGCACACGAAGCGCGGCCACGTGTAGCGGTTGGCCCAGTCGCGATGAATCTCGGTGACCCATTTGTTGGGTGGGGTGTAGTCGGTGCCGACTGGCAGCAGCACGTTGCGGGTCAAGGCGACCTTTTTGAGCTGGTCGAACACCGCATAGGTGGCAGCCTGCGCCTCGCCCAGCGACGCCGACGAGTCCATTCCCCAACCCGCCCCGTAGTGCGCCGGCATGTAGTGAGTGAGCAATCCGCGCCCGGATGGCGAAATCCACTCGAACTCGCTGCAGAACTGCATGCCTTCGACGCCGCCGGAATGGGTCGGTCCCCATTGGTGGTGTGGTCCGCGCGCCCACGAGCTCGACGTCAGCCCGGCATCGGCGGCCATCCCGGGGAACTGCGGGTCGTGGCCGAACACGTCGAGCTGCCACGCGGTGGCCGGATCGGCGCCCAGCACGTCGCGCTGAAAACCAATGCCGTGCACCAGGTTCCGGATCGTCGTCTCCGGGCTGGTGAGATTGGTGTTGGGTTCGTTGTAGGTGCCGCCCATGATTTCGACTCGTCCTTCGGCGATGAAGCGGCGCAGGTCGGCGCGGTCCTCGGGGTGGGTGTCCCAGTATGGCTTGAGGTAATCGACCTCGGCCAGCACGAATTTGTACTCGGGTTCGCGGCGGGCCATTTCCAGGTGCGCGTGTACCAACTCGAAACCGTTGGTCTGCCGTCCTCGCCCCGGCGGGTCTTCGCGCCACTCGCTGGTGTAGGCGCCCTGCGTGTTCCACCAGACCGGGTCGTAGTGGAAATGGCTGACCATGAACATCGTCCAGCCGGGCTCGGCCACGGTGAACTCGAAGTCGACGCTGGCGCCGCCGGCGTGCACCCGCGCGGCGCGGCGCTCGCCGACGACCGGCTTGCGTACGGACACCGGAATCTCGACGGCCTCGTCACCGACCCACGCGCGGGCTTCCCCGGTCAGACCCTCGCCGTCGACGAGTACCGGCGTCGGCTCGGTGATCCCTGCGACGGCGACGCGGGCCAGTTGTATCGGCGTGTCGGGCGGACCAACGAACAGTTCGGTCGACCGCGCCGAAATCAGCTGCATGCGCGCACCTTAACGCGGGGCGGCCCCGTGTCGAAGGTTGGTCTTCGACGTTGGGCACGTACAGGCACGTTTTGACGGAATACGGAATTCGTCGCGATTAACAGCTTTGACATATTGAATCCTTAGTTTGAACAACTCTCAGCACGGAAATACGGGCCCCCGTGTGGTCCTCACGATGGTTCAAACAATGGATCTGGGCTAGGGTGACCGCATGACCGCGACCCCCCGAAAGAACTCGGCGAACTTGGGTGGCAGTTGGATCGACGGTGCAGCGGCCGTCACTTCCGGAGCGCAGCAGCGAATCGTCAATCCGGCCGATGGCACGACCGTCGCTGAAATCGCGCTGGCCACCCCTGCCGATGTCGATGTCGCTGTCACGTCCGCGCGGACCACACTTTGTACCTGGGCAGGTGCCACGCCAGCCGATCGGTCGGTGGTGCTAAACAATTTGGCCGAATTGATGTCGGCCAACGCCGAGTTGTTCATCACCGAGGAAGTCGCCCAATGCGGTAAACCAATCCGACTGGCCACCGAGTTCGACGTACCGGGCAGTATCGACAACATCATGTTCTTCGCTGGTGCCGCAAGGCATCTCGAAGGTAAGGCGACCGCCGAGTACAGCAGCGACCATACCTCGAGCATCCGTCGGGAGGCGGTCGGCGTAGTCGCCACCATCACGCCGTGGAACTACCCGCTACAGATGGCGGTATGGAAGGCGATTCCGGCTCTCGCCGCCGGTTGCACAGTTGTCATCAAACCCGCCGAAATCACGCCGCTGACCACGCTGACGCTAGCCCGCATCGCCAAGGAAGCCGGCGTACCCGACGGTGTGCTTAACGTAGTCACCGGATCCGGGACTGATGTCGGGACCGCGCTGGCCGGACACCCCGACGTCGACGTCGTGACGTTCACCGGGTCGACGGTCGTGGGCCGCAAGGTGATGGCGGCTGCCGCCGCCCATGGGCACCGCACGCAGCTGGAGCTCGGCGGTAAGGCGCCATTCGTTGTGTTCGACGACGCCGACCTCGACGCCGCAATCCAGGGCGCAGTCGCCGGCGCACTAATCAACAGTGGGCAGGACTGCACCGCGGCTACTCGTGCAATCGTCGCCCGAGACCTCTACAACGATTTCGTCGCCGGTGTTGCGGAGGTGATGGGCAAGGTCGTGGTCGGCGATCCGTTGGATCCGGACACCGACCTCGGGCCGCTGATCTCCTTTGCGCATCGCAATAGGGTTGCCGACATGGTGAGACGAGCACCCAATGAAGGTGGTCGCGTCGTAACCGGCGGTGTAATCCCGGACCTGCCGGGTTCCTACTACCGTCCCACGCTGATAGCCGACGTCGCGGAAAGTTCTGAGATCTACCGTGATGAAATCTTCGGTCCGGTTCTCACCGTTCGGCCGTTCACCGATGACGATGACGCGCTACGGCAAGCCAATGACACCGGATACGGCCTGGCCGCCTCGGCGTGGACCCGTAATGTCTATCGCGCCCAACGAGCCTCCCGCGCGATCAACGCCGGATGCGTGTGGATCAACGACCACATTCCGATCGTCAGCGAGATGCCCCATGGCGGCGTTGGCGCATCCGGTTTCGGAAAAGACATGAGCGACTACAGCTTCGAGGAATACCTCACCATCAAGCATGTCATGAGTGATATCACCGCTGCGGCCGAAAAGGACTGGCACCGAACAGTTTTCCGTAAGCGCTGAGCATTAGGAGGTTCCTGTGGACTTAACGTCGCAGTCTTCTTATGCTACCTGCCGCGCGCGAAGCTCCATCACGGAGTTAGTTCTCAGAAGACCGATTGTTTTGTGACCCCAGCCCGGACTGCACTGTGTTATGCAGATTTTCGAGGATTAACTAGCGAGCCGAGAATCCGAATATCAGTGAAAAGACTGATCAGGCGATACTCCTCGACAACCACACAAACCACGCAGCGAACGTCCCCATTGAGTCCTGATGTCAAATGCCTGGGGCTGGCGACTGGCAGCAGGTGTCTGAATCATCCAGTGGCGAACTTCTTCCCAGCCGAACACTGGAGCCGCAATCTCTCTTGTCAGGAAGAGGCCGCGAAGAAGGTACGCCGGGACGACCCCGTGGTATTGGCGTGCTTGCAGCATGTCATGAACGCGCCTGAAGCACATGGCATTTGGAGCGGACTCACCGCTCACGAGCGCACACTTCTAGGATCCAGCCACCGCCGCGGACAGGTGGACTAACCACCAACCGAAAACACAGTACTCCCGCGGTGCCGTTCCGTTGACCTCGCAGCATGTGTTTCGAGGCTAGCCGTTCTCGGGGAACCCGAGGTTGATGCCCCCTTGGCTTGGATCCTGCCAACGGCTAGTGATGGCTTTTTGGCGGGTGAAGAATTGCACGCCGTCCATGCCATGGTCGTGGCTGTCTCCGAAGAGAGAGGCTTTCCAGCCGCCGAAGCTGTAATAAGCCATCGGAACTGGGATCGGCACGTTGATACCGACCATGCCGACCTGGACCTCGTTCTGGAAGCGCCGTGCCGCGCCACCGTCGTTGGTGAAGATGGCTGTTCCGTTTCCATAAGGGTTGTTGTTGATTAACGCCATGGCCTCGTCGTAGGTCTGCACGCGTACGACGGACAGCACGGGGCCGAAGATCTCGTCGGTGTAGACGCTCATCTCCAGGGTGACGTTGTCCAGCAAGGTCGGGCCGAGCCAGAACCCGTCCACGCCACCATCAGCGGACACTTTGCGGCCGTCCAGGACAACCTTGGCTCCGGCGGCTTCACCGCTGTCGATATAAGAGGCGACCTTGTCGCGGTGAGCCCGGGTCACCAGCGGCCCCATGTCGGAATCCATGGTGCCGTCGCCAGTCTTGATGGCCACGGCACGCTCGGCAATCTTGGCGACGAGATCATCGGCAATCGGACCAACAGCCACCGCCACGGAGATCGCCATGCAACGTTCGCCGGCCGAACCGAACCCGGCGTTGACCATCGCATCAGCTGCGAGATCAAGGTCAGCATCGGGGAGGATCACGGCATGGTTTTTGGCGCCGCCAAGGGCCTGCACACGCTTGCCGTGAGCGGCACCGGTGGCATACACATACTGAGCAATCGGGGTGGACCCGACGAAGCTGACGGATTGGATCTTGGGGTTGGTCAGCAGTTCGTCAACGACAATCTTGTCGCCGTGTAGAACGTTGAAAACACCGGGAGGTAGGCCGGCTTCGGCCCACAACGCCGCCAGCCATAGCGAGGCTGAGGGATCCTTTTCGGATGGTTTTAGGACCACCGTATTTCCGGTCGCGATCGCAACGGGAAAGAACCACATCGGCACCATGGCTGGAAAGTTGAAGGGTGAGATTATGGCGACTGCGCCGAGAGGCTGGCGGACGGAGTAGACGTCGACGTTTGTCGATGCATTCTCGGTGTATCCCCCCTTGAGTAGATGCGCAATCCCGCAAGCGAATTCGACAACCTCCTGGCCACGCGAGACCTCTCCGAGGGCATCGGAAAGCACCTTCCCGTGCTCTCTGGTGATGATGCCGGCGAGCTCGCCCTTGCGGTCGTTGAGCAGCTCGCGGAACCTGAACAGAACCTGACAGCGTTTGGCCAGGGAGGTATCGCGCCAAGCCGGGAATGCCGCCGCGGCCGCATCAATCACCTGCTCCGCATCTTCAACGGTGGCCAAGGCGACCAATCCGGTCACCTCGCCGGTGGCCGGATTGGTCACCGGCGAGGTGACACGACTGCCACCCGCAAAGGCGGTGTTGTTCAGCCAATGTGTGATGGTTGCGTGCATTGTCGGGTTCCTTTCCCCATGATTGCGGCGGAATCTCTTGAACCGTGCTAACCGACGTAAATTATTTGTGTAGCGGGATACGCGTCACAGCCCTGCTGCGGTAGCCATTCAGGTCCGGCGACTACGAATTACCACAGCGGGTGTTCATCACAGGATGAACGCCTCGGCACGTTTGAGCACATCCCGCACGATGCTCTCCATTTCATCGAAATGAGTTGGTCCGCAGATCATTGGCGGAGCGAATTGCACCACGGTGTCTCCCCGGTTGTCTGGGCGGCAATAGATGCCGGCTTCTAATAGTTGAGTACCAAGAAATCCTCGCACCAATCGTTCGGACTCTTCTGCTGTGAACGGCTGGTTAGTGGCTTTATCCTTAACAAGTTCCAAGGCGAAGAAATATCCGTCGCCGCGTACGCCCCCGACGATATCCAGGTCGAGGAGCCGCTCTAGTGTGGCGCGAAGCGCCACCTCGTTTCTCAACACGTTGGCGTTGAGGCTTTCGCGCTCCATGATGTCCAAGTTGGCCAACGCGACCGCGGTTGACACTGGGTGGCCGCCGAATGTGTAGCCGTGCGAGAACGCGTTGGTCCCCGTAAGGAACGGCTCCATGAGGCGATCAGACGCAATCATCGCGCCGAGCGGACTGTAGCCCGAGGTAATGCCTTTGGCACAGGTAATGATGTCGGGTTGGTAGCCATATCGTTGTGCGCCGAACATGTATCCCAACCGGCCGAATGCACAGATAACCTCGTCGGAAACGAGTAACACGTCGTACTCATCACAGATTTCACGTACCCGTTGGAAATAGCCCGGCGGCGGCGCGAAACATCCGCCGGAGTTTTGAACCGGCTCCAGGAATACCGCCGCGACGGTCTCTGGGCCTTCAAACTCGATTGTCTCAGCGATTCGGTCTGCTGCCCACCGCCCGAAAACTTCTGGATCATCCTTATGAATTTCAGCACAGAAAATGTTGGTATTGGGCACTTTGACCGTGGTTGGCACCAACGGCTCGAACGGCACCCTCATCGATGGGACGCCGGTAATGGACAAAGCACCATGCGTCGTTCCGTGATATGAAATGGAACGACTAATCACTTTATGTTTAGTGGGCTTGCCCGTTAGCTTGAAATATTGCTTAGCTAACTTCCATCCCGCCTCCACCGCCTCGCCGCCACCAGTTGTGAAGAAGACACGATTGAGGTCGCCGGGAGCGTGCTCGGCGACACGTTCGGCCAGCTCAATCGCGGTTGGATGGGCATAGCCCCACAAGGGAAAGTAGGCCAGGGCTTTGGTCTGCCGCGCAGCGACTTCGGCCAGCTCTTCCCGCCCGTGCCCCACCTGCACGACGAACAAGCCGGACAGCGCGTCGAGAAACCTACGCCCGTCGATGTCGAAGATGTAGGGACCCTCACCCCTGGCGATAATCGGCACATCTTGGTGAGCCAGCGGAGCGTGTCGGGTGAAATGCATCCACAGATGCTCTTTCGCGCTGTGCTGCAACCGTTCGCGTTCAGCGTTGCTCCTCGTCGTGCTCATCTGCGCACTCCTTGCTCCCCATCGTCGGATCGGCGACTTATCGAACCTAGTTGTCTTCGTTCACAATTCGGGTTGGAACCGAGCCGATCCCTGCTCGATCACTCCTGGCCATATCGCCGATTGTGTTCCGCACGTGCCCATTCTTCGGTTGCTTCCCGCGGCGCACCAGAAATTCTGTCGGCTATTCGTGCCAGATCCAGACGTTGCTTCTGTGCGTCTAACCCAGCTCTGTGGCTGGATCGGTCCACGGGAGACCTAGGTCAGCTCCTAGTTGTTCTGACAGTAATTTTCCCTCGTGGGTCGACAAACCCTTTGCCAGCGCGGGATCGGACGTGCAGGCCGCCCGCCAGCCCAGGCCGGCCAGTTTCAGTACGTAAGGCATGGTCGCATTCGTCAGGGCGTAGGTCGACGTCCTCGGTACGGCACCCGGCATATTGGCCACACAGTAAAACACGCTGTCGTGCACCGTGAATGTCGGATCATCATGTGTGGTCGGCTGGGAGTCCTCGAAGCATCCGCCTTGGTCAATGGCGATATCCACTAGCACTGAGCCCGGCTTCATGCGCGCGACAAGAGAGTTCGGGATCAGCTTGGGGGCCTTGGCCCCGGGCACCAATACCGCTCCGATGACCAGATCGGCGTCTTTGACCGCAGACTCCAGTTCATACGCAGACGAAACGCGTGTTTGAATGCGGCCGCCGAACTCTGCGTCTAGCTCGCGCAACCGGTTGATGTTGATGTCGAAGATCGTCACGTCAGCACCCATCCCACTGGCAACACGGGCGGCGTTGTAACCGGCTGTCCCGCCACCGACGGCCACAACATCTGCAGGCGCTACGCCCGGAACACCACCCATCAGCACACCGCGCCCGCCTTGCGTGCGCATCAGATGGTAGGCGCCGGCCTGCGCCGACAGCCGGCCGGCGACTTCGCTCATCGGGGCAAGCAGCGGCAGCGCGCCGTCGTCGGTCTGCACCGTTTCATAGGCAATGGACGTCGTGCCGGCCGCAAGTAGCGCATCGGTGCACGGTCGCGACGCTGCCAGGTGCAGGTAGGTGAACAACGTCTGGTTGCGGCGCATGCGGGTGTATTCGGCCTCAATAGGCTCTTTGACCTTGAGCAAGAGGTCAGCCTCAGCCCATACCTGGTCGGCGGTGTCAGCGATTTCTGCGCCAGCGGCTTTGAAATCCGCATCGGATATCGCGGAGCCTTCGCCAGCTCCCGCCTGGATGACGACGGCGTGTTCACGTCGGGTGAGTTCCGCGACCCCGGCTGGGGTGATCGCTACGCGAAACTCATTGTTTTTGATCTCGGCCGGTACACCGACGCGCATAGTGACTCCTCTGAAGAAGGTAAGAAAAGGTCGTCCCTACGACGAAGAGGGCCTGCCCTACTCGCAAGTCCTGTCGCAGAAACTCGAAACATTTATCGACCCAACGGTGTGCGAGACGGAACTCCACGATGAGTCTTCGGTAACCGGACGCGCCTCCTCTCGTTGCTACATGTTGAGTCAGGGATCTCGAATGCGGTTGCGTTCGTGGCAGATTGGCGCACGATCAACGGGCGGGGAACGGCCATCGCCGCCCCGGCTGGCCATCATCGAACTGACGGCAAAGATGAAGTCCGTTATCGACCAAGGCGAATGCCTCACTGAAATCAGTTTCAGTCAATGTTCCTCATTTACAATCTGTTTCGCACCTCAACAATGTCGAACCGCCAAGCGTTCGCCGAGTGCAACTTTGCGCATGATCCCTTATCGGTGCCTCGCGACGTCAGGCAGTGACTACAGCCGAGACCAGGCTTCCGAGAGAACGCCGCGCACAATCTGCGCGATCTGGTCGAATTCCTTTTGGCCGCTGATCAACGGGGGCGCCAATTGCACTACCGGATCGCCACGATCGTCGGCGCGACAATACAGTCCAGCCTCAAGTAGCGCCCCCGACAAGAAGCCGCGTAGTAGCCGTTCACTCTCGTCGGCATTGAAGGTCTCTTTGGTCGCCTTGTCTTTGACCAACTCGATGCCGTAGAAGAATCCCTCGCCGCGTACATCGCCAACGATTGGCAGGTCAAGCAACCCTTCTAGGGTGGCGCGGAAGGCAGGCGCCATCCTTTTCACGTGATCGTTGAGATCCTCACGCTCGAAGATGTCGAGGTTCGCCAGCGCCACCGCGCACGACACTGGATGCCCACCGAATGTGTAGCCGTGCGAAAATGTGGTCTTGCCGTCATTAAAGGGCTCGAATAGCTTGCCCGTGGCGATCATCGCCCCAATCGGGGAGTAGCCCGACGTCAAGCCTTTGGCGCAGGTGATGATGTCGGGCTCGTAGCCAAACTCGTTGCACGCGAACATCGCTCCTACCCGACCAAACGCACAGATCACCTCGTCGGAAACGAGCAGTACGTCGTACTCATCACAGATTTCACGTACCCGCTCGAAATAACCCGGCGGCGGCGGGAAGCATCCGCCCGCGTTTTGCACAGGCTCCAAAAAGACCGCCGCTACCGAATCAGGCCCTTCGAACTCGATCGCCTCGGCAATCCTGTTGGCCGCCCACAGCCCGAACGCCTTCACATCGGTGTCAAACGGCGCGGGCGCCCGATAAAAGTTCGTATTCGGGACTCGCACGCCGCCGGGCGTCATCGGTGTATACGGCGCCTGAAACGCGGGCACACCGGTGATGGCGAGCGCGCCGTGGGGTGTCCCGTGATAGGCGACCGATCGTGAAATCGCTTTGTACTTACCGGGTTTACCGGTCAGCTTGAAGTACTGCTTTGCAAGTTTCCAGGCCGACTCGACGGCCTCACCGCCGCCGGTGGTGAAGAACACTCGGTTGTCGTCGCCGGGTGCATAGTGCGCCAGGCGTTCAGCCAGCTCGACCGCGGTCGGAGTGGCATACGACCACAGTGGGAAGAAAGCAAGTTTCTCCGCCTGCCGCGCGGCGGCCTCGGCGAGTTCGCGACGGCCGTGACCGGCCTGCACGACAAACAATCCCGACAACCCGTCGAGGTAGCTCTTGCCCCGATCATCCCAGACGGTTACGCCCTCGCCCCGGGTAATGATCGGCGGTGTGATGCCGGCGCCGTGGCGGGCGAAGTGACCCCACAGATGGTTTGCGCCTTTGGTGGAAGCTTCTGTCATTGTGTTCCCCAGTTATATTGTTGCTTAACGAGTTTGAGGTAGACGAAAGTCTCGGTGGAGATGACTCCGGGCAGCGCCCTGATCCTGCTGTTAAGTAGGTTGAGCAGGTCCCCGTCGTCTTTGCAGACCACCTCGACGATCAGGTCGAAAGCCCCTGCAGTCAGCACCACGTAATCGATCGTGTCGATAGCCGCGAGTTGATCGGCGAGCTTGCCGGTGTCGCCGGCACAGCGGATACCGATCATTGCCTGGCGGGCGAATCCGAGCTGCATTGGGTCCGTGACGGCCACGATCTGAACGACCCGGGAGTCAATCAGCCGTTGTACGCGCTGACGGACCGCCGCCTCCGACAATCCAACAGCCTTGGCAATCTTGGCGTACGAAGACCGGCCATCTTCTTGCAGGATCTCGATGATCGTTTTGGACAACTCATCGAGCATCGCCGCGCCCTGGTTGGGCGCGGCGGGAGCGCAGCGCGGCGCCGGTTCCTCGCCGGCTGGCTCGACGGACTTGCCCGTGGCAGACATGGAGCACATTATGCACTGAATCCATGCCATCAATGCAAGAAAAATACGAAATCAGTCGAATCGTCATGATTCCTGCACGGAATCAGTGGCCAGGCCCATGGCAGTCGGCTATGTTCGCTTCATGACACCAACCGTGTCGTTGGCAGGGGGTTGATCAACGGTCACGGCGGAGCAGTGGAAACGTGCGGGACGGCGAACGGCTGTCCGTAGACACCGCTGCTCTGCGCGATGTGTGCGGCGCGGGCGTCGGCATACGGTGCCGCGCGACATGACCGCCGTTGATCGCGAACACCTCGGCTAGTCGTTTTATCCAGACAGCATGATCGAAGGAGCTCCTGCAAATGGATCCAGGCAATCTTGACAGGTTGTTGTTGTGGTATCAGCACGCTGGCGGAGTGCCTCCCGACTGGGCGGTCTCAACTCGACTAGCCGATTGTCCTTGCCTGGTATCGATACACCGCGGGTGAACGGCCACTCATGACCGCCACCGAACCAGAGCTCGTCCAATTAGAGACTTCAACGTCGACTACGCCGCTCAGCAATAGCCCCGCCCCGGGGGAGGTGAAACGGTTGACAAAGGGCTGGCCGCCGGGATGGTGGGCACGTTCTCTGGTGCGATAATCGGTATCTCCTGCGTCGCACCAGGTTACACGCTGACGGCAAGCATTGGTCTTATCGTCGCCGCCGTCGGACTTAAGATGCCAGCGGTGTTCATCGGCGGTTTCATCCCGATGCTCCTGACCGCCTTTGCGTACCGCGAGCTCAACTCCGATTCTCCCGACTGTGGAGCATCGTTGACTTGGTCCACCAAGGCATTTGGTCCCTACGTGGGATGGATGTGCGGTTGGGGAATGGTGATCGCGACGATCATCGTCCTATCGAACACCGCCGCGGTAGCGGTTCAGTTCTCTTACTTGCTCCTCGCGGGGCTGTTTCATGATCCTGGAATCGCCGCTCTGGCTGCGAACGAATGGATCGACATTGCCACCACCCTGGCGCTAATCGTCGTGGTAACCTGGATTTCCAGTCGCGGCATTGAAACCAGCGCGCGGCTCCAGCGGACGCTGGTGTGCTTCCAGATGGTAGTGCTGGTGGGCTTCGCGATCGCGGCCATCACGGGCGTTAATCCCGATCAAGGCAACGGGTCGACCAACCTCAGCTTTGACCTCGACTGGTTCGACCCATTTACTGGTATTACCATGGGCGCGTTTGTAATTGGTGTCACCGGTTCGGTGTTCGCCTTCTGGGGCTGGGACACCTGCCTCACCCTGGGAGAAGAATGCAAAAATCCCGAAAAGGTGCCGGGGCGAGCCGGAATGTTGTGCGTAATCACGGTCCTGCTTACCTACCTGCTGGTGAGTGTGGCAGTAATGATGTATGCCGGCGTCGGCACCGACCGATTAGGGCTGGGAAATCCGGCCAACTCCGACAACGCATTTGGGGCTCTGGCGCGACCGGTGCTCGGCGGCTGGGGCAGCCAGCTACTGTTCTTGGCGATCCTTGCATCGGCGATGGCCAGCGCGCAGACCACGATCCTGCCTGCCGCGCGATGCATGCTTGCCATGGGCGCCAGCGAGGCTTTTCCCAAACGCTTCGCACGGATGAGCCCGCGCTTTAGGGTGCCGGTCTTCAGCACTGTCATGGCTGGCCTCATCACTAGCGCCTTCTATACCACCGTACGATTGTTGTCCGATCGAGTCTTGCTGGATACTGTTGCCGCTCTTGGCATTCTGGTGTGCTGGTACTACGGAATCACCGCGTTCGCATGTGTGTGGTATTTCCGCAAGGTGCTCTTACACAGCATCCACAATGTGCTGTTCAAGTTTCTCTTCCCACTGCTGGGCGGAGTCATGCTGGCGCTGGTCTTCGCGATCTCGGAAAGCGAGAGCATGGACCCCAACCATGGCAGCGGCGCCTCCATCGGGGGCATCGGACTGGTCTTCTACATGGGTTTTGGCATCTTGTTGCTCGGTTTCGTACTGATGCTTGTGATGCGGATATCGCGTCCCAAATTCTTTCGGACGCGGCCACCGACACAGTTCAGGCCAGCCGTGTCCTGCGATGACCTGCGTGTCCCCGCAGTTCACACGGGCGCCTGCCCGGATACCCGACGTTGAGAACAAACAACTCCAAGAGGTGATCGTGTTACCGGAAAAGAAGTCCTTCTACAACATCATCGGAGGGCAAGTCCAGGCGGCAGCCGACGGCCACGTGATGGATGTCGTCAACCCGTCGACGGGGGAGGTATACGCGTCGGCGCCGAACTCCTCTGCCCGGGACGTAGACGAGGCGTTTAAGGCGGCAGCGACGGCATTCGAGTCGTGGCGCTGGTCCACCCCCAGTGAACGGCAGCGCGCTACTCCAACTCGCAGATGTCATCGAGGACAACGCCGACGAGCTCGTCGCGATCGAGAGTGAGAACACGGGCAAGCCGATCTCGTTAACCATGTCGGAGGAGATTCCCCCGATGGTCGACCAGATACGATTCTTTGCCGGTGCAGGGCGAGTTCTCGAAGGTCGCTCACAAGGCGAATACATGCGCGGGCATACCTCGTCGATCCGTCGTGAGCCGGTCGGCCCGGTGGCGCAGGTAGCGCCGTGGAACTACCCGATGATGATGGCGGTATGGAAGTTCGCGCCGGCCTTAGCCGCTGGCTGCAATGTGGTGCTCAAGCCATCCGAGACCACGCCGGCATCGTCTTACTGGATGGTGGAGAAGATGCAGGAGATCTTCCCACCTGGGGTGTGCAATTTGGTCTGCGGCGATCGTGAAACGGGTGCCGCGCTCGTCGCGCATCCGGTGCCCCGGATGGTGTCGATCACCGGATCCACCCGGGCCGGCATGGCCGTGGCAGCCAGCGCTGCCAATGACCTCAAGCGCGCTCACCTGGAACTCGGCGGCAAAGCTCCGGTGATTATATTCAACGATGCCGACATCGGCGCCGCGGTCGAGGGACTCACGGCCGCAGGCTATTTCAACGCCGGTCAAGACTGTACCGCGGCCACTCGGATCATCATCCACGATGACATCTATGACGAGTTCCTGTCCGCGATGACCGAATCCGTCGCCACCACCAGGACCGGCTACGACCCGACGGATGAGGAGATCTTGTTCGGGCCAATCAACAACGCCGACCAAATGTGCCGCATATCCGAGCTGGTGTCCCGCACGCCCGCACACGCTCGGATTCTTGCCGGCGGCGAGCGGAAAGACCGCCCTGGCTTCTTTTTCGAGCCCACCCTGATCGCTGACCTACGCCAGGATGACGAGTTGGTCCAGACCGAGATTTTCGGACCCGTCGTGACCGCCCAGCGATTCAGCGATGAACACCAGGCACTTGAGTTGGCCAATGGCTGCGAATACGGTTTGGCGTCCTCGGTGTGGACGAAGAACGTTGACGCCGCCGCGCGCGTGGCCGCCCAGCTGGATTTTGGCTGTGTTTGGATCAACACGCATATTCCGCTGGTAGCCGAGATGCCACACGGCGGGTTCAAACACTCCGGCTACGGCAAAGACCTCTCGATGTACGGCCTAGAGGACTACACCCGGATCAAACACGTCATGCACTGGCACGGGTTTAAAGCCTGAGCCGGTCAGCCCTGTAGTTCGCCGCACCCATTGCGGACCACCCAGCTGCATGCCCGCACCCTAATGCGCGGTGGCCCCGACATCGAAGGTTGAGCCGCCGGCGTAGCAGACAGGTGTCACCGGCAGCTGGAACACTCGGCGCTATGGCTGACCTGACGACGCAACTTGCCGATCAGCTCGACTGGCATTGGCGCGAGCAGCTGCGCCCGCGCCTGGACGGCCTCACCGACGACGAGTACTTCTGGCAGCTGGTGCCTGACTGCTGGACGGTGCATCCCGGCGGCGCGATCGACTTCGCGTACCCGGCGCCCCGCCCGGTGCCGTTCACCACGATCGCCTGGCGGATGGCCCACGTCATCGTCGGCGTGTTCGCGATACGCAGCCATAGCCACTTCAACGGCCCGCCCGCCGACTATCGGAGCTGGCCGTACGCCATCGATGCCGCCACCGCCTTGAGGCAACTCGACGAGACCTACGCCGGATGGATCGCCGGAGTGCGCTCGCTGTCGGCGACCGACCTGTCCCGACCGTGTGGCCCGGCTGAAGGGCCCTACGCCGACTACGCCCTCAGCGAGCTGATCTTGCACATCAATCGCGAAGCGATCCACCACGGTGCCGAGATCGCTTGCCTCCGCGACCTTTACGCACATCGCCAAGCCATCAAACAGGAGGATTGATCATGCCAGCCCTCGCCCCGCCGGTGGCCGACGAGCGCAGCGCCTTGCGTGAATACTTGGCCTTCCACCAGAGCGCCTACTTCGCGGTGTCCTACGGTCTGACCGACGAGCAGGCCCGCTCGTCGCCGTCGGCGAGTGCGCTGTCGGTCGGCGGGCTGATCAAGCACGTGACACGGATGCAACGCAGCTGGATGGCACGAGTCGCGGCGGCGCCCGGCGAAGCACCGAAGGATCCCCGGCCGTTCGACGCGCAGGCTTTCGCCGACCAGCACGTCATGCGGGCCGACGAAACACTGGAAGGATTGCTGCGGGACCTCGCGGAACAGAACGCAACGTCGCTGCGGCTGGTGGAAACCGCCGACCTCGACGCCGCGGTCCCTGTGCCCCACGACGTCCCTTGGTTCCCCAAAGACCTCGATGCCTGGTCGGTGCGATGGGTGATCTTGCATGTCATCAACGAGTTGGCCCGCCACGCCGGGCACGCCGATATCGTGCGGGAAACCATCGACGGAGCCACGATGTACGACCTGATCGCCGGGCTGGAACGCTGGGAGATCGAGGGCTGGGTCACCCCCTGGAAAGAGAGGTGAAAGAGACGTGACCAGCGAGGTCGGCCGGTAAAAGGCCTGCTCACCGAACGCAGAATTGGGCCTTGATGGCCCTGGTTTGGCAGACTGCTGGGATGAGTTCTACCAAACATCGAGAGGCGGCCAAGCTCGACCGGGTGCCGTTGCCGATCGAAGCGGCCCGCGTCGCGGCCACTGGTTGGCAGGTCACTCGCTCCGCCGCTCGCGTCGTCACCCAGCTGACGGCCAAGGGACCATGGCAGCAGAAGGTGATCAAGCAACTCCCCCAGACCTTCGCCGATCTGGGTCCCACGTATGTGAAGTTCGGGCAGATCATCGCCTCCAGCCCCGGCGCGTTCGGGGAGTCGCTGTCGCGCGAATTCCGCGGCCTGCTCGACCGGGTGCCGCCGGCCGACTCCGACGAAGTGCACAAGCTGTTCGTCGACGAGCTCGGCGCCGACCCGGCCGATCTGTTCGCCAAGTGGGACGAGACGCCGTTCGCGTCGGCGTCCATCGCGCAGGTGCACTACGCCACGCTGCACAGCGGCGAGGAGGTCGTCGTCAAGATCCAGCGTCCGGGTATCCGCCGCCGAGTCGCCGCCGATCTGCAGATCCTCAAACGCTTCGCCCAGGCCGTCGAGCTGGCCAAGCTGGGCCGTCGGCTCTCGGCGCAAGACGTGGTCGCCGACTTCTCCGCCAACCTAGCCGAGGAGCTGAATTTCCGCCTCGAGGCGCAGTCGATGGAGGCGTGGGTCTCGCACCTGCACGTGTCGCCGCTGGGCCGCAATATCCGGGTGCCGACCGTGCACTGGGACTTCACCAGCGACCGGGTGCTGACGATGGAGCGGGTGCAGGGCATCCGCATCGACGACGTCGCCGCCATTCGCAAGGCGGGGTTCGACGGCGTCGAACTGGTCAAGGCGCTGCTGTTCTCGCTTTTCGAGGGCGGTCTGCGGCACGGGTTGTTCCACGGCGACCTGCACGCGGGCAACCTGTACGTCGACGACCAGGGCCGCATCGTGTTCTTCGACTTCGGGATCATGGGCCGCATCGACCCGCGCACCCGCTGGTTGCTGCGCGAATTGGTGTATGCGTTGCTGGTCAAAAAGGATCACGCGGCGGCGGGCAAGATCGTCGTGCTGATGGGGGCCGTCGGCACGGTGAAGCCCGAAGCCGAGGCCGCCAAGGACTTGGAGCGCTTCGCCACCCCCCTGACCATGTCGACCCTGGGTGACATGTCGTACGCGGACATCGGCCGCCAGCTCTCGGCGCTGGCCGACGCCTACGACGTCAAGCTGCCACGCGAGCTGGTATTGATCGGTAAGCAGTTCCTCTACGTCGAGCGGTACATGAAGCTGCTCGCGCCGAAGTGGCAGATGATGTCCGACCCGAAGCTGACGGGCTACTTCGCCAACTTCATGGTCGAGGTCAGCCGCGAGCATTCCTCGGACGTGGAGGTCTAGGTGGAGATCCGCACCGGCTATGCGAGTTCCGGGCCCACCCGGCGCAATTCCGGAACTGACCTGAAGCTCTACTACGAGGACATGGGCGATATCAACGATCCGCCCGTGCTGCTGATCATGGGGCTCGGCGCCCAGCTGCTGCTGTGGCGGACCGAATTCTGCGAGCGGCTGGTCGGCCACGGTCTACGCGTGATCCGTTACGACAACCGGGATGTCGGCCTGTCCAGCAAGACCGAGCGCCGCAGAGCCGGCCAGCCGATGGTCACGAGATTGCTCCGGTCGTTTGCGGGCCTGGAGAGCCAGGCCGCATACAAACTTGAGGACATGGCCGACGACGCCGCGGCGGTACTGGACCATTTGGGCATCGAGACGGCCCACGTCGTCGGGGCATCGATGGGCGGCATGATCGCCCAGGTCTTCGCCGCGCAATTCGCCCATCGGACAAGGACTCTCGGGATCCTCTTTTCGAGCAACAACTCAGCGTTCCTGCCGCCGCCGGCCCCCCGCGCATTGCTGGCACTCGTCAAAGGCCCGCCGCCGGACTCGCCGCGCGACGTCATTCTCGACAACGCGGTGCGGGTGAGCCGGATCATCGGCAGCCCGGGCTACCGCATTCCCGACGAGCAGGTTCGCGCCGAGGCCGCCGAGGGATACGACCGCAATTACTACCCGCAAGGCGTCGCCGGGCAATTCAGCGCGATCCTGGGCAGCGGCAGCCTGCGGCACCACGACCGCCGCATCCAGGCACCGACGGTTGTCATCCACGGACGGTCCGACAAACTGATGCGACCCTTCGGCGGACGCGCGATTGCGCGGGCAATAAGCGGAGCCCGATTGGTGTTATTCGACGGAATGGGACATGATCTGCCACAGCAGCTGTGGGATCCGGTGATCGGTGTTTTAACGGGCAATTTCGCCGAGGCCAGCTGAGTCAGAGTCGAGCAGGCGGCTCAGGCGCTTTAGTCCATCGCGGCTTCGCGCGGAATGTCACATCGTTGTAGCGTTGACACTTGGGAGGACGCGATGGTTGCGAATATGAAGCCGTATTACGAAGAGTCGCAGGCTACTTACGATATTTCGGACGACTTCTTCGCGTTGTTCTTGGATCCCAACATGGTGTACACCTGCGCCTATTTCAAGAACGACGACATTACACTGGAAGAGGCGCAGCTCGCCAAGCTGGATCTGGGACTCGACAAGCTGAACCTCGAGCCGGGAATGACGCTGCTCGACGTAGGCTGCGGTTGGGGCGGAGCGCTGGTCCGCGCGGTCGAGAAGTACGACGTGAATGTCATCGGCATCACACTCAGCCGAAACCACTACGAGCGCAGCAAATCCCGCCTTGCGGCGATCCCGACAGAGCGCCGGGTCGAGGCCCGTCTGCAGGGCTGGGAAGAGTTCGACGAGCACGCCGACCGGATCATCAGCTTCGAGGCGTTCGACGCGTTCAAAAAAGAACGCTGGCCCGCGTTCTGGGACTGGGCCTACAAGGTTCTGCCGAGCGACAGCCGGATGCTGATGCACAGCATATTCACCTATCCGCAGACACACTGGAAAGAGCACGGCATCCCGATCACGATGAATGATCTGCGGTTCTTACACTTCCTCGGCAAGAAGATCTTCCCCGGCGGACAGATGTGTGGCGAGGCAGATATCGTCGACTTATCTCGGGCCAGTGGTTTCTCGTTGGAGCAGACCCAGTATCTGCAGCCGCATTACGCGCGGACTCTGGACATCTGGGCGGCCAATCTGGAGTCCAATCGCGAACGCGCCATCGCCATCCAGTCCGAAGAGGTCTACGACCGATTCATGCGCTACCTCACCGGCTGCGCGGGCCTGTTCCGCAAGGGCATCTCGAACGTCGGACAGTTCACGCTCACCAAGTAGGCGCCCCGACACGCCCGACCTGACAGCCGTGGTGAACTGCGAGGTTTCGCCGTTCGTCATACCGGGCAGATAGCTGAGTAATAAAATCTGCCCCACGCGGGCACGGGGGAATTTCGGTGTGTGTCGCGGGGAGGGGCGCAGAATTCATGACTCAAAAACTGGAACCACACTTCGAAGACGTTCAGGCCCACTACGACCTGTCCGACGACTTCTACCGGCTGTTTCTGGATCCCAGCCAGACCTACAGTTGCGCGTACTTCGAACGCGACGACATGTCGCTGGAGGAAGCCCAAATCGCCAAGATCGACCTATCGCTGGGCAAATTGGGTCTGCGGCCGGGCATGACGCTGCTCGATGTCGGCTGCGGCTGGGGTGCCACGATGCGGCGCGCGGTCGAGAAGTACGACGTGAACGTGATCGGATTGACGCTGTCCAAGAATCAGGCCGCCCACGTGCAGAAGACGTTCGACGAGATGGACAACCCGCGCAGCAAGCGCGTAATGCTGGCCGGCTGGGAGGAGTTCGACGGGCCCGTCGACCGCATCGTGTCGGTCGGCGCGTTCGAGCACTTCGGGCACGATCGCTACGGCGACTTCTTCACGATGGCCCACAATGTGCTGCCGGATGACGGTGTGATGCTGCTGCACACGATCACCGATTTCACGAAGCAGGAAATCATCGACCTCGGCCTGCCCATCTCCATCGACCTGCTCCGCTTCGTCATCTTCATCCAGCGAGAGATCTTCCCGGGCGGCCGCTTGCCGAAAATCCCTATGGTGGAGGAATATTCGAGCGAAGCAGGATTCACGCTGACTCGCCGCCAATCGCTGCAGCCGCACTACGCCAGAACCCTCGACCTGTGGGCCGAGGCACTGCGGGCGCGCAAGGACGAGGCCATCGAGATCCAGTCCGAAGAAGTCTACGAGCGCTACATGAAATACCTGACCGGCTGCGCCGACAAGTTCCGGGAAGGCTACGTCGACGTCAACCAATTCACGCTGGCAAAGTAACCCGGCAGCCCCATCGAATAACCGGTCTCTGGGCGCGCACAGGGTATCTTTAGGTGCGTTTTCGGCAGGAAGGCACACAGTCATGGCTCGGAAACTGACACCGCACTTCGCTGATGTACAGGCGCATTACGACCTGTCCGACGACTTTTTCCGCCTGTTCCTCGATCCCAGCCAGACCTACAGCTGCGCGTACTTCGAACGCGACGACATGACGCTGGAAGAAGCGCAGCTGGCCAAGATCGATCTGGCGCTGGGCAAGCTCGGCCTGCGGCCCGGCATGACCCTGCTCGATGTCGGCTGCGGCTGGGGCGCCACGATGCGCCGCGCGGTCGAGAAGTACGACGTGAACGTCGTCGGCCTGACGCTGTCCAAGAACCAGGCCGCCCACGTGCAGAAGACGTTCGACGAAATGGACAACCCGCGCAGCAAGCGCGTAATGCTGGCCGGCTGGGAGGAGTTCGACGGGCCCGTCGACCGCATCGTGTCGATCGGCGCGTTCGAGCACTTCGGCCACGAACGCTACGACGACTTCTTCACGATGGCCCACAATGTGCTGCCGGATGACGGTGTGATGCTGCTGCACACAATCACCGGTCTGAAGCCGGAACAGTGCACCGAACGGGGCATACCGCTGACGTTCGAGATGGCCCGCTTCATCAAGTTCATCGTCACCGAGATCTTCCCGGGCGGGCGGCTGCCGTCCATCGAGAAGGTGGAGGATCACTCGTCGAAGCACGGTTTCCGGTTGACCCGCCGCCAATCGCTGCAGCCGCACTACGCCCGGACCCTCGATCTGTGGGCAGCGGCCTTGGAAGCGCACAAGGACGAGGCCATCGAGATCCAGTCCGAAGAGGTCTACGAGCGCTACATGAAATACCTGACCGGCTGCGCCAACGCGTTCCGGGTCGGCTACATCGACGTCAACCAGTTCACCCTGGAAATGTAGCGATCGCGCCCCACGCTGACTGGCGGCAGATCCGTCGTCGAGAAAAGCCAGGGGCCTCGCCGTTCAAATGCGCGAGATGTGCATTGCCCCGTGTAGGGTCCTCCAGATGGCCTCCCGCTGGGGTGCCGGTCCATCGGGGGGACAAAAATGTCTAGCAATTCTGCGGGTGCCATCCGGATTCGGTCCAACGAGGCCGATGTTCGTGCGCACTACGACCTTTCCAACGAATTCTTCGCACTGTTCCAGGATCCGACCCGGACCTATAGCTGCGCATACTTTCCGCATGAGGGCATGTCGCTGCAGGAGGCGCAGGTCGCCAAGCTGGATCTGACGCTGGGCAAGCTGGGGCTGGAGCCGGGGATGACCCTGCTTGATATCGGTTGCGGCTGGGGTTCGGTGATGAAGCACGCCATCGAGCGCTACGACGTCAACGTCGTCGGGGTGACCCTGTCCAAGAACCAGGACGCCTACTGCCAGCAGGTGCTCGACACGGTCGACTCGGCGCGCTCGCACCGGGTGCTGTTGAGCGACTGGGCGGATTTCACCGGGCCGGTTGACCGTATTGTCATCATCGAGGCTCTCGAGCACTTTGGCTTTGACCGCTATGACGACTTCTTCAAATTCGCCTACGACGTCCTGCCGGATGACGGCGTAATGCTGCTGCACTCGATCACCGCGCTGCATCCTAAGCAGATGTCGGAGCGCGGCATACCCGTGACGATCGAGATTGCGAAGTTCATCCGCTTCATCCTGAACGACATCTTCCCGGGGGGCCGGCTGCCGTCCATCGAGAAGGTAGAGGACCACTGCGCGAAGGTGGGTTTCCGCGTCACCCGCCGCCAGTCGCTGCAGTCGGACTTCGCTCAGACCCTCGACCTATGGGCCGATGCCCTGGAGGCGCACGAGGACCAGGCCGTCGAAATCCAGTCCGAAGAGGTCTACGAGCGGTACATGAAGTTCCTGACCGGCTGCTCCAGGGCATTCCGGATGGGCTACATCGACTGCAACCAGTTCACCCTGGAAAAGTAGCGATCGCACCCGAGAACGGGCAAACGCAAATCGAAGTTCCTGACCGGCCGCGCCAACGCTAGACTCATGGCTCGGGCAGGGGGGGCCGTGACGCTGAGCGCCTCAGGCAATTAAGCCGCCCGATTAAGGGTGCTTATCGTTGCTGGTCAATCGGGTAACGCCGAGCAGTGGGTTTAAAGCAGTGAATTCAGGAGAACTAATCGACAATGGTTGAGCAACCGAGTAGTGCGACGAAGATCCGGACGCGCTCCGAGGACATCCAGGCGCACTACGACGTCTCCGACGATTTCTTCGCCCTGTTCCAGGACCCCACCCGGACCTACAGCTGCGCATACTTCGAGCCCTCAGACCTCACGCTCGAAGAGGCGCAATACGCCAAGATCGACCTCAACCTGGACAAACTGGACCTCAAGCCCGGCATGACGCTGCTGGACATCGGCTGCGGGTGGGGCACCACGATGCGGCGCGCCGTGGAGCGCTACGACGTCAATGTCATCGGCCTGACCCTGTCGAAGAACCAGCATGCCCGCTGCGAGGAGGTGCTGGCCGCGGTCGACACCAACCGCTCTCGTCAGGTGCGGTTGCAGAACTGGGAAGACTTCGCCGAGCCCGTCGACCGAATCGTGTCGATCGAGGCATTCGAGCACTTCGGCCACGAGAACTACGACGACTTCTTCAAGCGGACGTTCGACATCATGCCCGATGACGGCCGGATGACCGTGCAGAGCAGCGTCAGTTACCACCCTTACAACATGAACGCCCGCGGTAAGAAGCTCACCTTCGAGACCGTGCGCTTCATCAAGTTCATCATTACCGAGATCTTCCCGGGCGGCCGTCTGCCGACCACCGAGATGATGGTCGAACACGGCGAAAAAGCGGGTTTTGTTGTCCCCGAACCACTTTCGCTGCGTGAGCATTACGTCAAGACGCTGCGTATCTGGGGCGACACCCTGGAGCCCATCAAGGACAAGGCCATCGAGGTCACATCCCAAGAGGTCTACGACCGCTACATGAAGTATCTGCGTGGCTGCGAGCACTACTTCGGCGACGAGATGCTCGACTGCAGCCTGGTGACCTACCTGAAGCCGGCCGCCGCGGTTTAGTTCGCTCGGGTGTCGGATTGGGGCTGCATCGTTCGTCGGATAGGTAGAGAGTGGAGCACGAGGCTTCGCTCGTTATCGGAGGTGACGAACATGCAGTACTTCTTGCTGTTGATCAGCAAAGAGCAAGACCGTACACCCGACGATCCAGCCACCGCGATGGCGGCGTGGCAGAGCTTCCATGCCAAAGCCGGCCCGGCGATCAAATCCGGAGACGCCCTGGCGCCCGCCGCCGGCGCGACGGTGATCACCGGCGGCCCCGACACCCGGGTCGTCACCGACGGACCGTTCGCCGAGTCCGCCGAGGTGGCCTGCGGCTATTACGTGTTCGAAGCGGAAAACCTCGACGAGGCGCTGGCCTTGGCGCGCGATATCCCGCTCGCCACGTATGGCGCCGTGGAAGTGTGGCCCGCGGTCCACGCGCTGGAGCCGTCGCGTGCGCTGACCGGCAACGACTGGCTGGCGCTGTTGCTGGAACCGGCCGAAAAGGCGCACACCCCCGGCACGCCGGAGTGGGAAGCCGTGGCGGCCAAGCACGCGGATCTGCACGCCGCGGCGGGCGATCACATTGTCGGCGGGGCCGCATTGCACGATCGGTCCACCGCGACGACGGTGCGGGTGCGCGACGGCGAGGTGCTGATCACCGACGGGCCGTATGTGGAGGGCGCCGAAATCGCCACCGGGATCTACCTGATTGGTGCCGCGGATCGCGACGAGGCCGTCAAGATCGCGTCGATGATTCCCGCTTCCACGGTGCAGCTGCGGCAGCTGGCTGGGATCTCGGGACTCTAGCCGCTCGCAATGACCAACCTGGACGGCGTCTTCCGCCGGGAATGGGGTCCCGCCGTCGCCGCGCTCGCGCGATGGTCCGGCGATCTCACCGTCGCCGAGGACGCCGTCCAGGAGGCCTGCGCCGAGGCGCTGCGCAGCTGGCCCCGCGATGGTGTGCCTGAGCGCCCCGGCGGGTGGCTGGTCACCGTTGCCCGCAACCGTGCCCGGGATCGGCTGCGCCGCGAATCCGTCCGTCCCGGAAAGGAATTAGCGGCTTTCGTGGACGAGATCAGGGCACGTACCGATCACACCGACCCGCATCCGGTTCGCGACGACGAGCTGCGGATGATGTTCACCTGTGCGCATCCCGCGCTGGACCGGCAGTCGCAATTGGCGCTGACGCTGCGGTTGGTGTCCGGGTTGACCGTCGCCGAGATCGCACGGGCACTGTTGCAGACCGACACCGCGGTCGGTCAACGAATCACGCGTGCCAAGAACAAGATTCGTCACGCCAACATCCCGCTGCGGGTACCGCCGGCGCAGCTGTTGGGTGAGCGGACGCCGCACGTGCTCGGTTGCATCTATTCGGTGTTCACCGAGGGATACTGGTCGACGGCGGGTCCGTCGGCCATTCGAGATGAACTGTGCGACGAGGGCGTTCGACTGGCGGGCGAGCTGTGCGCGCTGATGCCCGACGAACGCGAGGCCCACGCCCTGGCCGCCCTGACATTGCTGCATGACTCGCGGCGGGCGACGCGGATCGACGACGCCGGGATGCTGGTGCCGCTCGAAGAGCAGGACCGCCGCAAGTGGGACCGCGGCCGCATCGCGCGCGGCCTGGACCGGTTGCGGCTGGCCGAGGGTGCCCCACCTGCCGCAGGCCCCTATCTGCCTCAGGCGGTGATCGCCGCGGTGCACGCGACTGCGCCATCATGGGAGCAGACCGACTGGGTCACCATCTGCGCGGCCTATGACCGGCTGCTGGAGTTGACGGGTTCGCCGGTGGCGGGCGCCAACCGCGCACTGGCGGTGGGCTTGCGCGACGGCCCCGACGCCGGCCTGGTCGCGCTGGACGACGTGGCGCGCGATCCCCGGCTGACCCGCTCGAATCTAGTCGCGACGGTGCGGGCGGATCTACTGCGCCGCGCGGGACGGCCCAACGAAGCGCTCACCTGGTATCGAACGGCGTTGGAAGCAGGCGGATCCGAGTCCGGCCGCGACTTCCTGCGGCGACGCATTGACGAGTGCGGCGGGTAGGCGAGGCGCCCAGCCGGAACTAGGCCTCGGCGAAGTTGCGGGTGATCGACGGGTCGACCGGAATACCCGGGCCGGTGGTCGTCGATACGGTGACCTTCTTCAGGTAACGCCCCTTGGACGACGACGGCTTGAGCCGCAGCACCTCGTCGATCGCGGCGCCGTAGTTCTCCGCGAGCTTCTTCTCGTCGAACGAGGCCTTGCCGATCACGAAGTGCAGGTTGGCCTGCTTGTCGATACGGAAGTTGATCTTTCCGCCCTTGATGTCGGTAACGGCCTTGGCGATGTCGGGGGTCACGGTGCCGGTCTTCGGGTTCGGCATCAGGCCGCGCGGGCCGAGGATACGAGCAATGCGGCCGACCTTGGCCATCTGGTCCGGCGTAGCGATCGCGGCGTCGAAGTCGAGGAACCCGCCCTGAATCTTCTCGATCAGGTCGTCGCTGCCCACCACGTCGGCGCCGGCGGCGGTGGCCTCTTCGGCCTTGTCACCGACGGCGAACACCGCGACCCGCGCGGTCTTACCCGTGCCGTGCGGCAGGTTGACCGTGCCGCGGACCATCTGGTCCGCCTTGCGGGGGTCGACGCCGAGCCGGATCGCCACCTCGACGGTCGAGTCCTGCTTGGTCGACGCCGTCTCCTTGGCGAGCTTGGCCGCTTCGAGCGGGGAGTACAGGTTGTCGCGGTCCACCTTCTCGGCGGCGGCGCGGTAGGCCTTGCTGTTCTTGCTCACGTGCTAATCCAATCTGGTGTTGGGGTGTGGTTAATTCGAGCCGAAGCTGGCCCTCCCACGGCTAGGGGTCTTATTCGACGGTGATGCCCATCGACCGGGCGGTACCGGCGATGATCTTGGCGGCGGCGTCGATGTCGTTGGCGTTGAGGTCGGTCTTCTTGGTCTCGGCGATCTCGCGGACCTGGTCCCAGGTGACCTTGGCGACCTTGGTCTTGTGCGGCTCGGCCGAGCCCTTACCCACACCGGCGGCCTTCAGCAGCAGCTTGGCGGCGGGCGGCGTCTTGAGCGCGAACGTGAAGCTACGGTCTTCGTAGACCGTGATCTCCACCGGGATGACATTGCCGCGCTGGTTTTCCGTCGCGGCGTTATATGCCTTGCAGAACTCCATGATGTTCACACCGTGCTGGCCGAGCGCGGGTCCCACCGGCGGCGCAGGGTTTGCCTGCCCCGCCACGATCTGGAGCTTGATCAGCCCAGCGACTTTCTTCTTCGGGGCCATGAGATTTAGACGTTCCTTCCTGGTTTATGCATCCAGCCGTTCCGGTGAACGGGATGGCTGGCTAGATCTTGGAGACTTGGGTAAAGGTGAGTTCCACCGGTGTTTCGCGGCCGAAGATCGACACCAACACCTTGAGCTTCTGCTGTTCGGCGTTGATCTCGTTGATCGTGGCCGGCAGCGTGGCAAAGGGTCCGTCCATAACGGTCACGGATTCGCCGACCTCGTACTCGACGTCGATCACCGGCCGTTCCAGGCCGCCCGTTTCGGCGGCGGCAGCGGTGGTGACCGCGCCCTTGGCGGCCTTCTTCGTCGCCGCGGGCGGTAGCAGGAACTTCACCACGTCGTCGAGCGCGAGCGCCGACGGACGCGATGTCGCGCCGACGAATCCCGTCACGCCGGGCGTGTTGCGCACCGCGGCCCACGAGTCGTCGGTCAGGTCCATGCGCACCAGGATGTAGCCCGGCAGCACCTTGCGGTTGACCTGCTTGCGCTGGCCGTTCTTGATCTCGGTGACCTCTTCGGTGGGTACTTCCACCTGGAAGATGTAGTCGCCGACGTCCAGGTTCTGCACACGGGTCTCGAGATTGGCTTTCACCTTGTTCTCGTATCCCGCGTAAGAGTGGATGACGTACCAGTCACCAGGCCTGCGGCGCAGGTCCGCCTTGAGCGCGGCGGCAGGCTCGGCCTCTTCGGCCGCGTCGGCCGACTCCGCAGGTGCGGGGGCCTCTGGGGCCGCTGCGGCCTCCGTCGTCTCTGCGGCCTCGACGACCTCGGCGTGCTCTTCTACGTCGACCGCTTCACCGGCGGACGTGTCACCGTCGAAGGTAGTCACGGTTTTCAGTCCTCTCTATCTTTCTCGGGGCTCAGCCGAACACCAGCAGCACGAGCTTGGTCAGGCCAAGATCAGCAAGTCCGACCAGCGCCACCATGAAGGCGAGGAACACCAGCACCACGGACGTGTAGGTGAACATCTGCTTGCGGTTCGGCCAGATCACCTTCCGGATCTCCGCAACGACCTGCTTGAGGTAGTTGAAGACGAAAACGAACGGGTTGGCCGTACGGTCGCCGGGTTTCTTCGGTTTCTTGGGCTTCTTGTCGGCCCCGGCCTTCTTGGCCGCCGAGCTCTTCTTGGAGTCCTTGGAGTCCTCGACCTCATCCGAGGACTCGACGTCCTCGTCGACAGCCGCCACTCGCTGCCGGGACCGCTTGCCGGTCGGGCGTTGCGGACGCGCCGCAGGCTTGGTCACCAGGGCGGTCCGACCACCGCTGGTGCTGTCGTCGGTGTCATCGCCGTCGCGTGCGGCGTCGTTGGCAGTGTCGCCCTCGTCGCTCACCGCATGCTCCTTTGTTCGCTGGCTATCTCGCGATCCGTCCCGCGCTGGTCCATTGGGTCCAGCATGGCACGTCTTCCATTGTCCGACTCCTCCTCAGGCCGTTCCGGCCTACATCGTCGTCGGACGTGATTCCGATCGTCCAACTCCTCCTCAGGCCGTTCCGGCCTGCATCGTCGTCGGACGCTGCCTTTTGCAGGGGCGACAGGACTTGAACCTGCAACCTGCGGTTTTGGAGACCGCTGCTCTGCCAGTTGAGCTACGCCCCTTCGCGGTTGGCAGGCCAACCTGCGCTTACCTTCCGGGGCCTACATGACACGCGCGCTCTCCGTTCGGTGATCGCCGAACCTATGGACAGCGCGCTGTAATGGGAAAACCCCGAGGTCCGAGTGTACATCGGCACGGGAGTCAGATACTAATTACGCCGTTCTGATGACCTGCCCGGATTCGGGGTCCCACTTGAGTTGGATCGCACCGTCGTCCGTTTCGCTCGATTGTTCCCGGTATTGCCCCATCAACGTCGTGTAGGCCTCCATCACGACGTCACCGTTGTCGTCGGTGCAGATGTTCTTGGTGACGACGATGTCGGCGCCGAAGCGCTCGTTGACCGACTCGACGTCCATCCGCCCCCACAGCTTGTCGCCGGCCCGGATCGGCCGGTTGAAGACGAAGCGCTGTTCTACCTGGACGATCACCAAGTCCTCCATGCCCAGGTCGACGTGGCGGAAGAAATCCAGCTGGACGTACTTGGCGAAGATCGTGACGAGGGTGAGCGGGGCGAGGATTGAGTCGTAGCCGAGCTCGGCCGCGGCGGCTTCCTCGAAGAAGGCGGGGTGGTCGTTCTTGATGGCCCGAGCGAACTCGCGAACCTGTTCGCGGCCCACGACGAAGTAGTCCGGATACCGCCAGACCATGCCGCGGATATCGGTTTTCAGCGCCATGAGTTACGCCAACTTGGCCGACGCGATGGCCCGTCCGAAGATCTTCTTTCCGCCCGTAGTGGCGCTGATCGCGATGACCACCGATTTGTCCTCAGGATCGACCGACTTGACTCGACCGGTGAAGACCAGCTCGGCACCTTTGCCGTCGTTGGGCACCGGCACCACGGCCGTGAATCGCACGTTGTACTCCGTGACCGCACCGGGGTCGCCGACCCACGAGGTGACGTAACCGCCGCCGATGCCCATCGTGAGCATGCCGTGCGCGATCGCGGTGTCCAGCCCGACGACCTTGGCGATCTCGTCGTCCCAGTGGATCGGGTTCAAGTCACCCGAAACTCCCGCATAGTTGACCAGATCCTGCCGCGTGAGCGGATAGGTCTTCTCCGGAAGCTGGTCGCCCACCTTCACCGAACTGAACTCACGCAGTGGCATCAGCAAACCCCTCTTCCCCATCCTCGCCCGCACGGCCCGCCAGGGTCGTGTAGGTCTCCTGGACGGTCTCGCCGTTTTCGTTGGTGATGATGTTCTTGGTCACGATGATCTGGGTGCCGTGCGAGACGCGCATCGAGTCGACGTACACATCACAGTAGAGCCGGTCGCCCGCGACCAGCGGCTTGAAGTACCTGAGCACCTGGTCGACCTGAACGATCTGCGCGTCGGTCACCGCGATATTGGCGTACTTGAAGAACGCCGACTGGGCCTGGTAGCCGAATACGCAGCAGAAGGTCAACGGGGCCAGCAGCCCCTTGTAGCGGAGTTCGGCCGCGGCGGCCTCGTCGGAGAACCACGCGTCGTCGTTCTGCACGGCCCCCGCGTACTCGCGAATCTTCTCCCGCTCGACCTCGTAATAGTCGGGATAGCGGTAATGCATCCCGACGAGATCTGTGGTGAACGGCACGGCTTCAAAACCTACCTAGTCAGCCTCAATAAACCATTCTTAGGTGGAGATTAGCGCGTTTCGCGGTGCGCCTGGTGCTTGCCGCAGTTCGGGCAGAACTTCTTCAGCTCCAGCCGGTCCGGGTCGTTGCGCCGGTTCTTCTTGGTGATGTAGTTGCGGTGTTTACACACCTCGCAGGCCAAAGTGACCTTCGGCCGCACATCGGTACTAGAAGCCATTACGGTTCTCTCTCAAATCTCTCGAACTCTACGTTGTTGTGCTGTAGCGATGGCCGGACTCGAACCGGCGACCTAACGATTATGAGTCGTTCGCTCTAACCGACTGAGCTACATCGCCTCTGGTACGCGCCGTCCGCCTGTTCGGCGTCCGCCGAGCCCCCTAACGGAATCGAACCGTTGACCTTTTCCTTACCATGGAAACGCTCTACCGACTGAGCTAAGGGGGCCGCAAACCCGTAGCGGTCAGTCTTGCCTCGGGCCTAAAAGAGGGTACAGCGCGACGTACGGCGGCACCAAACCACGCCGCGGGCGTTCAGCCTCCGCCGCCGTTGCGGTCCGGTTGCCACGCGCCGAGGTCGCTGAACTCGTCATAAATGCCCTTTTGGTCGCCATCTGCCTCCGCGTCGAGCAGCGTTCGCAACGCCAAGTGGATGACCTCACGCGCGTCGGCCAAGTGATAGCGACGTATCGCCTCTTGGACCAGACCGTCGTCAACCTCGATCTCGACCTTCTTCAACATGAACCAACAATACCGGCGTCGGGCCGGCCGGGCCGCATCGCGAAAGCACGGTTGACAGGCCTTGATACGCCCGAAATGTCAGGTCGGTCGGCCGGGTCATAGGCTGATGCGGTGACAGATTTGTCAGCGGACCGACTGTATTTCCGGCAGTTGCTCTCCGGTCGCGACTTCGCCGCCGGCGACATGATGGCGACGCAAATGCGCAATTTCTCGTACCTGATCGGTGACCGTCAGACCGGCGACTGCGTCGTGGTCGACCCGGCATATGCCGCCGGCGATCTGGTGGACGCAGCCGAGGCCGACGGCATGCGGCTGTCCGGCGTGCTGGTCACCCACCATCATCCGGACCATGTGGGCGGTTCGATGATGGGCTTCGAACTCAACGGGCTCGCCGAGCTGCTGGAGCGTGCCAGCGTGCCAGTGCACGTGAATACCCACGAGGCGCTGTGGGTTTCGCGGGTCACCGGCATCGGCGTCGACGACCTGACCGCCCACGAGCATGGCGACAAGATCAGCGTCGGCGACATCGAGATCGAGCTGCTGCACACCCCCGGCCATACGCCGGGTAGCCAGTGCTTCCTGCTCGATGGCCGACTGGTCGCCGGTGACACGCTCTTCTTGGACGGTTGCGGGCGCACCGACTTTCCCGGCGGGGACTCCGACGAGATGTACCGCAGCCTGCAGCAGCTGGCGACGCTGCCCGGCGACCCGACCGTCTTTCCGGGGCACTGGTATTCCGCCGACCCGAGCGCGTCGCTGGCCGAGGTCAAGCGGTCCAACTATGTGTATCGAGTTACCAATCTCGATCAGTGGCGAATGTTGATGGGCGGCTAATGGATTGAGCGGGCGATTGGATCGTGGGATCTTGCTCGAACATGGGTAATCACCCTGATCATTGCTATTGCGCAGCCGGGCCAGCAGAATTTAGGGTGCACATCGCTGCGATATAAGCGGAGGGATGGATTCAATGGGGTGGATCCAGGGCGGCTGGCACGGGATTACCGAGGTTGAGTCCAGCACCTGGTTGGCATGGGCGGCGTGGGCCGCGATCGCGCTCGGCGTGATCGCGCTGGTCTTTACCAACCACCAGATCGGCCGCAACCGGCGGCTGGCCTCCGAGCAGACGCGACCCCACGTGGGCATGCTGATGGAACCGCATGCCGCGGACTGGCACGTGATCGAGCTGGTCGTCCGGAATTTCGACCGGACGGCCGCCTACGACATTCGGTTTTCGTTTACGAGTCCACCGACCGTGGCCGAATACGAAAATTCCACCGACGGCTATGCCGAAGTGGTGGAATTGCAGCTCCCCCGCGAACTGCCGGTACTCGCGCCCGGCCAGGAGTGGCGGATGGTCTGGGACTCGGCGCTCGACCGCGGCGAGATCGGCGGTGGCATCGAATCCCGCTTCACCGGGAAGGTGATCTACTTCGACCGCCCGGAGAAGCCGCGCGGATGGCGGTTCTGGGAACGCGAGCGCCAGCCGCTGGAGACCAACGTGGTGCTGGACTGGGATGCCCTGCCGCCCGTTCAGCGCATCGAGTTGATGACGACGCACGACCTGGCCAAGCGGGAAAAGCAGAAACTGGAACTGCTGCGCAGCCTGCTGACCTACTTCCACTACGCGAGCAAGGAAACGCGCCCCGACGTGTTTCGCACCAAGATCGAACGAATCAACAACGCGGTGGCCGAAACTCAGGACCGCTGGCGCGCGCGGCAGCTCGATGCCCCCACCGACGTCGGCCTGCGTTGGGGTAACTCCCAAGACGATCTCGGTAAACACCGCGGCGAACACGTCTGAGCAGTCGCACCACGTCCGGCCCCTCGGGGTCACGCAATCTCGATCTGATTCAATCGATCTGCCTGTAGCGAAGGAGTAACGCATGAGCGGTCCAGTCACCTACAGCCTCAAGGACACCGTCGCGGTCATCCGGATGGACGACGGCAAGGTCAACGCGCTGGGCCCGACCATGCAGGCGGCGATCAACGAGGCGATCGACCAGGCCGACGGCGACAATGTCGGCGCGCTGGTGCTCACCGGCAACGACCGGGTTTTCAGCGGCGGCTTCGACCTGAAGATCCTGACCTCCGGCGAGGCGCAGCCCGCGATCGACATGCTCCGGGGTGGCTTCGAATTGTCGTACCGGCTGCTGTCCTACCCGAAGCCGGTGGTGATCGCCTGCACCGGGCACGCCATCGCGATGGGATCGTTCCTGCTGGCCTCCGGTGACCATCGGATCGCGGCGCACGCCTACAACATCCAGGCCAACGAGGTGAAGATCGGTATGACGATCCCCTATGCGGCCCTGGAAATCATGAAGCTGCGGCTGACGCGTTCGGCATATCAGCAAGCAACCGGGCTGGCCAAGACCTTCTTCGGTGAAACCGCCCTTGCCGCAGGCTTTGTCGACGAGATCGTGCTGCCGGAGATGGTGGTCAGCCGCGCCGAGGAAGCCGCGCAAGAATTCGCCGGCCTGCACCAGCACGCCCACGCCGCAACGAAATTGCGTGCCCGTGCGGACACGCTCAAGGCGCTGCGCGCCGGAATCGACGGTATCGAAGCAGAATTCGGCCTTTAGGGAGGAGGCGATGCGGCTGCCCGGGCAACCGCCTCCCCTCCTGTCGCCTCCTCCGCTTCGCAGTGTGGCACGAAGACGACGGGCCGTCACTTCACCTTTGAACCAGGTGTCAGACGGCCCAGCGGAAGCGCTTGAGGTACGCCTGCCAATCCCACGTCAGCAAGAACTCCTGCGCCGCCCCATAACCCTTCTGGTACAGCGCCTCGAGGCGGTCCGCGGCGACATCGAAGTCCAGGACGCCCACATCGGTCGATTCGACCGCGATCGCGCGGGCAGCCAACCACGGCTGGTTGAGGTGGGTTTGGTCGTGGCCCGCCAGCATCGTGGTGAGCAGGCTTTCCAGCAACGCCGTCTGCTCGAAAAAGCGCAACGGTTTCAGCGCCGGCATCACCGCACTGAAACCCTCGTTGAGCCTCGGTAAGACGGTGACCCCAAATGTGGGCCAGCGCGGGACTTTTCCGTCGAACCGGTCGAAGGTGTCGATCGGAAAGTTCGACAGTACCCCCCCGTCGACAAGGGTGGACGTTACTCCGCTGAGGCTGCGCAGCTTCACCGGGGGGTAAAAGAACGGGATCGCCATCGACGCGCGCACCGCGTCGGCGACCAGCTGCTCATCGGGGTCTAGCCCGTAGAGCCGCCGGTAGTCCCAGGGCAGTCGCACCAACTGTGCCGCGGTCACGTCGGCGACGGTGACCACCAGCTTGTGACGCGGCCTATCGGGCATCGTGCGTTCATCGAGAAGCAGATCGCCGAAGTAGGTGACGCCCAGGTTCTTCAGCTCGCTGCGAATCCAGTCGTGGGCGGCGTCACCGCGAAACATGCTGGTGTCCCGCACAAGTCCCCATGCGGCGCCGAGCACCGGGATGGGCCCGGCGTCGCGCCATTTGCTCAGCGGCGCCGACAGCGCGAGCTCCTTGACCTCTTGGCTGGTTAGCTGGTCACCCTTGGACGCGGCCGCCAGGATCGCACCGACCACCGACCCAGCCGAGACGCCCGACACCCGCGGAAATGCATATCCCGCGTCCATCAAAGCAACGATGGCACCCACCAGGCCGATGAACTTGACGCCCCCGCCGGAGAGAACGAGGTCCGCGGATTTCAGCTGTTGGCGTGCCCCTGCCATTACCCTCCTTGCGCTGAAACCCAGTCGTAGGCAAGGTACTTGCCGTCAAAGGTCACGACGACGCGGTCGCCCGACGGGTGCGGCTTCTTCTGCAGGTCAACGCTGAAGTTGATCGCGCTCATGATGCCGTCGCCGAACTGCTCGTAGATCAGTTCCTTGATGGCCCCACCGTACACCTGGAGCGCTTCGTAGAAGCGGTAGATGGTGGGATCGGTCGGCACCGCAGTAGGCAGCCCGCCACGCATCGGGGGTGCGGCCAGCACCGGCACCACCGACTCCTCGAGACCAAGCATCTTGGCCAACTGCTTGCCGAGCTCCGGCGGAATCGGATGCTGACCCAGCAACGCCGAGGTAGTCCACACCACCGGCCGGTCGATCGCGTCGGCCAGCTCCTGCCAGGTGAGGCCGCGCGCCAGCCGCGCAACGACGATCTGTTCGGTGATCTCGTCTCTGTTCATGAATCCAGCATGCTGCACGCGGACTGGGTGCGCTCGGTCGCCGTGACAATGCGCGTTGCAGAAGGCCCCTTCCGGTCGCGCGAAAGAGTTTCGCAAACACCGTGATTGGCGCCACGTCGAGATGTACTCTGCCTGCGTCGGATCTTCAGTCCCGAGGATCGGAGGCGCCGTGCGGATCATTGTCGACCTGAACCGCTGCCTGGGGTACGCGCACTGCGTACCGCTGGCGCCGGAAGTGCTCAAGCTCAGCGGTGAAGAGGCGCTCAGCTACGACCCCAACCCCGACGACGATCAGCGGCTGCGAGTGCTGCGGGCGGCCGCTGCCTGCCCGGTGCAGGCGATCATCGTCGACAAGCTCGACTGCGAGTAACGGAGCCGCCGTGAATCCGAACGGCTTCAAAGACAAGGGTCGCATCGTCATTGTCGGCGCCTCGCTGGCCGGGCTGCGTGCCGCCGAGGCGCTGTGCGACGAGGGTTTCCGGGGCGAGCTGACCATCGTCGGCGACGAGCCCGACGAGCCGTATGACCGGCCGCCGCTATCCAAGCAGGTCCTCAAGGGCTGGGTGGCCGCCGATCACACCAAACTGCCCCGGCTGCGCGCGGTGGACGCGAAGTGGCGCCTCGGGGTTGCCGCGACCGCCCTGGATCGAGCTAACCAACTGGTGCGCCTCGCCGACGGCAGCGAGGTGGTGGGCGACAGCCTGCTGATCGCCACAGGCGTGCGGTCGCGGCGCTGGCCCAACCCGGAGGAGGCCGCGTTGCAGGGCGTGTTCACCCTGCGCACCAACGCCGACGCGGCACGGTTGCAGGCCGCGTTGGCCGCCCGCCCGCGCCGGGTGCTGATCATCGGTTCGGGTTTCATCGGGTCGGAGGCCGCCTCGGTCTGCCGCGAGCTCGGCCTGGAGGTCACCGTCACCGAGCGCGGCCCGGGCCCACTATCGGGCGCCCTGGGCGGCGTCATCGGCGCGATCGCCGCCGAGATCCAGCGCGAGGCCGGGGTGGATCTGCGCACCGGCGTGTCGCTGCTCGCGCTTGACGGTGACGCCGACGGTCACGTGCGGCTTTCCGACGGCAGCACCCTCGACGTGGACGTCGTGGTGACGTCGTTGGGGTCGATCCGCAACGTCGAGTGGCTCGAGGGCGCCGGGCTGGCCGCCGGATTCTGGGGCGTGGGCTGCGACGCCGGGTGCCGCGCGTTCGACATCAACGGGGTGGTCACCAACCACATCTTCGTCGCGGGCGACATCGCCCGGTCCCCGCATGTGCTTTACGACTACGAGTTCCTCGCGATGGAGCACTGGGACAACGCGGTGCTGGGCGCCCGGGTCGCCGCACACAACATGGTCTGCGACGAGATCGACCGATGGGCGCACCTGCTGATCCCGCAATTCTGGTCGGCCCAGTTCGGTGTCAACATCAAATCCGTCGGCGTGCCGTCGTTCGGCGACGAGATTGTCTTCACCCAGGGCTCGGTCCGGCAGCGCCGGTTCGCCGCGGCTTACGGACGAAACGGCCGCATCGTCGGGGCGGTCACCTTCAATCACGCGAAGTGGATCGACCACTACCGCGAGCAGATCGCGCGGTCCGGGCCGTTCCCTCCGCATCCGCCGGGGTTCGATTTCCCGGAGAACATGCGGGTGATGCCCGCCGACTTTCCGGCGCGCGGCGTGCCCACCGAGACTCCGGACGTGGTGTTGACGGGGCACGACCCCAGCGAGTGGCGCGCTGAATTCCGTGCGCGGCCCCGATGAGTGAGGAACTTTCGATGACTTGCGCCGACGACGATGCAGTGGGGGCACCTCCCGCTTGCGGGGGACGAAGCGATGAGGTGTGGGTACCGCCCGCTTGCGGGGGAGAGTGGCGCCAATGACTCCCGAGGAAGCCTTCGACGCCGCCATGCGGTACGAAAATCGCGCGAACCCCTATCCGTACTTCGACGAGCTGCGCAAGACGCCGGTGGTGCGGGTGACCAACGGCATCTACGCGGTCACCGGGTACGAGGAGCTGATGGCACTCGCGCACGACCCCCGGGTGAGTTCGGACCTACGCAAGAGTCGCCCGATGGTCGGCCTGGGTCGCCGATTCGCCGGCGAGCCGACGGTCGACGTGGCCCCCGAACTTGCCGGAGCCTACGGGAAGGAGCCGAGCTTCATCGCTGCGGACCCGCCCGAGCACGATCGGGCGCGGCGGACGTGCATGCACTTCTTCGGCCCGCCCGATGCGCCGGATCTGATCCCCGGCCAAGAGCCGCTGTGTCAGCAGATCGTCAACGGGCTGCTCGACAAGGCGGTGGGCAAAACGCGCATCGATGTGGTCGACGAGTTCGCCTACCCGCTGCCGGTCAATGTGATCTGCCGGATCATGGGCGTGCCGATCGAAGACGAGCCGCTGTTTCACGCGTGGCTGGCGGACATCACGGCAGGCGTATTCGACCTCGGCCCCGACATCAACACCGAGGAGGGCCGGGCCCGTCGCGCCAAGGGGGAGGCCGCCGCCGACGAACTCAACGAGTACATCGTCGGGCTGGCCGATAAGGCCGCGAAATCGCCTGGGCCCGGGATGATTTCACAGTTGGCGCATTATGACGGCCCGGACGGACGGATGTCACCCAGTGCGATCGTGAACAACACCATCCTGCTGTTCTTCGCCGGCCACGATTCGACGGTCAACCTCATCGCGCACTGTGTGCTGACCGTGCTGCGCAATCCGTGGTCGATCGAATTACTAAGCAGTAAACCGGAATTGATTCCCGGCGCCATCGAAGAAGTGCTGCGCCTGCAGTCGTCGGTGCAGTTCTTCCCGACCCGGTCGGCGCTGGCCGACATCGACATCGGCGGCACCACCATTCCCAAAGGCGCGCCCATCTATCTCATGTACGGTGCGGCCAACCGGGATCCGCGACGCTTTACCGACCCCGACACGTTCGACCCCCGGCGCGCCGACAACGAGCACGTGGGCTGGGGTCGCGGCATACACGTCTGCTTCGGCGGCCCGCTGGCTCGGTTAGAGGTCAACACCGCGTTCGAGGTGTTCTTGCGCCGGGTGAAAAACCCACGGCTGGTTGAAGATCCGCCGCCCTATCGCATCAGCCAGGTGTTCCGCGGGCCACGCCATCTGCTGGTCGATTACGACGAGGTCCGGCCCTGAGCCAACGGGCCGTCAGACCGGCTTGGTCGCGGTGACCAACCGGGTGGCGAACCAGGGGCCGCCGTACCACATCCGCCAGCCGACGTTGCGCCGCCGCACGTGGTGCCAACCCAGCTGACGCAGATGCGCGGCGTGACGGTTCGTTTCCCAGAGGTCGGCGATCGCTAGCCGGCCGCCCGGGCGCAGCACCCGGATCGCCTCGTCCAGCGCCTTGCGCCGGCCCTCGTGGGTTCCGATGTTGTGGATGGCCAAACTGCTGACGATGGCGTCCACGCTCTCGCCGGCCAGCGGCAGCGCGGTCATGTCGGCGGGCGCACCTCGACGCGGTCGGCGACGCTTTCCAGGTCCGCGTTGGACAACGTTGCCTGCTGCGAATTTTCGGTCTGGTCGGCACGCCAAAGGTCGACACCTATCGCTCGGCCCTGCGGCACCCGCTTGGCCGCGGCCAGCAACACCGCACCGCGCCCACACCCGAGATCGAGCACGGTTTCATCGCCTCGCAAGCGCAGCTCATCGAGGATCCGGTCCCACACCACGAACTTGCCGCGCCTGGTTGCGTAGATATACGACGCGGCAGTCGCGAGCACTTCGACCGCAGAAGCGGCGCCGAGCGCGGCCGCCAATCGATGGCCGCGGGCCAGCGCGACACCGGCGCTAGCGAGCAGGACGCCGGAGGTGCCGGCCACGCCCGCCAGCTGCGCCCCGGCCGAGACGGTGTGGAAAGACCCGTCGTACCCGTATTCGCCCCTGCGCCGGCGGGCCAGCCCCGCGTCTGCCACCACGGCCTGCCTCACCAGCGTCCGCGGTGGACGACTTCGTCGAACGGGCGCCGGTCCGGCTTGTGGATCGGAGCAATCGGGCGGTCGGCCGGATACCCGACTCCGAGCATGAAGGCCACCAGGTGGTCGTCCGGCACACCCAGGATCGCGCGCGCTTTCTCCTGATCCCCCACCGACGAGTGGCCGGTGCCGATACCCAGGTCGGTGGCCGCGATCATCATCGCCATCGTCGCCTGACCGACGTCGTAGTTGTCGGTCACCAGCCGGCGCTCGTCAGGTGGAACCGGTACCACCAACACGATCGCGGCCGGGGCCGCCGCGATGTGACCGGCGCCGCCCCAGACCGTGGACAGCTCCTGCAGCTGAGCCGGGTCAGTGACGATGACGAAGTCCCACGGCTGACGGTTTTTTGCCGACGGCGCCCGCCAGCCGGCCTCGACGATGCGGTTCAGGTCGTCATCCGGCACCGGTCGCGGCTGGTATTGCCAAACATTGCGCCGGGCGCAAATCGCGTCCCAAGCTTCCATCTCGTTCCTTAAGTTTGTAGGTGCAGTTGCTGCGTGTTGTTACGTTGTGCTGCGACCCGGGTGGGTCGGGTGAGGCATCCATTTCTGTTGCCGGCCTGGTGGTGCGGCTTGAGAGGACTGGCCGCCCGGCCTGCCTGGACTTCCTCGGGCTGCTGATTGAGATCTGCGATGTGATCGCTTGTTTAAGGAAATGCTGGCGGGGTTGTCCATGGGGATCGTGTTGGCAGACAAGCGAATAGGAGATCGATTGCAACGGACCGGTTGTGGGCTGGTGTTGATGTCGGCAAGGAGCATCATTGGGTGTGTGTGGTCGACGGTGCGGGCGCTGTGGTGTTGTCGCGCAGACTCGTCAACGATGAGCAATCGATCCGTGCACTGATTGGCGAGATCGAGTTGTTGGGTGATCAGGTGTCGTGGACGGTGGACTTGACCACGGTGTATGCCGCCCTGTTGTTGACGGTGCTGGCTGATGCCGGTAGGTCGGTGCGTTACCTGGCGGGCCGGGCGGTCTGGCAGGCCGCGACGGTCTATCGCGGTGGGGAGGCCAAGACCGATGCTAAAGATGCCCGGGTGATCGCTGATCAGTCGCGGATGCGCGGTAATGATCTGCCATTGCTGCACCCCGACGATGACTTGATCACCGAACTGCGCATGCTCACGGCTCATCGCAGCGATCTGGTCGCTGACCGCACCCGCACAATCAACCGACTGCGTCAACAGCTGGTGGCGGTCTGTCCTGCCCTGGAACGGGTCGCCCAGCTGAGCTCTGACCGCGGCTGGGTCGTGCTGCTGGCGCGCTACCAACGCCCCAAAGCGATTCGCCAGAGCGGTGTTTCGCGGCTGACCCGGATCCTGACCGACGCCGGCGTTCGTAACGCCGCAACCATTGCCGCGGCTGCCGTGGCGGCAGCCAAGACCCAAACGGTCCGACTGCCTGGCGAACAAGTCGCCGCTGGGCTGGTTGCCGAATTGGCCAAGGGGGTGATTGCCCTCGATGACCGCATCAAACAAACCGATGCCGACATCGAGGACCGATTTCGCCGCCATCCCCTGGCCGAAGTGATCACCAGCATGCCCGGCATGGGATTTCGGCTCGGCGCGGAATTCCTGGCCGCGGTCGGCGATCCCAAACTGATCGGGTCGGCCGACCAGCTCGCCGCCTGGGCCGGGCTCGCACCGGTATCTCGCGATTCGGCAAAACGCACCGGCCGACTGCACACCCCCAAGCGCTACAGCCGCCGGTTGCGCCGGGTGATGTACATGTCCGCGCTGACCGCCATCCGCTGCGACCCGGCCTCCCGCACCTACTACCAGCACAAACGAGACCAAGGCAAACGACCGATCCTGGCAACTATCTGCCTGGCCCGACGCCGCACCAACGTCCTCTACGCACTCATCCGCGACAACCGCACCTGGCAACCCGACTCACCCCCGGCCACCCAGTCCGCGGCTTGACTTCGTCATAGAGAGTCCTCTCGTCCCCGCGCGCCCATGCCGCGAATACCGTTGTGCTTGACCCCTTCTCAAGCCTTTTCTCAGGCCAGCCACACCGGATTCGTCAGGGCGACCATCGCACCGAGCCGGCCCCGTCGCGCGGCGCGCACCTCAAGTCGGGCGAATCGCGCGGACCCGGGGTCGAGCTCCCATTGCAGCCTGCTCCCCACCGAGGCTACCGGCGCACGTCCCACGCAGCCCGCCGCGGTGATCAGGGCGGCGGTGGCGCCGGGCGCCCCGCTGATGACCGCGGTGACCGTCACCGGGGCCCCGGGTGGCACCCGCAGCTGCTGGCCGGGCCCGGCCACGGCGCAGCCCGTCGACAATCGCGGGCACCGACAGCTCGGCCGCGTGCACGGCCGTCTGCGGCGCACCGACCACCTGACGCCTGGCGTGCGAGTCGCTGCCGCCGACCGCGACAATGCGCCGGCCCTGTCGCAGTAGTCGTTGCCAAATGCGGAGGGATACTTCGTCATCGACGTTCCACTTGCCATTCCATACCTCGAGCGAGTCCACCTCGGCGAAGCCGAATTCCCATGCCGAACCCGGCAGTGGCGCGGCGGGATGGGCGGCAACCACCAAACCCCCGGCTTGGCGAACCCCCGCGGCGAAGCGCCCGAAGACCCCGTCGCTCGGCCCGTAACGCCAGTCCACCCAGCCGCCCGGGGGCAGACCGACCGCGAGCCAGTGCCCGTGGCGGGTGGTGACCTCGACGCCGGGAATCGCCAGCAGCGATCCGGTGCGGCAGGTGGGCCATACCCGGTTGGCGGAGTTGGTGTTGTGCTCGGTGGAGACGATGAAGTCGAGCCCGCCGGCGTGCGCGTCCGACACCAGTTCGGCGGGATCGCGCTCGCCGTCGGAGTGTTCAGTGTGCAGATGCAGGTCACCGCGGTACCAGCGCGCACCTCCGACCGAGGCGGGTGTGAACGCCGCCGACGAGTCCTGCGTCACCGGCACGCCGGGCGGCTCGTAGTCCAGCGTGACCCGCACCTGCCAGGACATCCCCCACGGGCTGAGGACCACCGGACCCAGCGCAACCGCCCATATGCCGGGCTCGATCGGGCCGGCCAGGTAGCCGGGCGTGGCATGGGCTGCGGAGATCATGAAGCCGTCGCGGGCGCCGCCGGACCAGCCCCGGAATCCGGCGGCATTGCCCAAATCGTGGCCGGCGACCCCAAACATCCCTAGATCCAGCACATTTCGTGCGGGGCCGCCCATCCCGGAGTCATGGGCGGTCGACACCCGAATCTGTTGCACACCCGGCGGTACCTCGAACGGCAGGTAGGCCCACCGGTAGATACCAAAACCAAACCGTCCAGAAAACTCGATTTCGATTGCCTTGCCTGCGGTGATGACACCGGGCGCGACCCTGGCAATGCTCATGGCTTTCTCCCGTTCGGCGCGTAGCCATTTCCGACCCACTCCAATCGAAGGTGTCGGTTCCGCCCACAGCATTCGCCATCAAGGCCTAACCAGCAGTTACATCGACACGAACACCCGCTGTAGGGCTGGTGAGATCGCGCTACGCCAACGAATTACGTCCCCGAACGCTGCGCGGCGACGAACAGGTTGCCGGGGACGTCGTTCTCGACCTCTGCCGCGGGTCTGCGGCCGTAGCCGGCCATCAGTTCCAGCGACGGCGTCACCGTCACATCCCAGCCGTGGCGACCGAACCAGGCACCCACGTCTTCGCGCTCTTCGAAGTACCACAATTCGTCGGTACTGGGGACCTCACGCTGCGGGTCGGTTTTGGCGAACGCCGCTCGGACGCGATCCATCCGGGCGCGCCGACGCGTGCGCGCTTCGGGGTCCAGAAACTTCGGCCCCAACGCCTCCACGCCGATCCGGCTGCCCACGACGGTCAGTTCCTGCACGCGTTCGAACAGCAGCTCCTGAGCCGCCGCCGGCAGATAGGGCATCAGTCCCTCGGCCGACCAGACGCTCGGTGCCGAGGCATCAAAACCGGCCTCCCGCAACGCCGTCGGCCAATCCTGGCGCAAGTCCACCGGGACGGCGACCCTATTGCAGGCGGGCTCGGCCCCGTGTTCAGCCAACGTCGACGCTTTGAAATCCAGCACCCGGGGCTGGTCGAGCTCATAAACGGTGACGCCGTCCGGCCAGGGCAACCGCCAGGATCGCGAGTCCAGTCCGACCGCCAGAATCACCGCCTGGGAAATGCCCGCCATCGTCGCGTCGATAAAGAAGGCATCGAAAAACGCGGTCCGGGAGGCCATGTAGGAGACCATCCCTTGCATCTGAAGCGCCAGATTGGGTTCGGTTTCCAGCAGCTCGGCGGGCAACTCCGGAGCCGAGTACCAGTTCCACACTCCGTCGCCGGCCGCGTCGAGGAAAACCCGCGCGAACGGGTCGCGGATCAGTGGATTGTCACTCTCGGTCTCCGCAGCCCGGGATGCCGCGACGCCCAGTGCCGTCGCCCCCACGCTCTCGGTGATCTCCCAGCTGTCGTTGTCGGTCCTGGCCACGCTCATGTCCTCCCGTTGTCACCCGCGTTGAGCGCGACCCTACGTGAGCAAGCTGTCCGCAGGCTGTGCCTGCCGGTGGGCCCCGTTACCGTTTACCCGCAGGTGAACAAGCTGTCCGTCAGGTTCATGCACGCTTGCCCGGAAGTATCCGGTTAAGTTGTCGGCGGACCGCTAACAGCGCGGCCCCGGTCCGAAGGGTCCTGACATGCGAGTTGACGGACGCGACATCAGCGTCTCTGGCAGCTTGCTGCAACCGGTGAACCGGCGGACCAACGACATTCTGCGGCTAATCCTGGCCACCGCCTTTCTCGCGACGGTCATCACCGGTTCGCTGGTCACCCGCAGCCGCTGGCTTCGGCTGGAGAAATCCGTCTCGCACATTGTCGGGGTGCTGTCGCCCACGCAGGCCGATGTGGTTTATCTGCTGTACGGATTCGCGATTCTGGCGCTGCCGTTCATGATCCTGATCGGCCTGATCGTCGCCCGGCAATGGAAACTGTTGGGCGCCTACGGAGCCGCCGCGATTCTCGCCGCCCTGCCGTTGTCGATCAGCAGCAACCGCCTCGCCGCGCCCCGATGGCACTTCGATGTCTCCGACCGGTTGAGCACGCTGCCCGCGCAGTTCCTCGACGATCCGCGCTGGATCGCGATGCTGGCCGCGGTGCTGACGGTTTCCGGGCCTTGGTTGCCGGCGCGCTGGCGGCACTGGTGGTGGGCGCTGCTGCTCGCATTCGTGCCGATTCACCTCGTGATCAGCGCTATCGTTCCGGCCCGCTCCCTGCTGGGTTTGGCGGTCGGATGGTTCGTCGGCGCGCTGGTGGTGCTGGCCGTCGGGACGCCCGCGCTGGAGGTCCCGCTGGCGGCCGCGGTCCGCGCGATGGCCAAGCGTGGATTCGTGGTGTCACGGCTAATGGTGGTCCGCCCCGCCGGACCTGGCCCGCTGGTGCTGTCGACCGATTCCGGGGATCCCGATTCGACGGCGGCGATCGAGCTCTACGGTCCGCACCAGCGCAGCGGCGGGGCCCTGCGAGAGCTGTGGCGCAAGCTGCGGCTGCGCGATGCGGAAACCGCACCGTTTCAGGCGTCGATGAGCCGTGCCGTCGAGCATCGCGCGCTGATGGCCATCGCCATCGGTGAGGCCGGCGTCGCGAACACGTCGACGATCGCCTTCGCGGCCCTGGACCGGGGGTGGACGCTGTACGCGCACGAGCCCGTTCGGGGAATCGCGCTCGACGAATGCACCAAGACCACGCCGGTGGCGCGGGTGTGGGAGTCGCTGCAAAAGTTGCACGCCTATCAGATCTCGCATGGTGACCTGCGCTGCCACGAGATCACCGTCGACGACGGCACGGTGCTCTTCGGTGGATTCGGCAACGCCGAATACGGCGCCACGGACATCCAACTGCAGTCGGACGTGGCCCAGCTCCTGGTGACGACGACGGCGCTGTACGACGCGAAGTCGGCGGTACGGGCGGCGATCGACACGTTCGGCAAGGACGCCATCTTGACCGCGTCCCGTCGTCTCACCAAAACTGCTGTGCCAAAACGAGTTCGGAAGTCGGTCGGCGACGCGTCGGCCATCATCTCGGCCGCCCGAGCCGAGGTCAAGTCCCAAACGGGTGCGGACGAGATCAAGAAGGAAACCATTACCCGGTTCACCCGCAGCCAGGTCGTCCAACTGGTTCTGCTCGGTGCGCTGGTCTACGTCGCGTACCCCTTCATCGCCACCGTGCCGGCGTTCTTTTCCGAACTCAGAACGGCGAACTGGTGGTGGGCGCTGCTCGGCATGTTCATCTCGGCTTCGACGTATGTGGGTGCGGCAGCCGCGTTGTGGGCGTGCACCGACGGCACGGTGAACTTCTGGAAGCTGTCAATAGCCCAGGTGGCCAACACCTTTGCCGCGACCACCACCCCGGCCGGAGTGGGCGGCCTGGCGCTGAGCACCCGAATTTTGCAGAAGGGTGGCCTGTCCGTCATGCGGGCCACCGCCGCGGTGGCGTTGCAGCAATCGGTGCAGGTGATCATGCACCTAGTGTTGCTGATCTTGTTCAGCACCGTGGCGGGCGCGTCGATGGACCTATCGCATTTCGTCCCGGGCGCGACGGTGCTCTACTTGCTCGCCGGTGTGGCGCTGGGCATCATCGGGACGTTCTTGTTCGTGCCCAAGCTCCGCCGCTGGCTGGCGAGCGCGGTGCGCCCGCGGCTGCAGGAAGTGGCCAAGGACCTGGTCGAGCTTGTCCGTGAACCCAAGCGGCTCTCGCTGATCGTACTCGGTTGTACCGGAACAACTCTCGGTGCCGCGCTGGCGCTGTGGACCAGCGTCCAGGCTTTCGGTGGCGGCGCGACATTCGTCACCTGCACGGTCGTGACGATGGTCGGCGGCACCCTGGCTTCGGCCGCGCCGACACCCGGCGGCGTCGGAGCCGTCGAGGCGGCATTGATCGGTGGACTGGCCGCCTTCGGCGTACCCGCGGCCGTCGGCGTGCCCTCGGTGCTGCTGTATCGGGTGCTCACCTGCTGGCTGCCGGTGTTCATCGGCTGGCCGGTGATGCGCTGGCTCGCCGACAACGACATGGTCTAAGCCACCCGCTCACGACCCGTCGTTGTCGGCTTGCGCGGCGACCACGACGGTCGCCTTTCGGACACTCTCGCCGACTGTGGCGGTCAGAACGACGAGATAATTGCCCTCGGGAACCGACCGTGCCACCGTGACCGGGACCGTAACGGCGGCCGATCCGTCGGATGCGAACTGTCCGGAGATGGGTGCAGTCGTGATCCCGGCGGTGACGGACGTGCCGGTGATGCGGTAGCCATCGGAATTGGCGACCATCCGTTGGGCGTCGACTTTAACGCCGCCCGTACTTCCGGGAGCGATCGCGACGACGGGGCGCGACGCATTGATGGTCACCGCCGCCCCGCCCGCGCCGAACGATGGTGGCGCCGAGGACTCGCCGGAGCCCCAGCCTCTGTCCGGGTGAGCGGCGAGGGAGAACGCGAGTTCCCCGCCGGTGCGGATGAGCGACTCTGGCACAAAGGTGCGGTCGGTGGGCTTGCCGTCGACGTCGAGGCCGCTGAGGTACTTCAGATGGTGTGGTCCGGAGGCCCCCGGTGCGGTGACCCGGATGGAATTGCCTGCCGGCAGCCTTATTACGGCGCGATCAAAGAGCGGCGTGTTGACGGTGAGAATCGGTGTTCCCGGAGTTCCGGGATAAACGCCGAGCGCAGCCCAGACATACCAGCTGGAGAGCGCGCCGAGATCGTCGTTGCCCGGCTCACCATCTGGTGTGGGCCCGAATAGGCCGCGCACCCGGTCGACCGTGAGCTGAGTCTTCCACGGCTGGCCGATGTAGTTGTAGAGCCAGGGCACCCCGAAGCCCGGCTCGTTGCCGGCCCAGAGATACGGCTCATTGGGGCCGACGTTGAGTTTTTTGGTGAAACGATCCAGTCGGGCGGCCACCGCCTGGCGACCGCCGAGCGCTGTCGCCAGGGCGGCTACGTTGTGCGGTACCCACCAGACGTACTGCTCCGCGTTGCCTTCGTCGTATCCGATTTGACCGAAAGTCGAAGGGGAATCCACGAATCCAGGGCCAGAGGGAAAAACTCCCGTCACGTCGCGTGGAGACACATAGCGGGTGGTCGGATTGAACAGGTTCTGCCAGTACTGCGATCGGTCCTGGAATTCGGCGGCGGTCGCGGTGTCACCGAGCGAGTCGGCGAATCGGGAGATGGCGAAATCGTCGACCGACCACTCGAGTGTGATCGACGCGTCGGCGATCCAGCCATCGGTGCGGAATTCGAACGTAAATGGTGCGTAGCCGAACTGCAGGTAGGTGGCGATCCCCGGCCTTTCGACGTATCCGTTCAGCCCAACCCCACCTGTCGTCGCCGCATTCACCATGTAGCGCAATGCCTTTCCGACATCGAAGTCACGCGCTCCGTACATGTAGAGGTTGACGATGAGGGGCACCACATTGTCCCCGCTCATCTCACCGGTTGCCGAATTCGCAAATGACCAACGCGGGAACGATGCGCTTTGCTCGGCGTCGTTGACGAGCGATTGCGCCATATCGCTGGCTTGCCTTGGAAAGAGCAATCCCTGAAGGGGCGCCAGACTGCGGTAGGTATCCCAGTCGGAAAAGTTCGCGTACTGGGTATGCCCCTTAGCTACTTCGCGGATGAGGCCGTCAAATCCTATGTAGCGTCCGTCCGTGTCATTGAATGTGTTGGGATGCAACAGAGATCGGTAAAGGGCGGTATAGAAGGTGTCGAGGTCGTCGGTGTTTCTGCCGGCCACCGAGATACACGTCAGCGCCGCGTTCCACTCCGAGAGTGCGGCGGCTCGCACTTCGTCGAAGCCCGGGGCCCCCTCGGCAGCCAGATTTGCCCACGCCCCGTCGATACCGACATACGAGATCGCGGTGCGAGCTTCGACCACCGAGCCGGCCGGGAAACTCACGTAGCCGCCGCTATAGGGCGACACCGCGGTGCGCTCGCCGGCGTAGACCGAATAGCCGTCCCAAGTGCCGTAAGAGGTGAACGGTTGGTTGAACTTCATCGCGAAATACACTGTGTAGGTATTGTTCTTGCCGCAGAACCCACCGCTGGTCGCCCATCCGCTGATGGTGGTGTTGTCCTCGCCGATCTGGATGGCCGCGCGAGAGTTGCCCGCCAGCGACGCGCCGGAACGCACTTGGATTACCGCCGGGCGACCATTGTGCGGGAAGCTGAACCGACCGACGCCGGTACGGGTGGTGGCGGTGAGTTCCGCGGTCACTCCGGTGTCGGGGAACCTCACGGTGTAGTAGCCCGGCTCGCCCTGTTCCGTGTCGTCGTGGGCTATCCGCTCCGAGGCATTCCAAGGTTGCGTGTCGCTCGAGCCCGTGGTCGGTAACATCGAAACGTCCCCGAATGCCGCACAGCCCACCGACGCGTGCGTCATGCTGAAACCTGTCGAGCGTGGGTTGTGATAGTTGTACCCGGCGTAGTTCGCGACCGTGTCCGGCGAATACTGCACCATCCCGAATGGCACGGACGCGCCGGGAAAGTTGTTGATCTCGCCTACCGTCTGCCCACCCGTGCCCGTCCCGATGAGCGTGTCCACGTGCTCGGCCGGATTCGTCACGAACGCCGGTTCACCGTCGTAGGCGATGGGTGGCGCGGCCGCGACAAACGTCATGAAGACAGCCGCCACCGCAATGAGTGCCGTGAGGACCGTTCGTGACTTCATAGCTGTCTCTTACTGGATAACCGTCGCTTCCGGTACGTATTTCGCAGAGAGACTTTCGACAGTGCCGAACGGCCCCGGGCGCCGAACGTTCGGCGCATACGAAACGCCCAGCTATCTTTCCCGATGACGGGGCTCGACCTCAACTGACCAGATCACTGCTCTTAGCAGCTCGCTTTTGGCAGAACTGACCGGCGATAGAGTCGAATACAGCAACCGTCACCGTGGCATCGACCCCGCGTTGGCGGGTGCGGCTCCGGCAGCAAATCAGATGGCAAGGCACTTCGGCGAGCAGGGCGACGACGAGCGCCACACCGAGCGCAGGATCTCCCGGCTATCGGAGCACGACCGGCGCGACGATCGCGCCGAGCGGGGCGATGATTACCAGCCCTATGGTGAGCCCATGCCACCAAGCCGGCTCGCCGTCGCCGTCTCCGCAGTGCTGATGGCCTGCGCCTGCCAGAGCCCCAACCACGGTGCGAGCAGTCCGGCCGCCAGCACCATCCCGATTCCCAACCGCCTGTGCAACGACGTGCACGGGGTGTGGGACGGGAAAGCCGGTCGGTGCAAACTGAGCAAGGACGTCAACGGTGCGCTCATCGAAGTGACCGCCGCATACCCCGCCGACCTCGTCGACAACCCACCGTCGGGCCCGGTGCTGACGTCATTCGTCCGGAAATTCTTCACCGACTACGGCGAAACGGATACCAATGGCAAGGGTAGCGCCAACCTCAGCTCGCAAGTTCTCACCCGTGCCGGGATCACGAAAACGGTTGTATTTCAGTCTGATTGGTATTTCAGCAGCATGCCTCACCCCAGTGCTGCGATCACCACCTTCACCTTCGACTCGCAACGTCAGCTGCAACTGACCGATTTGCTGTGCCCTGGTGTGGACCCGTTGACGGCGATCCCGCCGATCGCACATCCCTATTTGCAGCGGGCGCTGGACGGGTCACCGTTTCAGGTTGAGCAGTTCGAACCGGACCACCCCGAGGGCGCACTGGTCGACGGCTACCAGGCCTGGGCGCTGGACCGCGACGACCTCGTCCTCTACCTGCCGGCCGAACGCGGGCCGGGCGGAATTTCACCCGGCGCCGTCTCACCGCACATCCCGCTGGCCCAGCTCGCTCCGATCCTGCGCGGAAAAGGCTGCTCAACGTAGCCGATTGGCCTTACGGTGTGTGCATGGCCGAAGAGTCGTACGCGATCGACGCCGGGCACCCGCCCTCGTTCTTGCTCAAACTCGTCAACCCGATGCTGGGTTTGCTGCTGCGCACGCCGCTGGCCGGCCCGGTCCGCAAACAACTGATGGTGCTGAACTTCACCGGCCGAAAGACTGGACGCCCGTTCACACTTCCCGTGAGCGCCCATGTGATCGACAACAATCTGTATGCGCTGACCGGTGCTTCGTGGAAGCAGAACTTCCGCGGTGGCGCGCCGGCCCAGGTCGTCTACGACGGAAAGTCAACCGCGATGAACGGCGAGCCGATCCGGGACCGCGCTATCGTTTCCGATCTCTACAAGCGCTGCGCCGAAGCGTACGGCCCGCGCCGGGCGCAGACGATGATCGGGTTGAAATTCCGCGATCGACGCATCCCGACGCTCGAGGAGTTCGGCGAGGCGGTCGACCGCATGCACCTCGGTGCGGTCAAGCTGACTCCGGCGGGCTAGCCGCAGCGCCGAGGTGCAACGACAGCGTTGAGCGTGTAACGACGGCGTTAAGCGTGCGCCAAGGGCGGGATTTCGGCGGGTGGATTCAAGGTTTGGTTGCAACAGTTGTGTCTGTCGGGGTGGACAGTAGCTTGTTGAGGCGGTTGGTGGGGTTGTCCCAGTTGAAGCGTTTTCGGGGTCGTCCGTTGAGTTCGTCGGCGACGTAGGCGAGGTGTTCGGCGTCGTGCACCGAAAGGTCGGTGCCCTTTGGAAAGTATTGCCGTAGTAGGCCGTTGGTGTTCTCATTGCTACCGCGCTGCCAGGGTGAGTGGGGATCGCAGAAGTAAACCTCGATGCCGGTGTCGATGCTGATGCGGGCGTGGTGGGCCATTTCGTGGCGTTGGTCCCAGGTCACGGTGCGGCGCAAGGTGGCGGGCAGGTCTTTGACCGCGGCGATCATGGCCTCGGCGACGGCCTCGGCGCTACGGGTATGGGGTAGGTGCAGCAGTCGGACATATCCGGTGGAACGTTCAACCAGCGTGCCGATTTGAGAGGCCTGGTCCTTGCCGATGATCAGGTCTCCTTCCCAATGGCCTGGCACGGCGCGGTCGTTAGCTTCGGCGGGCCGCTCACTGATGTTGACCATGCCTTGGATACGGCCGCGGCCGTCACCGGCGCGGGCCCGTCGGCGCGGTTTACGCAACGCGCGCCCGGTGCGCAGGCATGTCCTCAGTTCCCGGCGCAGTTCTCCGCGCCCTTGCACGTAAAGCGCCTGGTAGATGGTTTCGTGGGACACCTGCATCTCCGGGCGGTCAGGATAGGTCGCGGTCAATACCCCGGCGATCTGTTCGGGGCTGTACTTGTTGACCAACAACGCTTGCACCTCGGCCCGCAATTGCTCACAGCGGCCCAACTTGCCGGTCTTGGGTCGACGCGCCCGTTGCTCGCTGCGCCGCTGAGCGATGCGCGCCGAGTAGCCCGACTTCGCGTCCCAACCGGCCCGGCGGGCCCCGAACCGATACCGGGCGCGATAACGGCCCACATGCCCTCGCATGACACCGTTGTGGGCAATCTCGCGCATGATCGTCGACGGCGCCCGGCCCAACCGGCGCGCCATCGAACGGATCGACTCACCGTGCGCGGTGCCGATCATGATCTGTTCACGCTCATCCGCCGACAGCCGCGGCCGTCGCTGTCCTTGAGGCTTTGACCATCGTGGATTCACACCACCAAACCTGCGAAACCACTTGCTACCGCACGTCGCCGACACGCCGACCGCCACCCCGGCATCCTCCGAGGACCATCCCGCAGCGATCAAATCCCAATACCGCCGCTGCACCACCAACAACTGAGGCTGACCCGTCATCAACACCCCTAACTACGAAGTGTTGCAACCACCCCTTGAACTCAAGGGCAGATTTGCCGCCCAGACGCAACACTCGCGGGCGTTCGGCTACGCGGGCTCCGCGCCGGCAGCCGCACGGGTTCGGGTGATCGTCGGCAGCTCGAACCCAGCGTCGGACACCGCGCTTCGCACCGCCTCGCTCACCGCCTCTGCGTGGTCGGCCGGCACCAAGGCGATCACACAACCCCCGAAGCCGCCGCCGGTCATCCGGGCGCCCAGGGCACCAGCACCGACCGCGGTGTCGGCGATCAGATCGATGTGCTCGGTGGTGATTTCGAAGTCGTCCCGCATCGACGCGTGCGAGGCGGTCATGATCTGGCCGGCCACGGTGAAGTCCGAATCACGCAGCGCAGCAACGAAATCGAGGACACGCTGATTCTCGGTCAGCACATGACGGGCCCGCCGGACGTCGACCGGATCGCTAACCCGCGCCAACACCGAGAGTCCGCGGTCTTGAACTTCACGCAGTGACGACACCGCGAGCGCGGCGGCCACCCGTTCGCACGACGCCCGCCGGGCCGCGTATTCGCCGCCGGCATGCCGATGCCGCGCGCGGGAGTCGATCAGCAGCAGCGCGATGCCGCACGCGTCGGGGTCGAAAGCCACCGGCTCGACGGTGACATCACGGAAGTCGATCAGCAGCGCGGTCGACGGCTCGCCGAACATTGCGGACAGTTGGTCAAGCAAACCTGTTGGGGCACCGACGTATTCGTTCTCGGCGCGCTGGGCCAGCCGCGCCTGGTCCTTTCTGTCGATGCGGACACCGGCGACCGTTGTCAGCGCGCCCAGCACCGCGCATTCCAGCGCCGCCGACGACGACAAGCCCGACCCCATCTGCACGTCGCTGGCGATGGACATCGCCCCACCCGGCACCGGGTGACCGGCCTGGCGCAGCGCCCACACCACTCCGGCGACGTAACTCGCCCAGCCGTCCAGGTCCCCGGGAACGGTGCCCAGCGGAATGCGAACCGCGTCGTCCGCCCGATCGCTGCGCACGGTGATGGCGTCGCCGCGGTCGGGAGTAAAGGCCACGACGGTGCGTTCTGGGAGCGCGATCGGCAGCGCGAATCCGAGGTTGTAGTCGGTATGCTCGCCGATCAGGTTGATCCGGCCCGGCGCCGCATGGCGGACCGTCATGCGAGTTCACGCAATCGCTGGGCCACGCTTTCGGGCATGACGTCGCCGATGAATGCGCCCATCGCCGACTCGGAGGCCGCCAAGTACTTGAGCTTGGTGGCACTGCGCCGGATCGACATCAACTCGACGTGGAAATAGCCGTCGGCCTGGGCCTCGGTGTCGGCGTACTGATGCAGTGCCGAAATGTAGGGCAGCGGAGCCGAATACATCCGGTCGAAGCGGCCCAGCACGTCGAGGTAAAGCCGGGCGAACGCGTCCAGCTCGTCGTCGGTCAATTCGACAAGGTTGCGCACGAACCTGTTCGGGTAGATGTGCACCTCGACCGGCCAACGGGCCGCGAACGGCACGAACGCCGTGAACAGCTCGCTGCGCGCGACGATGCGGCTACCGTCGGCAACCTCGTGCGCCAGCAGGCTGGCAAAGAGGTTGTTACCGTGGTGCTTTCGATGTTCACGAGCCTGCTCCAGCATGGTGGCGGTGCGTGGCGTCAGATACGGGTAGCCGTAGATCTGGCCATGCGGATGGCTCAGCGTGACCCCGATTTCCTCACCACGATTCTCGAAGCAGAAGACCTGCTCGATGCCCGCGGTGGCCAGCAGGTCGGCGGTGCGGTGCCGCCAGGCATCGACCACCAGCCGTGCGTGCGCCGGCGGCAACGCCGAGAACGAACCGGTGTGGTCGCTGGAGAAACAGATCACTTCGGTGCGGCCGTGCCCGGGCGCCGCGACGAAGCCGTCGCCGGTGGGCGCACCCATCGGCTGTCCGGCGCCCGACAGGCTCGGGAACCGGTTTTCGAAAACGACCACGTCGTAGTCCGGCGCGGGCACCTCGCTGGTCGATCCGGTAGGGCCCGGGCATAGCGGGCACTGGTCGGCGGGCGGCTTGTAGGTGCGGTCTTGGCGCAGCGCGGCGATGATCACCCACTGTCCGGTCGACCGGTCGAACCGCAATTGCGACTGGTCCGGGTTGCGCTCCGGCAAGGGTCTGCGATCGGCGACCGGCTCCGGAGAGTGCCCGGGCAAGGCGAAGAACAACAGGTCACGGCCGTCGGCCAGTTTCGCCCGCGTCGGCGCTGTCACGAGTTCGAAGACTAGCCTGGTCGGCAGCAGTCAGGCAGTGACGCCGCCCATAGGGTGAGCAGAAAGAGAGGCGGTAACGGGTGTCGAGTGGGCGCGAGGTGCACGAGCGCGGCCTTGGCGACACACGGAATCTCGACACCACCGGCGGTCTGCGCGAATCCACGACGGTGTTCTACGAGCGCGCGCGAAATTGGTGGATCGGCTCCGATCCCGGATTGTTGCGGCTGCGGATGGCCACTCGGACGACGGCCGCGCTGGCCTGCTCGCTGGCGATGCTTTTCGTGCTGACCCGGGCGACGGGACAGCCGCTTGCCGTCGCGTTGCTGGGCGTCGTGATCACGATGATCGCCGCCCGATCCGTCAACGAACCCGACCCGCGCCAGCAGCGCATCACGATGGCGCTGCTGCCCGTGCCCGCCGCGCTGTCCATCACCGCCGCCGCGTTGCTCGCGCCCCACCCGGTGGCCGCCGACGCCGCCTTCGTGGTGGTGGTGTTCGCCGCGGTCTACGTCCGCCGCTTCGGACCCCGGGGCCGGGCGCTCGGCATGGTCGCGTTCATGGCTTACTTCTTCACTTTGTATCTGCGAGCGAGCATTTCGGAGTTGCCGTGGATGATCGGCGCCGTCGTGGTGGGAACCGTGTGCACCTACGTGATGAGCACCTACGTCATGCCCGATCGCCCAGAACGCGTGCTGCGGGCCACGATTCGGGCGCTGCGCGCCCGTATGGCCATCCTGGTCGACACCACGGCGGAGACGGTTCGCAGCGGTCAGCTCGACGAACGGCAACGACGCCATATGCGGGCCCGCACCACTCGGCTCAACGAGACCGCCCTGATGGTGCAGAGCCAGATCGAGGACAATGCCGATCCCGCCGTGCTGTGGCCGGGAGTGACCAGTCAGCAACTGGCTCCGTGGTTGTTCGACGCCGAGCTCGCCATCGAATGGGTCGCCAACGCCGGGCGGACGGTGACCGCACTGGTCGCGGAAAATCCCACCGCCATCCCGGTCGACACGCGCCTCGAATTAGTTGGGGCGCTAGCCGAACTCGCGCGCGATCCGGATTCCGGCGCCGGGCGGTCTGCAACTGGCCGCGGATCACGCGCAGCGGGTTCTGGACGAGCAGCCGGGGCCCAGCGCCGCCGACGACTCCGGTCAAGCCGCGGTGCGCCGCCTTGCGCTGGCAATCATCAACGCCGCCAACGCAACCGCCGAAGTCCGCGCGATCGTCGAGCACGCCACCACCGGCGCGATGGCGGGCCCCGGCGCCACCGAGCCGCCCGACCCCGTGGACGACCCGCAGGATGAAGACGCCGCCGAGAAAGGCGACGACGGGCTGTCGCAGACCACCCGGCAGGCCATTCAGGTGACGATCGCCGCGTCGTTGGCCATCATCACCGGCGAGCTGGTGTCACCGGCCCGCTGGTTCTGGGCGGTGATCGCGACGTTCGTCATCTTCGCCGGGACCAACTCCTGGGGTGAAACCCTGACCAAAGGCTAGCAGCGCCTGTTCGGCACCGTTCTGGGCGTGCCCTGCGGCATTGTGGCGGCCACGTTGGTCGCCGGCGACAAGACCACCTCACTGGTCGCGATCTTCGTCTGCCTGTTCTGCGCCTTCTATTTCATGACGATCACCCACAGCCTGATGACCTTCTGGATCACCACGATGCTGGCGCTCCTGTACGGCCTGATGGGCCAATTCTCGTTCGGCGTATTCCTGTTGCGGATCGAAGAGACCGCGATCGGCGCCGTGATCGGAGTGACCGTCGCGATCCTGGTGTTGCCGACGAACACCAGGACCGCCATCCGCCGCGACACGCTTGCCTTCCTGAAGGCGTTGGGCGCGCTGATCGAGATCTCGACGGCGACGATGTTCGGCAAGGACGAAACCGTCAGCCCGACCGAGCAGGCTCGCGAGCTCGATCGAGACCTGCAGCAATTCCGGATCACGGCCAAGCCGCTGCTGGCCGGGGTGGCCGGCCTGGCCGGGCGCCGCAGCATTCGGCGCGGCCTGCGCATCTTCACCGCCTGCGACCGGTACGGGCGCAGCCTGGCGCGCAGCAGCGAGCGCTACCACGACCATTTCGGATCACCGCAGCTCGCGGATGCCTTCACCGCCGCCGCCAAGCAGACCCGGACCAACATCGACGCGCTGGCCGCTCTCGTCGATGGGGCGACCGGGGTGAGCGTCAACTCCAAGACCGATGCGCTCGACGCCGCCGAGGCGCTGGCCCGCCATCAAGACGGCGACCACGGGCCGCACCCGGACACCCGGCGGTTTCTCACCGCGGTGCACGCGCTTCGCCAGATCGAACGCGCCATCATCGACGCGGCGACCAACCTCGGCGCGCAGGACAGCCCGCAGGTGTCCCGCTCGACAAGCTGAACAAGGGCTCGCGCCGGGTCCGCCGACTTGGCAAGCTCTAGCTATCCCTCGAGCTAGCCCTGTCGCTAGTCAAGGAAAGGCGCGGCCCATGAAAATCTCCGGCAACACCATTTTCATTCCGGGCTCCACCAGCGGGATCGGTCTGGCACTGGCACTACGGTTGCAGGCCAAGGGCAACACAGTCATCGTCGGGGGCCGCCGGACCGAGTTGCTCGAGCAGATCGCCGCCGAACATGCCGGTATCGACACGGTGCGGATCGATACCGCCGACTCGGCGAGTATCCGCTCGGCCGCCGCGGAAGTGCTGGCACGGCATCCCGACCTCAACGTCGTCATCGCGATGGCGGGCATCATGAAGGTCGAGGACTGGCATCACCCCGACACGTTCCTCGCGACCGCCGAAGCGACGATCACCACCAACGTGCTCGGCCCCATTCGCCTGATCGCGGCGTTCGTCGAGCATCTGCAAAACCAGCCGGCCGCAACCATCATCACGGTCTCGTCGGGCCTGGCCTTCGCACCGCTGCGGGTCACCCCCAGTTACAACGCCTCCAAGGCCGCCATTCACATGCTCGGCGAGTCAGTACGGCTGCAGCTGTCCGATACCTCGGTCGAGGTCAAAGAACTCGTGCCGCCGTCGGTGCAAACCGAATTGATGCCCGGACAGAGCCACAACGCCGCCGCGATGCCGCTCGACGAGTTTCTCGACGAGGTCATCCAGCTGCTGGAAAACGAACCCGACCGCAAGGAGATTCAGGTCGAGCGGGTCAAGTTCCTGCGCTACGGCGAAGCCCGCGGCGACCAAGACAAAGTGATCGCCGCACTCAATGCCAACGACCCGCACGGCAAATAGCCGACATCTAGCTCAATGTGTATGTCCAGGCGCGTCTGAGCGCTGACATCTCCTCATGGTTCGCGATCTCCGGGGACACATTCCTCGCTCACTCGAAGTCACACCTTGAGCGCGTACGCCTCGATCGGCCGGTCGTACCCGCGCAGGTTCAACCGCCGTCGCGGCGACATCTCCATCATGTCGTCGGCCACTCCGGATGCGACGAGCAGTTCCCCGCCGGCGGCGTGTTGTTGCATCCGGGCGGAGAGGTTGACCGGGTCGCCGAGCGCGGTGAAATCGACGACCGCCGCGCCGATGTTGCCGACGTACGCGACGCCCGCGTTGACCGCGACACCCAGCTGAAGCCAAGGCCTCTCGCCGCCGCTATAGCCGACGGCTTCGAGCAGCTCTATGCCCGCCACAACCGCGCGACGCCGGTAGTCCGGTCCGCTGATCCCGCGCACAAAGAACGCCATGACCTCGTCGCCGATCAATTTGTCGATCACCGCATCGTGCCGCAGCAGCGTCTGCGTCGCGGCGGCATAGAACCGGTTGAGCAGTGCGGCGAAGTCCGCCGCGATGCCGCGCTGGCACAGCGCCGTGGAACCACGGATGTCGGCGAACAGCACCGCGACATCCACCTCGGCGCCACCCGGGGGCAGCGCGTCACAACAGCGACTGCACAGATTCGGGTTCTTACGCGACGGGCTGAAGCCGGCCACGGCGAAAAGACGTCCGCCCGCGCCCCCAAATGGGTTGTTGCACACCTTGCACCGGGGCGCCGAAGGCAGGTAGCGGAACACCCGCCGCGCCCGTACCAGTGGGGCGTGACCTTCCGTTAACAGCTTGTGCCACGGCTGGTTTGGCGCTATCGCGGCGGTCCTGGGCTCGAAATTGCTGGCAACCATGAAGCAATGGTCCGCCCGGCGCGGGATCGGCGCATGAGGCATCCGCCCCAAAACCCCTGATTTCGCTTCTCGGCTACGTGCCTCGTTGACACTCGTACGCCGTGGCCATACATTGTTTGCAAATTGTCCGCGAGCTCCCCGCCCCGGCGCATCCGCGCTAAGGAGACCGTCATGACCGTACGTGCGGCTCCCACAAGCGTTTTCGATGCCAATCTTCCGACCGTCACGTACGACGCTCTGGAAACACCGGCAGAGGTCTATCCGCGTCTTCGAGCCCCCCAGCAGCAGGCCCCCATCGCGTTGGGGCCGTTCGGGCCCGAAGTGCTCTCGTACCACCTGGTGCGATCGATATTGCGCGATAGTCGTTTCCAGATACCGCCCGGCTTGAACCTGATTGTCCAGGGGATCACCTCAGGCCCGTTGTGGGACAAGGTGGTCAACAGCCTGCTGTGCCTGGAGGGTGAGGCGCACCATCGGCTCCGCAGTCTGACGTCCAAAGCATTCACACCGCGCGCGACCCTGCGCCTGCACGACACCATGGTCGACCTGATGAACGAGCTGGTCGATCGGGTGGCCGACGCGGGCCGGTGCGACGTCGTCGCCGATATCGCGCGGCCGTACCCGGTCCCGATCATTTGTGCGCTCCTCGGTGCGCCCCGCGAGGACTGGCAGCAATTCTCGTTGTGGGCCGACGAGGTATTCAAGGCATTCAGCTTCACGGTCGACGTTGCCGACATCGAGCCCCAAGTCATGCGCGCCTGGGATGAGCTCGACGACTACGTCGACGACATGGTGGCCCGGCGCCGACGCAGCCTCACCGACGATCTGCTTTCCGACCTGATCCGCGCCGAGGACGACGGCGACCGCCTCAACGCCGGCGAGCTGCGCATGCTTGCCGGGGGGCTGCTGCTGGCGGGCACGGACACCACCCGCAACCAGGTGGCCGCCGCGGTACAGGTACTCTGCGAACACCCGGATCAGTGGCAGTTGCTCACGGAGCAACCCGAACTGGCGATGCGCGCCGTCGACGAGACGATGAGGCACTCGCCGATCGTGTGCGGAACTCTTCGCATGGTGACCGAAGACGCCGAGATCGATGGGTACGTCTTTCCCGCCGGCACGGCGGTGTTGGTGAATACCCTTGCGGCCAACCGCGATCCGGCCGTTTATGACGATCCCGACCGCGTCGACATCACCCGCGAGGGCGCCCCGGCGATTTTGACCTTCGGCGGCGGGGTCCATTACTGCCTGGGCGCCAACCTGGCCAGGCGCGAAATCGCCGAGGCGCTCATCGTGCTCACCCAGCGTTTGGTGAATCCGCGGACCGCCGGTCCGGCGCCCTGGAAACCGATGGTGACCCTCAGCGGGCCGACGACATTACCCATCGAATTCGAAGTCGCACCATAGTCATTCACCGGACGCCCGCGTAGGGTCCGAATGGTGAAAGAGCGCAAGACATCCGACGGTGCTGTGGTGTCACCGGACAACTTCGCCCGCGCCGAAACGGATCTCTATTTCGGCAAGGCGGTCGCCGACGGCGGGTTCGGCACGTTGATCCACATCCGCGAGTCGATGCCGCTGGACAAGCAACTGGTGGTGCGGTCTAACCGCGACACGCTCTATTCCACCGGCGCCTTCGACCTGGATGCCGGACCGGTCACGATATCGCTGCCCGACGCCGACGACCGATTCATGTCGATGCAGGTGATCACCGAGGACCATTACGTGCCCGCGGTGTTCTACGGGCAGGGCGAGCACACTCTCGACCGCGACGGCATCGGCACCCGGTATGTCCTGGCGGCCCTTCGCATCCTGGTCGATCCCGACGACGATAGCGACCTCGCTACGGTCCACGCACTGCAAGATGCCGTTGTGGTGCGTCAGCTCGACACCGGGAGTTTTGATATCCCCAGTGGGACCCTGTCAGCCAGAAGGCCGTCCGGGACGCGCTCGGTCAGCTGGGGACCACCGTGCCCAACTCCAAGGCCATGTTCGGCGCGAAGGATGACAGCGACCCGGTGCGACATCTGATCGGCTCAGCGGTGGCGTGGGGCGGCAACCCGGAAAAGGACGCCATCTATTTCGCCTACCATCCCGCAAAAATTGACGGTGCCGCTAAATACCGGCTCACCCTCGGGGAGGTGCCGGTCGACGGTTTCTGGTCGGTGAGCGTGTACAACTGGTCCGGCTCTACCGCCCGCGCCAAAAGGTCCTCGATGGCGAGTGGACATTTCCAGCGGCCAAACCGCTTTCGTGATCGCGTAATTGTGAGAAAGACCCCACGAGTCGCGCGCCCAGCGAACCCGCTTTACGCTCCTTGGTTACACGAAGTTAACGGGGGTTACTGATGCGTGCGTTCCAGGGGCGAAGCATGCCCAGATTCCGGCTTGCGCTGATCGGGTTCGCCGCCGGCCTGGCCATCGCGTCGTGTTCGGAGACCGCGTCGCCCCCCGCGGCAACGCCGACAAGCTCGACTTCCGAGTCGACGACGACCTCCAGTTCTGCCCCACCGCCGCCGCCCGTCACCGGCCCGCTGGAAAAAGACTGGAAAAGCTACGCCGGAACCGCATATTTCGGTTGCCCCGAGGAATTCGCCGTCAGCAAATCCGCGCTCGACGATATTCGCCCAAAAATATTCGATACGAAAACAGGACAGTACGTGGCGCCGTCACTCCCGGCGATTCCCGCCGGCGAGAACGTCACCGGGGCGATGTGCGCGTTGTCCGGCACGGCGGACGACATGAAAGTCGTGTATGTGGTGACGACCCTCAAACCGGCGCAGCCGCCGGCACCCGAAGTCGCCAAGACCACCGCTTACACCTTCGACTTCAAGACCGGGAAACCGGCGGCGACGAAAGAACTACAACCACCGACGCCTGACTTGAGGTTGACCGAACCGAAGCAATGGCGGCTTGGCGCAACGACATCCGGTATCGCATGGCTCAACGCCTTCACCGACGGGCACGCGCCCGCGTCGCCGCCGCGAACCGTGCTCCTATCCGGCACCTACCTGTCCATGACCTGGAACGACCCTGAGCCCGCTCGAGTCTGGCCGGATGTCTTGTCGTTTCAGCGAAACACGCAGCCCGGCAAGACCTCTGGCGCCGAGCTGCGTCGCCCGTCGGGGGAAGCAATCTACCAGGACAACGACGTGGCCACCGTCGATGCCGAATTATCAGACGGGCCAGACAAATTGGTGAAAATCACCCGACGTGACTCCCCGACCGTCGTGTCGACCATGTTCTTCGACCTGAACTCCAAATCCATCATCAAGGTCGGCGACACCGACCGGATCTCCGGCGGCGGGTTGGCCGCGACGCTGTCGGACGGAAGCCTGTTCGTCGACGGCCGGGACTCGACCGATTCGCAGTTCGGCTTCGGGGTGTGGAACCTGCGCACCCAGCACTGGGACCTGCTGAAGAACCGAGAGGACGCCAAGAAAATGCCGATCGCCAAAATGGCGTTCTTCGGCGGCCACCTCTACATCACGAACATCGGCGGCACGTACTCGGTGCTGGCCCTGCCCGCTCCCGATCCGGTCGCGACGAACTGGTCCATCCGGCCCTTCGAGCGGCTGTCGGGCTGGACGCTGGTCTGCCGCGGCGAGACCACCGCGGGCGGCGAGTGCAAGGAAATCGTCATGGTGCAAGACCAGGAAGGCCACTACCCCGGGCCCTGGTCCTAGCCCGCCGGCCGGCCCGACTTTCTCGGCGAGGGGCCCGAGATCTTCACCAACCCCAAGGACGGCGCCGCCGCGGGCATCAACGTCAGTCCACATTCGGCTTGACCGGAATCAGTTGGCCATCAGCAGTTTTCGATAGCGTTGGTCAGTTCCGGCCGGCACCGCTTTCCGGTGCTCCAGCAGCGTCAGACAACGCCGCGCCAGGTCGAACGACCAATAGCAATAGTGCGCGATCAGGGCCAGGTGCTTAAGTTGTTCGTCGCTCATCGAGTCCGGGTGGGTGAAGTCCCGCACGTAGACGATGTCGGCCTCCAGGAGCTGGTTGATGGGCTGGCGGGGATCCACGCACGGCGAAATCGGCCACAGCTTGACCTCGGGGAAGCAGTGCGGAATGAATCCCTGGCTGCGTAGCTCGGAGTCGATGTCGCCCAGCGTCGGCTGATCCTTGTAGAGCGTCACGAATGAGATCTCGGTTTGGATTGCAACCGTCTCGGCGAGTCTGGCTGTGCCGCCACGGAATACCGCGAGTTCGCCTCCTTGGATGTCTATCTTCAAGAAGTCGACGTGTTCGATCTCGGCAATGTCATCGAGCTTGTGCGCTTTCACGGGTACGCGTTCGACAACTCGCCCCAGCAGCTTGAGGTACTCGAACACCTCCAGCGCCGCCGGGTCCAGTTCGAGCAGGCTTGTCATTCCGGATCCCTGACACACGTTGAGTATGTGCGATTCGCCATCGCCCACGGCGTGCGGCAGGTAGCGCTCCTGGCGGCCTTCGCGGCTCTGCAGCGTGTGCAGCGGTTCGGCCTGCGGCTCGAATCCCGTTACCCGACATAGTCCCGCGGCGAGCATCGGCGTGTACGGCGGCTCGGACTCGATCGGATTCGCGCCAACGTCGACCACCTCGGTGAGACGTTGCGGGGTGACCAGGTCCCAGAACGCCGAGTTCTTGCCATCGCCATCTGCCCGCTCGCCCGCGCTCACGCAGTCAAGTATTACGTATTCGCGATTTGTCGTGTCGGAAAGAGGGGCCCCGCACGACGCACAAACGCGATACCTATGGAACTCCAATGTCTGTGAGCCGCAGAATAATTGTCGTAAGACGTGTAGTACTGCCGACGCCGTGAACACCGGCAGTCGTCGGCGGCGTCCACAGCGTCAGCGGTCAGCTCCCCGCTGGTCGAACTCTCAGCAGGGAACGAACGGAATGCAAGGCGGAGGGGGCCGTCCCCATGCCGGTGGTGGCGGCGGTCCCCACGGCCCCGGCGAGGGCGGACCCCACACGGGTGGCGGCGGACCCCATCCGGGCGGCGGCGGGGGTGGGCCCCATCCGGCCGGCCCGGGCGGAGGCGGCGGACCCCACGGGTCCGCGCTCGCCACACCCGCGCCAATACCTGTTGCGACAATAGCCATTCCCCCACATAACGCCGTAGCCCCCAACAATCGACGGAGCTTGACGGTGCGTAACGCCATCGCTTTCCCCCCTTCGTCGGCGTGGCAATCTCGACGTTAAGCACGGGAGGTTAAGGACACCTTTCGGCAAGCTATGTATCGGTTATGTTGCATCTGAGCTGCAACGATGTCGCCTAGCGTTTACAGTTGAAAAACTCTCGGCGCGCCAAAGGGTCACACCAATAACCCTGATGTAATTTAAATTCAAGTCGCCCAACGTTGAACGATTCCCCTCGCTCCTCAAGATGGAGGACGCCAATGTACAAACGTGAAACCGACAAATGCCGCAAGTGCCAGGGCCTCGCGGATGCCCTGGTCTGGTACCAGTTCTCCTCTAGCGGA